>CAZCZR010000040.1:0-15737 GCA_964503455.1 uncultured Lachnospiraceae bacterium | reverse complement strand
TTTCTCTCTCTTCCGGAGCCTTATCAATCATATCGTAAGCTTCGTACTGAGCCTGACCTTTCATAGCGAGAACCTTTGTTATAGCCGCTGTAAGAGTTGTCTTACCATGGTCAACGTGACCGATAGTACCGATATTTACGTGCGGCTTAGTTCTTTCGAATTTAGCTTTTGCCATTTTTGTTTTCCTCCTTAATATTTCATTAGGTTAAAAAATCTTTAATAACACTATTGTACAATCTTTTTACGAAAAAATCAAGTCTTTTTTGAAATTTTCTCAAAAAATATTCAATTTATCCATATTTATTTATGAATATATCAGTTGCCTTTGTTTCTTTCGTTGATAATTTTCTCCTGTATGCTCTTAGGCACTTCGGAGTAGTGTGACGGTTCCATGGTATACTGACCGCGTCCCTGTGTTCTTGAACGAAGCTCTGTCGCATAGCCGAACATCTCCGACAGCGGAACAAGTGCAGTTATCTGCTGAGCGCCTGTCCTCGCTTCCATCTTCTGGATAAGTCCGCGGCGTGAGTTAAGGTCGCCCATAACATCACCCATGTATTCATCCGGCATGGTAACGTTTACAAGCATGATAGGCTCCTTGATAACGGGATCTGCCTTTTTCATACCTTCCTTGAACGCCATGGAAGCGGCGATCTTGAACGCCATTTCCGAAGAGTCAACCTCGTGGTACGAACCGTCGTAAAGAGTAGCCTTTACATCAACTACGTTGTAACCCGCAAGCACACCTGACTGCATAGCGCCCTGAATACCCGCGTCAACAGCGGGGATATACTCCTTCGGTATTGCGCCGCCGACAACGGCGTTTACAAACTCGTAGCCCTTGCCTTCTTCAAGAGGCTCAAGCTTAAGCATAACGTGACCGTACTGACCTTTACCGCCCGACTGACGCGCATATTTATGCTCGATGTTGACAGACTTTCTGATCGCCTCTCTGTACGAAACCTGCGGCTCGCCCACATTCGCCTCTACCTTAAACTCACGCAGAAGTCTGTCCACGATGATCTCAAGGTGAAGCTCGCCCATGCCGGCGATGATCGTCTGACCCGTTTCCTCATCGGTATATGTCTTGAAAGTAGGATCCTCTTCGGCAAGCTTCGCCAAAGCGATGCCCATCTTTTCCTGACCCGCCTTTGTCTTAGGCTCGATAGCGACGCGGATAACCGGCTCGGGGAAGTCCATCGACTCCAATATTATCGGGTGCTTTTCGTCACACAGCGTTTCGCCCGTGGTGGTGTTTTTAAGACCTACGGCAGCGGCAATATCGCCCGCGTAGCAGGTATCAATATCCTCACGGTGGTTAGCGTGCATCTGAAGGATACGTCCCATTCTTTCCTTGTGACCCTTGCAGGCGTTGAGAACATACGATCCGGCGTTTACCGTACCCGAATATACTCTGAAGAAGCATATCTTTCCTACGAACGGATCCGTCGCAATCTTGAATGCAAGCGCTGCGAACGGAGCATCGTCAGATGAAGGTCTTTCATCTTCCTCGTCGGTGTCGGGGTTAATGCCCTTAATGGCGGGGACGTCAACCGGCGACGGCATATAGTCGATTATAGCATCCAGAAGCATCTGAACGCCCTTGTTTCTGTAAGATGTTCCGCAGAGAACGGGAACTATCTCATTGTTGATCGTAGCCTTTCTCAAAGCCGCTCTGATCTCATCGACCGTTATCTCCTCCTCGTTGAAGAACTTTTCCATAAGAACTTCATCCGTCTCGGCGATCCTTTCGATCATATTCTGTCTGTATTCCTCAGCCTGATCCATCATATCGGCGGGAATATCCTCGTCACGAACGTCATTTCCAAGGTCGTCATAATAGACCTCCGCTCTCATTGTGATAAGGTCGATAATACCCTTGAAAGTCTCTTCAGCGCCTATAGGAAGCTGAATCGGCACGCCGTTTGCGTGCAGACGCTCATGTATCATGTCAACAACTCTGTAGAAGTCCGCGCCCATGATATCCATCTTATTGACGTATACCATACGGGGAACGTTGTAGTCGTTTGCCTGACGCCAAACCGTCTCCGACTGAGGCTCAACGCCGCCCTTTGCGCACATTACCGTGACCGAGCCGTCCAAAACTCTCAACGAACGCTGTACCTCAACCGTGAAGTCAACGTGTCCCGGAGTGTCGATAATGTTTATCCTCTTCTTGTCCTTGTTTCCTCTTTCGCCCCAGAAACACGTTGTAGCAGCCGAGGTAATCGTTATACCTCTTTCCTGCTCCTGTGCCATCCAATCCATCGTGGCGGCTCCCTCGTGAGTCTCGCCGATTTTGTGAACTCGTCCGGTATAGTAGAGGATTCTCTCGGTTGTTGTTGTCTTACCGGCATCAATGTGAGCCATGATACCGATATTTCTTGTATTTTCAAGTGAAACTTTTCTGCCCATGATGTTATTTCCTCCTTATATTTTGGAAAACTACCATCTGTAGTGAGCGAATGCCTTGTTGGCATCAGCCATCTTATGAGTATCCTCGCGCTTTTTGTAAGCGCCGCCGGTGCAGTTTATCGCATCGATGATCTCATTAGCCAGCTTTTCCTTCATTGTCTTTTCATGACGCTCTCTCGAATAGCGTGTAAGCCATCTCAAGCCCAGTGTCTGACGTCTTTCGGGACGCACTTCCATAGGAACCTGATAGGTAGCGCCGCCGACACGTCTTGCCTTTACTTCAAGCACAGGCATAATATTGTCCATTGCCTCGCCAAACGCCTCCAAAGCGTCCTTGCCTGTTTTTTCAGCTACGATCTCAAAAGCATCGTATACTATCTTTTGAGCCACGCCCTTTTTACCGTCCAACATAATGTTATTGATAAGCTTTGTCACAATAACACTGTTGTATATCGGATCGGGCAGTACCTCTCTCTTTGCTATAAAACCTTTTCTTGGCACTGTTCTTCCCTCCTTGTGTAATTAATAATAATCACAGGTACTCAAAGGCCTTGCGGCCTCCGTTGTGCATCCGGTTACGTAAGGAAGCACTGATCGATCAATGGTTCCTTTATATATAAATGTATAATCCGATATGCAATTTTGTGATTTAATCCTGTTTTAAGACAACCGAAATTACTTCTTGGCAGCCTTCGGTCTCTTTGCACCGTACTTTGATCTCGACTGCAGTCTGTTTGCAACGCCCTGAGCATCAAGAGTACCTCTGATGATATGGTATCTCGTACCCGGAAGGTCTCTTACTCTGCCGCCTCTGATAAGAACGACGCTGTGTTCCTGCAAGTTGTGACCGATACCCGGAATATAAGCCGTTACTTCGATTCCGTTTGAAAGTCTTACTCTGGCAATTTTTCTCAAAGCCGAGTTAGGCTTTTTGGGTGTGGCTGTTCTTACAGCTGTGCATACGCCTCTCTTTTGGGGTGAGCTTTTGTCTGTTGTTTTTTTCTTCAAAGAATTAAGACTCTTCTGAAGTGCGGGTGCGGTTGACTTCTTTATTGAAGTCTGTCTACCTTTTCTAACCAATTGATTAAATGTAGGCATACCGAATCATACCTCCTTTTCTTAAAAAAATTTAAAATTTATGCCAGCACTGCGGCGCAGGAAGCTCCCACGCGAATGCCGCACATCTTACCCAGAGATCTCATATCGGAGATATAAAAAACCTCCGCGCCGTTTTTTTCACACGCTTCTTCCAGATGCTTTATCATCTGTTCTCCCGCGTCCGATGCAAGAAACAGCTTTTGTACCTGTTTTTTGTCAAACGCCTTCATCGTCTGCTTGTAACCGACGACCAGCCTGTTTTTTTCAGCTTCGGTAATCATTTTTCATGTCCCCTTAAAATATGATCTTCTCCGGCGCGGGCATATTTTTCTTCATGCCAGCCTTTATATTATATATAAAATTCCCTGTTTTGTCAAGCCTTTTCACGTTTTTTTTATTTTTGCGGGCGCTTTTGCGTGACGAATTTTTCGCCTTTGCCAAGCGGTTATTTGTGTATTATTACCATATATGACCCTATATATTCCGTAATGCTCTTATTTTGTATCCCCCTTTTTAAAAATCTTAAAAAAACTCTTGTATTTTATCGAATTATAATGTATAATAAACATATACGGCATTATAAAGCAGGAGTGCATATTATTAAATGAAAAAAACCATTATACTCGTGTCACTGATCATTGCGGCGGCAGTGGCGTTTTACGGAATACGATACCTTAACAAGCCGCTAAATTCTGTTGACTCCGTGCTTCAGACTCGTGAAGAAAAAGTGACTGCCCGTGCTTTTATAATACGCGATGAAAGCGTGTTCACTTCGCCGGGCAAAGGAACGGTATACCGCAACGTGTCCGAAGGCGAGCGCGTAGCGAACAACGCTGTTATAAGCACCGTTTATTACGGCAATGCCGACTCGGATACGCTTCAGGAGCTGAGCGCCGTTGACAAAAAAATCGCCGATGCGCGTTTGGATGAGCAAAAGCAAACCCGCACCTCGGCTTCCAAGACGGATTCCGTATCCGTCGAAAGCCGCATAGAAACCGTCAAAGCTTCCATAATAGACGCAGCGCAGAGCAACGATATAAAGACCATACGCTCGCTGAAAAACGAGCTGAAAAGTCTTAGGGGAATCGATATTTCCGACGGCGAGAGCGGCACTGTCGAGGATCTGGAGCGGCAGAAAAAGCTTATAGAGGACAGGATAGGCGGCGGCAAGGCCGAGATCACAACCGACCGCGCGGGTATTTTCACCACCTTCTTTGACGGAATGGAGTCCGTCCTCACCCTTGAGAACGCTCAAAACTACAGCGTTTCCGACTTCAAAAGCCTTAAGTCCGCCGAATCATACACCGCCTCCGACTCGGTCGAGAAAAACTCTCCGGTCGCAAAGGTCGTAAACAATCATATATGGTATGTAATGGCGCTTGTGGATATGTCGGCGGTTCCTGAAATAAAGGAAGGCACAAGCGTCACCCTGCGCTTTGAAAACATCCCCGGCGAGGAGGTGTCGGCGGAAATCATAAAGATTTCGGAAACAGAGGACAATGAGGCGGTCATTCTTTTTGAAAGCTCATTCTACCTCGAAGGCGCTTACTCCATACGCGAAAGCAACGCGGATATAGTATTTTCGAGCCATTCGGGATATATAGTCCCGTCCACGGCTGTCGTTGACAACGACGGCGTAACCGGAGTATGGGCGGAAAGCAAGAACATAAAGGATTTCTATCCCGTGGAGGTGCTTATGCGCTATTACGATGAGGACGAGTTCCTTATAGCATCGCCGGAGGACGCGAAAAATCAGCTTGCCGACACAGACAGAATTTATATCGAAAGGAAATGATCTTCATGGCGGATAACTCGGTTGATATAAAGAGAAATCTTGCCTCTGTAAAGGAACGCATCCGAAAAGCCTGCGAAGCCTGCGGCAGAGATCCGGGCGAAATAACCCTTGTGGCGGTCACAAAGACACATCCCGTGGAAATGCTCAACGAAGCAGTCCGCGCCGGCGTTACGGATGTTGGCGAAAACCGCCCGCAGGAAATACGCGATAAATATCCCGACGCGCTTCCCGTAAGATGGCATCAGATCGGTCAGCTGCAAAAAAACAAGGTCAAATACATTATCGACAAAGTATGCCTTATCCATTCTGTCGATTCGACGGGACTTCTCGACGAGATCGAGCGCCGCGCCATACAGCATGATCTTGTAATGAAGGTTCTTATACAGATAAATATCTCCGGCGAGGTGTCGAAATCGGGTATACATCCGTCGGAAATATACAATATTTTGGAATATGCGGGCAAACTTACCCACGTAAAAATCGTCGGTTTGATGACAATTGCACAAAAAAAAGGCGAAAATATAGACATCTTGCACCAATTTGAAGAAATGCATAAAATATTTATTGACATTCGGGCAAAAAAATATGATAATGTTAGTATGGAATATTTGTCTATGGGTATGAGCGGCGATTTTGAAGAAGCCATTGCCGCAGGCTCAAATATGGTTCGTGTCGGCAGCGCGATATTCGGCGCGCGCGATTACGGATCGATGACACAGTAGGATTTATGTAAATATCATTCAATATACAAAAGCCTAACAGGAGTACCCGCTAAAACGCGCCAGCCGCTTTTCGGAGTACTCAACCATAGAAAAGGAGGACATTTAAATGGGATTGTTGGACTCGGTTAAAGGCTTTATGGGTCTTGGCGATGACGATTACGATGAGTATTACGACTACGACGGGGTCGCCGATGATGCGGCTGCGGAAGCTGAGGCTCAGCGCTCTTCCTTCACAAGAAAGAGCCCGTCAAAGGTTTCACCCGTAACAAGGATCGGTCAGTCACAGATCATTATCATGAAGCCGACAGACTTTGATGACTCTAAGAATGTTTCGGACGAGCTTAAGGCAAGACGCCCGGTCATATTTGACGTGGGTACTCTGACAACGGACGAGGCAAGGCGCATTGTTGATTTCGTAGCCGGCACCGTATACGGTCTGGGCGGAAATATCGAGCGGGTTTCGGGCGGTATTTTTGTGGCGGCGCCCGCAAATGTCGACATCGAAGGCGAGGTTCTGAAAGCACAGGTACACAACAGCTGGAATATCTGATCATCATGGGTTTATACTTGTTCCTAAGAAAAGTTTTTAATAGAAAGAGCTGTTAATGTGAACGGCTCTTTTTGCGTATAATAATTTTATTGAAATAAACAGTCGTATAACATGGAAATTCTTAAAGCTAAAACAGGAGATTTGTTCTCAAAATGCGAAAAATATTCCTCCCCTGTATTCTCGCGTTTTCTTGACGGAGGAGAGCTTGCTTATATTCACGCAAACGTGAAATACAGTTACGGCTTCAACGTCATGGAATACGGCGGAAGAAAAGACGCCGAACGCCGCATGATAGGCGTGTTTCCCGAATGGGAGGAGCCTTCGGAGGGAGCGTTCCCCATAAAGTGCATACGCTTTTCACCGGGGCGCGGCGGCAGGGAGCTTTCCCACAGGGATTATCTCGGAACGCTTATGTCTCTTGGAATAGAGCGCGACAAAACAGGGGATATTCTCATAATAAACGGATGCGGTCATGTGATCTTATGCGAGGATATTGCGGATTTCGTTCTGATGAACATCTCAAAGATAGCGAATACCGGCGTAAAGGGCGAGCTTGTGCCTCTCGAAGCGACAGCGGACTACGAGCCCGCCTACCGCGCTGTCGGCATTGTCGTGCCAAGCATGAGGCTTGACGCTGTAGCGGCGGCGCTGACAGGGAAATCGCGCAGCGCATCGGCGGAGCTTATCCGCGCGGGGAAGGTAAGCGTGAATCATGTTTTGGCGGAAAATGTGTCCCGCGAGGTAAAGCCGGGGGATCTTATTTCTGTACGCGGCTTCGGGCGCGCAAGGATAGACGGCATATCCGGCGCAACAAGAAAACAACGGCTTCATATAAATATCAAAAAATATATATAAAGACGCTTTAAAGGAGGTATCACAAATGCTTAAACCGCAGGACATACAGAAAAAGGAATTTAACATAAAACTGCGCGGCTATGCAAAAGAGGAGGTCGATGAATTTCTCGACACGGTGATAAAGGATTACGACAGTGTTATCGAGGAAAACAAAAATCTCCGCAGCAGGGTGAATGTTCTCACGGAAACGGTGTCCCGCTACGAGGCAATGGAAGCCTCGATGCAGAAATCCTTTGATATGGCTAAAAGCACTGCGGAAGAAATCAAGAAAAACGCCGAGACCGAGGCGCGCTACATCACGAAAAAGGCGGAGCTGAACGCCGCCGAAAAGGAAAAACAGATCGGCGAGGAGCTGCTTTCGCAGCAGCGCCGGCTCAATTCGATGCGCCTTGAAGCGAACGCCTTCCGCGAAAAAATAAAGGCTCAATGCGCCTCGATACAAAACATCGTCGAGAAGCTGTAGCCTGCAAAGCACAAAAAAAATTAAGCTGCCTTTACAAGGGGCAGCTTTTTATTTTCCCGAATACCCGTACAATTACCCTAAGCTTTTTAAATTATCATAAAAATCCGGATAAGAGATACGCACGCAGTCCGCATCATCAATAAAGCAGTCACCGTCTATGGCCTGCGCAAGCACGGTAAGGCTCATTGCCATGCGATGATCGGCATATGCGCAAAATTCCGCGCCGTGAAGCGGCTTTTTGCCGTGTATTATCATGCCGTCATCTGCCGCCTCGATATCCGCGCCGCATTTTTTAAGCTCCGTCACGACAGCGGCGATCCTGTCGGTTTCCTTTACCTTAAGCTCCGCCGCGTCGCTTATGACCGTTTCGCCCTCGGCGAAAAGCGCGGCAACGGCTATAGCCGGTATCTCGTCGATAAGTCTTGGTATCAGCGCGCCGCCTATATGCGCGGCATGAAGGTTTGAGGTCTTTACGCGTATATCCCCCACAGGCTCCCCCGCCGAAGTGCGCTCGTTTATTATCTCCATATCCGCACCCATATCGCGGAACACATCTATAATACCCGTCCTTGTCGGATTAAGACCCACATTCTCTATCGTAACGTCCGCATCCGGCATTATCGCGGCAAGCACCATGAAAAACGCCGCCGAGGATATATCTCCCGGCACACATACGTTAAGCGCTGTGAGCTTTTCCGTTTTTCCGACGGTAATATCAAGCCCGCTGACCGATATATCCGCGCCCATTGCCGAAAGCATCAGCTCTGTATGATCGCGGGATTTTTCCTTTTCGTGTATAACCGTCTTTCCGTCAGCGTAGAGCGCGGCGAGTATTATCGCGGTCTTTACCTGCGCGGAAGCAACCTCCATTGTGTATTCCGTGCCGTGAAGCCGTCCCCCGTGTATTTTCAGCGGGCAGTAATCTCCTTCTATGCGCGCGCCCATAAGCGAAAGCGGCTTTGAAACTCTTTTCATCGGGCGTTTGCATATTGAAGCGTCGCCGGTTATCTCGCAGTCAAAAGCCTGCGCCGACAAAAGTCCCGTCAAAAGACGCGTTGTCGTGCCGGAATTGCCTGTATAAAGCGTTTTTTCGGGCGCTTTAAGACCGTGCATACCCTTGCCGTGTACCGTTACATGACCGCCGCGCGCATCTATATCTATTCCCATATCACGAAAGCACTCTATCGTGGACAGACAGTCCGCGCCCATCAAAAAGCCGTCTATCTCCGTCACGCCGTCCGCTACAGCGCCAAGCATGACCGCTCTGTGCGAGATTGATTTATCTCCGGGGACACGCACTCTTCCGCGCGCCGTGTGTATCTTCTCTATATGTGTCATCTTAATCCTCCATGCCGCCCGTCATACGGGACATACTCTGTTCATAGAGATAGTATATCATAAACGGCGGCGGATGTCAATCCAAAATCCCCGCCGAAAGGAGAATTGCCATGACCGGCGGACACGACCCGCGCCGCAGCTTTATAACCGGTGCGCTCATACTTATAATCGCGAACACCATATCAAAAATACTCGGCGCCGTATTAAAGGTCCCGCTTACATATCTGCTTAACGAGGAAGGTATGTCCCTTTATAACACCGCGTTTCAAGCTTACGCCGCCGTTATGTCGCTTTCGACGGCGGGGTTTCTTTTTGCAGGCTCCAAAGCCGTTTCCGAAAGGCTTGCTCTCGGTGACAAGGGCGGCGTATTTAAATGTATAACCGCGCTTGTGATCCTTCTGACCGTATTCGGCGCTGCGGGAGGGGCTCTTTTATGGCTCGGATCGGACTTTCTTGCGGCGGCGCTGCATGAGCCTGCTTCCGCTCTCGGTATGCGCGCGCTCGCGCCATCCGTGCTTTTGGTGGCTCTCGGAATAGCGTTTAAAAGCTATTATCAGGGCGCATCGGATATGCTGCCTACGGCTTTATCTCAGGTCACGGAATCGGCTGTAAAGCTTATCGCCGGATATATGCTTGCCCTGATGTTTTCTTATTCCCTTGCGCAAAGCGCCGCCGGATCACTGCTCGGCGTTACCGCCGGAGAGGCTCTGGCAACGGCAATGCTTTTTTTGATGTATCTTCCCCACCGGCTCAAAAACCGCGATAAACCCGCGATAAGCATACGCTCCGCGTCCGGTATGATCTTCTCATGCGCTATGCCTCTCCTGCTTATATCAGCCGCCTCAAACGCTCTGTCCCTTGCCGACACCGCCATTATACGCCGTATGCTTGTGATGAGTGAATTTACGCAAAGCTCCGCCTCGGTATTTAAAAGCGTGTTCCCCGCGTTTAAGAGCGCGTATGAAACTATCATCTCCCACGGACGGCTTAACGACGCGGCTGCCGGACAGCTCTACGGCGCGTATACAGGCTATGCGCTTACGGTGTTCCATCTGCCGGTCGGCATCACAGCGACATTTTCCGTATCGGCGCTGCCGCTTATATCGGGCGCGCTTGCCACAGGAGAAAAGCAGAAGGCGCTTCGCCATGCGGAAACCGCTATGCGTATGACCGTGCTTTTCGCGGTGCCTGCGGCTGTCGGAACGGGAGTGCTGTCCAAAGAGCTGCTTGATCTGCTTTTTAAAAATTCCTCCTCCGCGCCCATGCTCTCGCTCATATCGCCGGGCATACTTTTTATCGCCGTTGACGGTCTTGCCGTATCGGTGCTTCAAATGTCGGGATACGCGTATTCATCGTTTCCGGTGCTGATTCTCACCTACGCCGTAAAATTTGCGGCGAATATATTGCTTATTTCGGTGCCGGAGCTGAATATCCTCGGCGCGGTGATTGCGTCGGATATATGCTTTTTTGTAAGTATGTGCGTAAATCTAACGCTCCTGCGAAAAAAAGCAGGTTTAAAGCTGCGCATAAAGGATATACTTGTAAAGCCGGTACTGTGCGGCGGCGGTATGGCGGCGGTAATGCTGCTGCTTCGCTCGCGCGTGTACGCTCTTGCCATGCCTGCGGCCGGAACCGTAGCCATACTCGGTCTTGCGGGCGCGGCGGCGTTCTTTCTTTTTGCCGCGCTTTTAACAGGCAGCCCAAAAAACGCCTCAAAGCCTTGACATACGCGCGATAAAATGGTATAATTCCATTATACAAATATACCGAAGGAATGATTTGAAATGGATATTGATTTACACAAGGAACAATATACTACAGAGGATCTTTTAAAGATCATGGAAATACTCCGCAGCGAAAACGGCTGTCCATGGGACAGGGTGCAGACTCACGAATCGATAAGGAAATCTCTTATAGAGGAGTCTTACGAGGCTATAGACGCTCTGAACTCCGGCGATGACAAGGCTTTCGCAAACGAGCTTGGCGATGTGCTTCTTCAAGTGGTGTTTCACTCGCAGATTGCAAAGGAGGAGGGACGCTTCGACTATAACACGGTGCTGAACGAGATATGCAATAAGCTCATATCCCGCCATACTCACGTATTCGGCGGCGACAGCGCGGCATCCGCGGAGGAAGCTCTCGGCAGCTGGGAGAAAAATAAGAAAAAAGAAAAAAAGCTTGACTCGTATTCAAGTATGCTGGACGATGTGCCTCATTATCTTCCGGCGCTTATGAGGGCGGAAAAGATACAGAAAAAAGCCGGAGCGGCAGGCTTTGACTGGGATGATATAAAGCCGGTGTACGATAAGGTTTATGAGGAGCTTGACGAGCTTAAAGCCGCCGCCGCTTCCAAGGATGAAGCGCACATTGCCGAGGAATACGGCGATCTGCTGTTCGCGGCTGTCAATCTGGGACGTTTTTTGCACGTGACCCCCGAAACGGCTTTGGCGGACGCATCGGACAAGTTCACGGCGCGTTTTAAAGAAGTTGAAAGGCTCGCGGATGAGGACGGACGCGGTATGAGCGGCATGACCCTTGAAGAATTGGATAAATTGTGGGAAAAAGTAAAGGAAAACTAACAAATTTTCGTATTTATAGTATTTTTTTTATAAAATCTCTTGACATACGGTGAATTTTGTAATAGAATATAAGAAGGTAATCTGCGTTTTGTGCAAAACGGCGCAAACGCCTGATACTGCATATATCCGCTTGTTTGGCGGAAAAAATATATTGTTTTAAGTTAGGAGGAAATTGGCATGAACAAAACAGAGCTGATTGCAAACGTAGCAAACAAAGCAGATGTATCAAAGAAAGAGGCCGAAGCAACTGTAAATGCAGTCCTCAGCGTTATCACAGACACGCTGGCAGACGGTGAAAAGGTACAGCTTGTAGGTTTCGGTACATTTGAGGTCAGAGCAAGAGAAGCCAGAACGGGCAAGAACCCCAGAACAGGCGAAACTATCAAGATAGCCGCTTCAAAGGTTCCCGCTTTCAAGGCAGGCAAAGCTTTAAAAGACATCGTAAATAAGTAATCGCATAAATAAGGGATCGCCGATCGATTATCGTCTGACGGCTTAGCGCACATTGAGTTTGCGTATTTCCCGTCTTTTGCACTATAATTAATCGGTGGTTCCTTAAATGGGCTGTGACTTGTGTTGCAGTCCATTTTTATTGAGGCATGGATATGAGGATAGATAAATATTTAAAGCTAACGCGCCTTATCAAACGGCGCACCGTCGCAAACGAGGCGTGCGACGCCGGCAGGATCACCGTAAACGGCAGACAGGTCAAGGCGTCCTACAACGTTAAGGAAAACGACATCATTGAAATAACCCTCGGCGAAAGGACAGTCAAGGTTCGTGTTCTGGATATAAAGGAACACGTCCTGAAAAATGACGCCGCCGGACTTTATGAGGTTATACAATAATTGAACCGAGGCATAAAAATCGGGACCGCTGTGCCCAATCGGACACCGCGATCCCTTTTTAAGGTTGTCGGCTCTTATTTATATCTGCCCCGCCAATACGTCGCCGGTTTCTTCATCGGCTGACTTATCCGCCGTCACAAGCTCCAGTCGGTTTATGGATACCTCGTATGCCGTCTTTGTCACAACGTCATCCTCCGACAAACGCTTCTGATATGTACGCGACTGTATCCTTCCCCATATTTTCACGTTGTCGCCGACCTTAAGATTTTTTGTATACCTGGCGTTTCTGCCCCATGCGATGATCGGGATATAGTCCGATTTATTGTAAGTCCTGTTCACCGCTAAAAGCAGATCCGTTATCTCTCTGCCGAAGGGCGTCGTGCGGTATACCGGCTCCTTGCAAATGAAACCGTTTAAATATATCTGGTTCGGGTTCTTCTGCTCGCCGTCCGCATGAACTATTTCCTTGGCGAATACAGACAGTATCAGTCTGTTCGTTTTTGAATCGTAGCTGTTGTAGGACCTGAACTGTCCCGTGATCTCCACCATGTCCCCTACGCAAAAGCTCTCGTCGCTTAAAAGTCTCTCCGACACGATCGTTTTGAGATGATCATACGCTCCCGACAAGCGTGATACCTTCAGCGTGAACATATAAAATGTTTCGCCGTAGATCTCGTGGCTTTTCTCAAATTCTGTTTCAATAATTCCTATTACATTCGCTTGATTGTTGTTCTCCATCATTTTCATTCCTTTCAGATATGCTATGAAAAAAATTCCTTGGTATTTTACTTCACAAACTATATATATTCATACCCGGGTAAATTTATTCCACTTTTTTCCAATTCCTCACAATGTTTACTCCGGAGAAGCGCTGATTCATTATAGTATGCAGGTTCAATGTGTGCCAACTCGACAAGAGCTGATTGATCAGTAGTTCCCCGACTTTAATTATAGCATATATTTAGGGAAATATTTTTAACTGTTTTTAAATAATTTATTAACTTTTTATGAATAGGCTCATGATAACCGCCGGAATCTCGCGGATATAATACACCGCCTCAAGCGCTGCCGGAACGCTTGATTTCGCGCTGACCCCCAGCGCCTGCGCGCCTTCTTTTTCAAAATACAGCTTTGATCTTGCAAGGTGGTAGTCTGATGTTATAACGGCAGCCGTTATCCCGTCCCTGCCTGTAAGACTTCTCGCTATCTCCATGGAAAATTCCGCATTTTCAGCGGTGCTTGAAGCCTTATCCTCCTTGATTATACGCTCCGGCGCAATGCCGTTGTCCTCAAGCCAGCGGCGCATACATTCGGCTTCGGTAATATTCTCGCCGGAACCTTGTCCGCCTGATACTATCACCTTTATATCAGGGTTTTCCTCCAAATATTCCCTCGCCGCGCAAAGACGGTCGTACAAAGACTGCGACGGTTCTTCCCCGTGTACTCCGGCTCCCATTATAACGGCGATATCCGCATTTGACGCGTCATCGGAGCGCGAGCCTGTCACTATAAAGGCAAGCGCCGCCGCAGATACAGCCGCGCCCGCAAGTATAACGGCGGTCAATACGGCAAACGCTCTTTTCGCCGCGCGCGGATATTTCCTGCTCAAAACGCTTATGCCGAAATATAATCCAAAGATCGCACCGGCAGCCGCAAGGCATCCTGCGGCAAACGCACTTCCGGGCAAAGCCGACAGCCGTAACACTGCCGCCGCGCATATAAGCACAGCCGCCAAAGCAGCGCAAATCATACTATCCCCTCCTTTTTTGCTAAAGCCTGATTTTCTTCATTATAGCATCAAATTATAAAAAATCAATAAACTAAGTATAAATTTTTTCTAAATTTGCAAAAAAGTATTTACATCCTTACAGTTTATGTGATATTATAGTATAAAAAGGAGGGATCGCTAATGAAATGGGGTCTTATACTTGCCGGAGGCGGTACACGCGGATCGTATCATCTCGGCGTATGGAAGGCGCTTAAAACGCTGGGCATTGACATAGGAGCTGTTACGGGAACGTCCATAGGCGCGATAAACGGCGCTTTGCTCGCTCAAGGCGAATATGAATCGGTTCTTAAAATGTGGGAGTCCATCTCCCTGAGCGACATCATCAAGCTGCCGGATGAAATGGCGGGACAAAGCAATGTGTTTGACATACGCAACTTCCCCGCTATAGCCAGAGAAATACGCTCGAACAACGGTCTTGACACTTCTCCCCTTGCCGAGCTGCTCAAAAGCATGATAGACGAGGATTCTTTAAGAAATTCGCCGATAGACTTCGGTCTTGTAACGTATTCTCTCACGGAAAAAGCGGGCGTTACGATGTTTTGCGAGGATATTCCGAAAGGTGAAATGGTGGACTACATTATGGCAAGCGCGGCTCTTCCCGTCTTTAAGCGCGTCACCATAGACGGAGAGGATTACGCGGACGGCGCGTTTTATGACAACCGTCCGGCGGGTATGCTTACGGAAAGGGGTTATACCAATATTATCAGCGTTGATGTAAAAGGCGCGGGCATAGTGCGCAGCTTCAATAACCTGTGCCGCAATATACGCACCATAGCTCCGAAAAAGAGCGCCGTTGGTTCTCTTGACTTCAATCCGGAGGGTATTGCCGGAAATATAAGCATGGGTTATTACGATACTCTTGAGGAGTTCGGCGTATATTCAGGCAGTAATTACTACATCACCTCCGACTCATACGCAAGGGCGAAAAGAATGTATTCCGCCGATATAATCTCCGGTCTGGAAAGCGCCGCGATGATATTCGGGATAGATACTCTTGAAGGCTATGAATTTGAAGATCTGAAGCAGCAGGCGCTGAAGTGTTACAATGAAGCCGCCTTGCGCTATGATTTTGAGGGGGACGCCAACATTTTTGAAAAGATCCGCTTAAAAACCATAACCGATGAAAAATTCATTCTGACATGGCTTGTCTATATAATGAAAAACGGCAAGGCTGATATGCTTGAAAGCAAAATAGTCCGCAGCATACTCGGACACTATGGCAAAGCCGCCAATACTATCGGCTATATGCTTACGTCCTGATGCCAAAGAAACAACCGGACTCCCC
>CAZCZR010000039.1:0-15787 GCA_964503455.1 uncultured Lachnospiraceae bacterium | reverse complement strand
GTTCCCGCGTCAACGGTAAGCGTTTCGCCCGCTTTTATTCCTTTTCCCGTTTCAGCCGTTATATTAAGCGTTCCGCCTGTAATATTAATATCGTTGTTCGCCTTCAGACCGTGTTCGGTCGAATTGATTGTGATTACGCCGTTTTCAACGGACAGATCGTCATCGCTTGCTATTCCGTGCTTATAA
Organism: uncultured Lachnospiraceae bacterium; assembly: GCA_964503455.1. Taxonomy (GTDB): domain Bacteria; phylum Bacillota; class Clostridia; order UBA1381; family UBA1381; genus CAZCZR01. The sequence goes on along the minus strand of CAZCZR010000039.1, from coordinate 15,601 downwards.
TTTCCGGTTACCGTAAGAGCGCCGTCTCCCTTTATTTCCAAATCATCGTTTGAGAAAAGAGCCGCGTCCGCGTCATCGACGGAATATTGAGAGCCGTCCGCAAGATAATTCTCCGTATTTTCCGTTACGGTTATAAATCCTTTTTCCGTGTTTTCAAAGAATATCGCGGGTCCGGTTGTATTAGTAAGCGACATACCGCTAAGTCTTAGCTTGACCTTATCCTCTGTGTTCACGCGTATCATTCCGTCGCTTTGCGTTCCCGTTACGGTAAAATCGCCGCCCTGCGAAATTAAAATCGTATTGCCGTTTACCTCTATACCGTCGCCTGTGACGGACATATTGTCAAGGTCTATCGTGCCTGTGTTGTTTTTCCATTCTTCATCGTCCGCCGCAAGGCAGGAAGCCATCGCGGAAATAACCATTGCCATACATAATAATATTGAAATAAGCTTTTTCATTTTTGTCATTCCTTTCGCGTTATTTTCACACTAAATCCTTCTTATTTACTGTCGCCGGGCGCGACCGCAAGAACTATGTTCAGATTGCCGTTTCTGCATCTCAGCTCGTTTAAAAATTCCTGCTCGTTTTGATTGTCCTTCATTACAACGTGATAGCATATCTCAAAAAGCGAGCCGAGGTCCGTGGTTTTAATTCTTGTCAGAGAATATTTTTGCGTATATTTTTCAAGTATATCGTCAAAAGCTTTCTGATAATTGAGATCTTCCGGAATTGTTATTCTTAAATTCTCCTGCAGCGATTTTTTTTCAAAGAATCTGCATTTCTCGCATACGAACATAAGAACGCACAGCACAACAACGAATAACGCCCCATAACCGTACAGACCGACTCCGCAAGCGAGTCCCGCCGCGATGTCGAAGAATATAAAGCCTATATCCTTCGGATCGCCGGGCGCGCTCCTGAAGCGGATAATCGATAAGGTTCCCGCAAGCGAGAACGCCCTCGCGATATTGCTTCCCACAAAAATAATTATGACCGACAGTATGATCGGGAGCATTAAAAGCGTTACCGCCATACTGCGCTGAAAGCTTTCATCCTCCTGCGTTTTGTAATATGTAAAGGCTATCGCCGCGCCGAAAACGATCGCCGTAAGCATTGTTATGACCGCCGTCGTAACTGTCATATCGGCGGAGGTGTTTGCTAAAATATTATTAAACAAAGAATCCATTTTCTTTACCTCATATCGCTATTTTCATTCTTTCGTCACAGCATCTTCCGTTTATATACTGTTTGAACTCCGTGCCGTATTTTGAGAAGCTTTCGCGTTTTATGTCAAGCTCCGTAAGCATCCTTGAAAGCCACAGCGGCTTTGCCGTTGCTGTCTTTATCTCCATAAGATACACGCCGTCGTCCAAAAGCAGGTTGCCGTAGTCGCCGTCCTCCAGCGCAACATCGCAGCGGCGCGAGCGTATGTTCCGGTCAAAGGAGATTCTAAGGTCAGGGTTGCCCTTTTCAAAATACGCGATCCTGTCATATGCCAGATACACCTTCGGGTTCAAGTCATAGCATTTCAGGAAATACGATATTTCCTTTACGACCTGAGCGTTCATATAATCCTTTTGGACGGGAGCGTTTCCCGTCCGCACAAAATCATACGCTTCCTTCAGTCTTAACGTTGTGCGGCGCTTGTTTACAATGCCGTTGAACTTCTTTTTTATTTCCAGAAAGACTTTTGTGCTTTCATTCGGGACGCCGTAAGCGCGAAGCCTCAGCTTTTCCTTGTATTCCGGCTTCTCAAGCGAATGACGGATCAGATAATCGTCCTTTGTGTCAAAATATATATTCGCTATCGTGTAGGGGCGGTGTCCCTTGTTGTACTTGTCAAGCTCCATATGAGCATCCATTATTTTAATGACCTTTTTATAAGTTTCCTCGTCAAGCAGATATTTATGCTCATATCTGTTAAATACTTCGATTGCCATTAAGATCAGCTCCTTTATCTCTTTCGATGCTTGTATGATACACCTTAAAAATTAAAATAAAATTAGAAAAATCAATTTATTGAAAAATTTTTATTGAAAAATTTTTATCGTTTTTCCGTCGCTTATCACCGTCACGTCGCCGTTTCTCGTTTCATAGATCTCGCTGCCGACGTCCTTTAAAGCGCTAAGCGTTTCGCTCTCCGCCGGATTTTTATCGCTGGAGGTAATAACCGCGTAATCGGGGTTTATCGTTTGTAAAAATTCCTCTGTTTTTTTATTATACCGTCCGTGATGCGGCACCTTTAAGAAATCGTATTCGCCGCTTGCTTGGCGAAGTATTTCCGTAAGCCGTTCCTGCTCGGCGTCGCCCGTGAACAGGAATTTATTTTCGCCGTGGGTTATGCTTATCGCCAGAGAAAAATCATTGTCGCCCTCGGCGTATGACCTTTTTTGCGGAGCGTAAACCTCGAAAAGCGTGTCGTCAAGAGTGAAGGAAATATTTTCCGTAAGAGAAATCGGGGTGTAATTATGCTCGCTTACGGAGCTTAAATAATTCTCGTATTCCTTGTTTGTACCCTTGTAATCCGGCGTTATGATCTGACCTGCTTTCACATTGTCAAGCACCTCCGGCACTCCTCCGACGTGATCCTTGTCAAAATGAGTTATAAACAGATAATCCACCGTATCGATATTGTTGTCTTTCAAATATTTTACGACCTCGTCGCCGTCGTCCTTTTCGCCGCAGTCGATTATTACGCTGTGGTTCTGCGTTGTCAATATGATCGCGTCCGCCTGACCGGCCTTCAGAACGGAAAAATTAAATTCGCCCGTCGGCGCGGGGACCTCTGCTTTCGGCGTTTCCGACACCTTGCATGAGGACAGCGCCATTGATGCTATTGCCGCAAACAATACGGCGGTTTTTCTTATCGGCATATTCTCTAACTCCTTTTAATCGGTTCATGATTATATATTACAGCATAAATATTAAAAAAAGATTAAAATCTTATAATTTTTTATAAAAATATTTAAAATTACATATAAATCCTGCCATGTTTTTTTACAGGTTTTTACTTGACAAAAAATTTAGTTTATGCTATACTTACAATGGAACAGTTTATAATACTTTTAAATCTTCGCACCATGCAGTGCGTGTGGGGGGGGAGATCGAAACCATGTTAGACGAATTAAAAGAGCTTGGTGTTGACACCGAAGATGGTCTTGACCGTTTTATGTGCAATACCGAGCTGTATAAGAAAATGCTTGTAACCTTTGCCGAAATGCTGAGAGAAACGCCGGTCACGGCGGATTTTGATGAGGCGAACTGCGAAAAGGAAGTTGAAAAAATTCACGCTCTTAAAGGAGCGGCGGGGAACCTGTCTATAAAACCTCTTTTTAATGCGTATACCGGTATAGTCCGGCTTTTAAGAGAGGGCAATATTGTCGGCGCAAAGGCTGCGATCGCTGAGATTCTGCCGGTGCAGAACCGGATAACGGAATGTATCGAAAAGTATTCGTAATGAATACGGGAGGAAATTCTGATGAGTTTTAAAGACAGATCTATTTTGGTAGTTGACGATGTTAAAATAAACCGCGTCACGCTTGCCGAAATATTTAAAGATGAGTTTAACGTCATAGAAGCTACTGACGGCGATGAAGCTCTTAAAATTATAAACAGCGGAAAAAAACTCGGAGCTGTGCTTTTGGATCTTATCATGCCGGGCAAGAACGGCTTTGACGTGCTTAGGGATATGAACGAAACGGGACTTATAGAAAAGATCCCTGTGCTTATCATAACGGGCGCGGAGGATAAGGATATGCTTCTGGAGGCATATAATCTGGGAGCGATGAATATTATCACAAAGCCCTTTATTTCATACTTCCTGAAAAGACAGCTTAAGAACGTTATGGAGCTTTACGGTCATAAAAACGATCTTGAGAATATAGTGGCGGAACAGGTTGAAAAATTTAACAGCATGAGCCGCTCCATTGTGATGGCACTTGCGAACATAATTGAATTTCGCGACTGCGAAACGGGACAGCACGTTAAAAACGTATGCTCGATAACCAGAAATATTATGATAAGGCTTGGAAAGATGTATCCCGAATACAAGCTGCCCATGGAAGAGATAGAGAAAATCTCTTTGGCGGCGGCTCTGCACGATGTGGGAAAGATCTCGATACCGGACGCGATTTTAAACAAGCCCGGAAAGCTTACATGGCAGGAGTTTCAGATAATGAAGCTGCATACGACAAACGGGTGCGAGCTTCTTAAAAAGGTTAAGGATATTCTGGAGCCTGATCTTTACAAATATTGTTATGATATTTGCAGACATCATCACGAGAGATGGGACGGAAAGGGTTATCCGGACGGAATTGCCGGAGATAAAAACGAAATATGGTCGCAGGTCGTTGCCGTGGCGGACGTATATGACGCCCTCACCTCGGAAAGGGTTTATAAAAAAGCCTTTACGCATGACGTTGCGATAGAAATGATTTTCAACGGCGAATGTGGGCAGTTCAATCCAAAGGTTTTGACGGCGTTTAAGGCGGTGCAGTATGCAAAATGATTCTGAAAACGAAATGACAATGCGCGACAGAAAAAAAAGCGACAGTCACTTTTTTATAAAAAGCGGTATATTTGTTGTTTTAATAACACTAATACTTCTGACGTGTTACACTTCTTATATGACTGCTCAAACAAATGATACCATAAAAAACGTAAGCGGAATTTATATGAGCGAGATCAACCTTCAGCTTCAGCAAAAGTTTAAATCCATTATGGAGCTGAGATATACGCAGGTCGATGAGCTTATGACGGCACTCGATTACGGAGATGTTACCGATGAAACGGTTAGAGCATCGATAGAAAGAATGGCAACGACGAGAAAGCTGAACTATGCGGGCTTTTTGGATGAGGACTATAAGCTTGTCCCGATCTACGGAGATAATCTTACCATAGAGGGAGATAACGACATCGAAGCCTCTATCGCTCACGACGGAAACGTTTTGGAATATGCCACGGACGAAAACGGCGAAAAATATCTTATGTTCGGACGCGGCACAAACGATTACATACTGGGAAACGGCAAACGCAGCACAGCTTTTGTCGCGTGCATAAAAATGAGCGTTATGGACGATGCGCTTTTCCTCGACGATGATGTGGGAAACGTGTATACTCACGTCATAAACTACAACGGCGATTTTATCGTAAGCAACGGCATGATTGAGGGAGATAACTATTTTGACGGTATTCTTCAATTAGAGTTTTCCGACGCCAACGGAGCTGAAAATTGTATAAACGGATTGAAGCACGCCATCGAGACCGATACGCAGTATGCCTTCAGCTATAAGCTTAACGACGGGCAGTATTATGTGTGTTGCTCCTCATTCGCGGATAACAGCGAATGGTATTACGTAACCGTAATGCAAAGCACAGTTTTTGATGAATATTTTGACAGATTGGACCATGTAAGGCTTATGACGATGGTGGCTGTTATCATCATACTTCTTGCATCTATCTTGGGAGTGATCATACTTTACTACAGAAAGAATCAAAAGCAGATTGAGGAGCTTGACAACGCTAAAATGCTTGCCATAAAAGAAAGCAATGCCAAGTCGGAATTTTTGTCCAACATGAGTCATGACCTGAGAACGCCAATGAACGCCGTTATAGGCATGACCAACATCGCCATAAAGCATATAGACGATAAGGAAAGAGTCAGCTATTGCCTTGAAAAGGTGGTTACGTCATCGAAGCACCTTCTTTCAATGGTAAATGACATTTTGGATATTTCCAAAATAGAAAGCGGAAAAATGGAGCTTTTGATCAGGCCTTCTTCTATTAAGTCTATGATTGATGACCTTGTGGCTCTTTCCCAGTCCATGCTAAAGGAGAAAGGGCAGGAATTTGATGTATTTATTCACGAAATAGCGGCGGAGGATGTTTACTGCGATGATATAAGAGTTTACCAGATATTGGTAAATATTGTTTCAAACGCCTTTAAATACACTCCCGCGGGCGGAAAGATTCATGTGGATGTGCATCAGGAACCCTCAGACAAAGGCGAGGATTATATAAAAACCGTCTTTAAAGTTATCGACACCGGTGTCGGAATGGCGCCCGAATTTGTGGACAAAATTTTTGAAAAATTCGAGCGCGAGGATAAAGAGATAGTACGCAGCTCGATCGGAACAGGTCTCGGTATGTCAATATCAAAGCAGCTTGCCGATCTTATGGACGGAGAGCTTACCGTGGAAAGCGTTTTGAACGAGGGCAGCGTTTTCTCTCTTTCGGTAGATTTCAAGATAGCGCAAGCCTCAGAGATTACCGAAAAGCTTCCCGCTTGGGATGTGCTTATTGTGGACGATGACGAGCTTTTGTGCAAGACCGCCGCTTCCAGCCTTGAGGAGCTTGGCGTAAAAGCCGAGTGGATAACCGAGAGCGTAAAGGCAGTCGAGCTTATTATACAGCGGCACAAGGCGGGGAAAGATTTTGACTTTGTATTCCTTGACTGGAATATGCCCGATATGGACGGAGTCGAAACGATTGAAAAGATAAGATCTTCGGGATGCGTCAATCTGCCTGTATTTCTTATTTCGGCATACGACTTGGGCGACGTTGAAGACAAAATCGATCTGACCGAGTTTGAAGGCTTTATCGCCAAGCCATTGTTTAAGTCGAGGCTTTATCAGGTTCTCGGAAAATACGCCGGACGTGCGAGCGTCGAGAAAACGGAGCCGAAAGAATCCGTTACGAAATTTACCGGCAAGAGAGTTCTTGTGGCGGAGGACGTGGAAATAAACTGGGAGATCGTAAAGGAGGCTCTTACCTCTGTCGGATTAGAGGCGGAAATCGCGGAAAACGGCAAAGAATGTGTGGATATGCTCTGCGCATCGCCTGTGGGATATTATGACCTTATCCTTATGGATATAAGGATGCCCGTTATGGACGGTATTGAAGCTACCAAAATAATAAGAAAGCTTGACAGACAGGATAAGGATCTGCCTATAGTTGCCATGACGGCAAACGCTTTTTCGGGAGATGTTCAGCAATGTCTTGACTGCGGAATGAACGCGCATATATCAAAGCCTCTCGACCTTAAAACGTTTTTCACCATATTGCACAGATTTCTTGACAATTAAACCGCGTTTGCATAAATCCGCCGTATTGATTTCGGCGGTAAAAGGCAAATGACGCTTTTGTATAAGCGTTACTATAATATAAAAAAACAACAAAAGGAGATGAGCGTATAATGAGAAAAATTACTGTTTTAACGGCGGGGATCTTATGTGCCGCGGGTATTGCCGTAGGAGCTTCCGCGTCAGAGATCATACAGAAGGTGCAGTCGGAAATACGTACCGATTTTACCGTAAAGGTTGACGGGGAAATACGTACATTTAAAAACGCGAACGGGGAAGTCGTATATCCTATGCTCTATGAAGGAACGACGTATCTTCCGGTACGCGCCATAGGCGAGCTTATGGGCAAAACGGTATATTGGTATGAGGACGATAAAACAATTGACCTGAAAGACGAACAGACAACCGTTACCGATGCAGATGTAATTGTTACGGATAAGAGTTCGGCCGCATCGGATAATAACAAGCCTGCGGATCAGACAACGGGAAAAAGCCATAGCGCCGAAAAGGGCGACAGAGATTCTCTTCCGGAAGGCGTTGAAGGCATAACTATCGACGAAGCCAAGAAAATTGCCCTTGACAAAGCCGGACTCACAGAAGAAGGGGTTGTTTTCAAGGAAGCCAAGTACGACTTCGATGACGGCAGATGGGTCTGCGAGATAGAGTTTATAAAAGATAAAATTGAGTATTCGGCGGAAATACTTGTTTCGGACGGTACTGTGGTTTCATGGGAAGTTGACAGAGATTAACCGGATATAATCACAAAATAAAAAAGCGGCTGTCTGCGGATATGGACAGCCGCTTTTGCTATACATAAAATAAAGACGAAAGCGCCGGCGGAAAGGAAACGGCAGGAATAAATTATAGCATCTTCACCGATGAAACGCCGTATCCGGCGCCGATGACCGCGCGGCGAAGCTCCGTTTCATCCGTTTGGTTTTTCATATGCACTAAAGCGATGCCCGTTTTCAAATCCGCCTCCGCCCATATGCCGTCAATACGGTTCAGCGCGTTTTCAACGCGCTCTTTGCATCGGCTGCACGTCATGCCGGTAACAGTCATTTCGGCGCTGTAAGGATAGTGCGACAGCTCCGTGTCCGAAACCTTTACCTTCTTCTCCGCGTCCTGTGCGCCGCAGCACCCGCGTGACAGCTTGCCGATATAACTCTTTACCCCGAATATCACCGCCGCCGCAAGAATTACAATAATTATCGCAGTTCCCATGATATTACCTCCTTTGGTTAGCTATAACTAATTACATATGCAGTATATCACATCTTAAGATATTTGTCAAGAAAAATAATGTTACAATTTGGGATAAAGGGGGTAAATATATCGTGAAGTATTGTAGGAGGTGAAAATGAAATGGCAATGTATTCTTCGGATGTGATAAACGACGTATGCGCGGCGAATGACATAGTTGATATTGTGTCGCAGTATGTCAACCTGAAGCGCAGCGGCAAGGACTATTCCGGACTGTGTCCGTTCCATTCGGAAAAATCGCCGTCATTTCATGTAAACCGCGATAATCAGCTCTATTACTGCTTTGGCTGCGGCGCGGGAGGAAATCTGATACAGTTCGTCCAGCGGGCGGAGCATTTGGATTTTCAGGACGCTCTCAAGCTCCTTGCCGACAGGGCGGGCATAGCGCTGCCGGAAAATAATGCTCCTTATGACGACCGCGCTCACAGGCTCAGGGAAAAGATATATGAGATGAATCGTCTGGCGGCGAGATTTTATTACCGTCAGCTTGTAGCGTCGCCGGAAGGCAAAACGGCGCTTTCTTATCTTGCGCTCAGAAAAATAACGCCCGAAACGTTAAAAACATACGGTCTCGGTTTTGCTCCCGACAGCTTTGACGCCATGAAAAACTATCTTTCCGAGCAGGGCTACAGCGATGATGATATGCTTACGGCGGGATTCGTCAAAAAAAAGGGCGACAGAGTATACGACAGATTCCGCAACCGCGTGATGTTCCCCATAATAAACGTTCGCGGCAAAGTGATAGGCTTCGGAGGAAGGATCATGAGCGACGAGCCGGATCCAAACGGATTCAAGCCGCCGAAATATCTCAATTCCGCGCAGACTCCTGTTTTTGACAAAGGCGGCAATTTGTTTTCGTTAAATCTTGCAAAAAACAGCGGCGAACGGAGTATAATACTGTGCGAGGGATATATGGATGTCATAACCGTATATCAGGCGGGAGTTCATAATATAACAGCCACTCTGGGTACGGCGGTGACCGAAGATCAGGCGCGCCTGCTGAAAAAGTACGCCTCGGAGGTAATACTGTGCTACGACAGCGACGACGCCGGTCAAAAGGCCACAATGCGCGCCATAGATATTATGCAGACTGCGGGATTAAAGACCCGCGTCATGCGCTTAAAGGGAGCCAAGGACCCCGATGAATATATAAAATCTCATGGGATAGACGGTTTTCGTCAGGCGGTTTCGCAGGCTGTTCCATCGACAGAGTACAAGCTGTCGCTTGCGAAGCGGAAATACGATCTCGAATCGGCGGACGGCAAGGTTGGGTTTATTTCCGAAGTGACAGACGTCTTGTCGGGAGTTGACGATCCTATCGAGGTTGACGCCTACCTTAAAAGCGTATCGCAGGAAACCGACATATCAAAGCGCGCCATAGCGGGCGAGCTGAACAGAAAAAACGCCCTCGCAAGCCGTAAAAAGCGTGCGGAACGTCAGCCGCGCAGAGAAATTAAGCAGTCGGGCGCCGGTAATGTTATGATTTCCGCGCAAAAGGGCAAGCTATATAATACGGAAAAAACTTTAATTCGCCTGATAACCGGCGACAAGAAGCTGTATCTGCTTTTTAAAGAGCAGCTTTCGCCGGAGGATATAACTGACCCGCTGTTTAAGAGATTCGCCGAAAAAATTTTCGAGCTTCGCGAAGCGGGAAAGGAACCGGATCCGTCGGTGATGATAAGCGAGCTGTGCGCATCGCCGGAGGAGCTTTCGGCGGCAACATCGGCATTCTTTGACGAAAAAGAGATAGATGACCGCGAACAGCTTGTAAAAGAATATGTAAGGACGATCCGTCTTGCCCAGCTTGAGCGGCGTATGGCAGAAAATCCGAGCGATATGTCGCTCAGGATGCAGTATCTGCAGCTCAAGGCGGAGCAGGCTTGATATAATATATATTTTTATTACTTCGTGTGGAAGGAGAAAAATTATGGCTGAGAATACGAGTAAAAAAACAATTATTAAGACACTTGTGGACAGAGGAAAGAAAAAGGGCGTGCTGACTTATAACGAGATTCATACGGTGTTTGACGATGTGGATATTTCGCCCGAACAGCTTGAAAAAATATACGATATATTTGAAAAAGAAGGAATAGAGCTTGTCGAGGACATGGACAGCGAGCTTGTGGGCATAGAAGTCAGCAAGGAGGAGCTTGAGGATCTTTCGGTGCCGGACGGCATCAACGTTGACGATCATGTAAAAATGTACCTCAAGGAGATAGGAAAGGTGCGCCTTTTGGAGCCGGAGGAGGAAACGGAGCTTGCAAAAAGAATGGCGGAGGGCGATGAGGAGGCAAAAAAGCGTCTTGCCGAGGCGAATCTTCGTCTTGTTGTAAGCATAGCCAAAAGATATGTCGGACGCGGTATGCTGTTTCTTGACCTTATCCAGGAGGGCAATCTGGGGCTTATAAAGGCAGTGGACAAGTTCGACTACACAAAAGGCTACAAATTCTCCACATATGCTACATGGTGGATACGTCAGGCAATAACCCGCGCCATAGCGGATCAGGCAAGGACCATAAGGATTCCGGTTCATATGGTTGAAACTATCAATAAGCTTGTGAGAGTTTCGCGTCAGCTCGTTCAGGAGTATGGCAGAGAGCCGACTCATGAGGAGCTTGCGAAGGAGCTTAATATGTCGATAGAGAAGGTAAGAGAAATATCGAAGATCTCGCAGGAACCGGTGTCCCTTGAAACGCCTATAGGCGAGGAGGAGGACAGTCATCTGGGCGACTTTATTCCCGATGACGATGCGCCCGCGCCGTCGGAAGCGGCAAGCTTTGTACTGTTAAAGGAGCAGCTTGTAGAAGTGCTGAAAACGCTTGCCCCGCGTGAGGAAAAGGTGCTTCGTCTGCGTTTCGGACTTGATGACGGCAGACAGCGCACCCTTGAAGAGGTAGGCAAAGAATTTAACGTGACCCGCGAACGCATACGTCAGATAGAGGCTAAGGCGTTGAGAAAACTAAGACATCCGTCACGCAGCAAAAAGCTCAAGGATTATCTTGAATGAGAGCCGTAACGGAACGGAGAGAAATATGGACTGGATACAGGTAACGATATACACGACCGCCGCAGGCATAGAGCCTGTCAGCGGAAGGCTTTACGGCCTCGGCATTACGGGCATAGAGATCGAGGATGAAGCGGATTTTCGGGATTTTCTTGAAAATAACAAGCAGTACTGGGACTATGTGGATGACGAGCTGCTTATTGAAAAGGCAAAAGAGACCTGCGTAAAAGTATATGTAGGCGATAATCCCGACGGGGCGGAGCAGCTTGCGGCGATAAAGGCTTCTATGCTGGAGCTTAAGGAGTACGACACATCAGGCGAGTTCGGCAGGCTTGAGATCTCCTTGGGAAATCTTAAAGAGGAGGACTGGGCCAATAATTGGAAGCAATATTACCACAAGGTCAGCATCGGCGAGAGGCTTTTGGTTTGTCCCGAATGGGAGGATGTTCCCAAGGATAATGAGCGGGTGGTGTTTAAGATAAACCCCGGCATGAGCTTCGGTACGGGAACGCATCATACCACAAGGATGTGTCTTGAGGAACTGGAACGTTTTGTAAAACCCGGAGATACCGTGCTTGATCTTGGATGCGGCAGCGGCATACTGTCGATAGTGTCGCTTCTTTTCGGCGCGAAAAAGGCATATGCCGCCGATATAGACCCCAATGCCCGTGATATAGCTTACGAAAACGCCGCCATGAACGGCATAGGGAAGGACCGCTACATCGTCCGCGCGGGAAATATTCTTACGGATGAGGCGATCAAAAAGGAATTTTCAGAAAGAAAATATGATATAGTAGCCGCTAATATAGTGGCTGATGTTATAATCGCGCTCACTCCCGCAGCAAGGGAATATATCAAGCCGGACGGCATATACATCACATCGGGCATCATAGCCGACAGGCTTGACGAGGTGAGCTCGGCGATATGCGAAAGCGGCTTTGAGATCAAAGAGGTCAACAGAGGCGGCGACTGGGCGTCTATAGTCGCTGTGCCCTGCGGGAGAAAATGATATGGGACGAATTAAAACGGTACATACACGCGGATATTACGCGTATGTTATACAGGGAAACGAAAAGACGGCGCTTATTGAAACAGCGCCGCCGAGTTTTTCCGGCAAGTTTATAAGGGATCTTGAAGAAGTCATCTCTCCCGAAAAGATAGACTGTGTTATCTTCAACCACACCGAGCCGGACAGAACGGGAGCGCTTGAGGAGCTGCTCCGGAGGAACAAAGACATTACGGTAATGGCGACAATAGCCGGTGTGCGCAATATAAGAAACACCGTGAACCGCCCGATAAACGACCGCCCTGTCAAGCACGGCGAAGCGCTTGATCTCGGCGGAGCGACACTTAAATTCATCATCACGCCGAATCTTGACTGGCCCGATACGATGATGACATACTGCCCGGAAGAACGGGCGCTGTTTTCGTCGGACTGCTTTTCGCCGCCGGCAGGGAAGAGCAGTGAAGATGATCTTACTAAGCGCATACTTGCGCCGTATGCCCAAAGGGCAGCAAAAAGACTGGGGGATGCGGATATAAAGCGCATATGCACAGGCTACGGCGGCATACTTGAGGGCGTCAGCGCGCAAAAGGCGCTTAACAGCTTTCGCGCATTGTGTGAGCAGAAAAACGGCAAGCCAAGGGCGGCTGTGGTTTTTGCAAGCAATTACGGCTTTACGGAGATGCTGGCGAAGGCGGCTGAAGAAACGCTTCGCGGCGCGGGCTTTGACGTTAATATCATCGAGCTGCCGCATTACGGCGCGGATATAAAAAGGATGCTTGTTGAAGCGGACGCGGTTGCTTTCGGTACGCCGACGGTGGAGCGAAGCGTGCCGTCATATATATGGGAGGCGTTTTCCGCCGTAAGCGTTACGGCAATGCAGCACAAACCCGCGATGGTGTTCGGCTCCTGCGGCTGGAGCGGCGAGGGTATTGTCATAGCCGCGGATGTGCTGAAGCATTTAAAGCTTGATGTGTTTGACAAGCCTTACCGCGCGGAAATGAAGCCTTCGGCGGAGGAAATGGCGGAATTTAAAAGCTATACCGAAAGATTTGCCGAGTATGCAAAAAAGAAATTCATGGAGAAGGACTATGCCTAAATTTTTTGTTCTGCCCGAAAAGGCAGTAAATGGGAAGTGTATAATAGATACAGAGGACGTGGCGCATATAACGCGTGTGCTTCGGCTCGGCATCGGGGACAGCGTAACCGTATGCGACAGCGCCGGCATGGATTACACAGCCGAGATCTCCTCTATTGAACCGGGGAAAATAGTGTGCGATATAATATCGTCAAAAAAGTCGGATACCGAGCCGGATATAGAACTGACACTGTATCAGGGCATACCGAAGGGTCCCAAAATGGAGTATATCATACAAAGGACCACGGAGCTTGGCATAACCCGAATAGTGCCATGTACCATGGCGCGGTGTGTTTCAAGGCTTGACGGTGAAAAGGCGGAGCGCAAAAAAGTTGAGCGCTGGCAAAAAATCGCCGAAAGCGCGGCGAAGCAGTCCGGCAGAGGCATTATACCTGAGGTGTGTATGCCCGTAAGCTTTAAAGACGCTGTCAGACGCATGACCATGGCCGACGCCGCGTTCGCGCCGTATGAATGTGAAAGCACTGCGGGGATAAGGGAATACTTAAAAAGCTTGCCGGAGAAAGTAAAAACAGCGGCGTTCATCATAGGCCCAGAGGGCGGCTTTGACCCTGCGGAAGTGGAAATTTTAAAGGAAAACGGCATAAAAACAGTATCACTCGGAAAAAGGATACTCCGCACCGAAACAGCAGGCGGGGCTGTAACCGCCGTGGTTATGTACGAAAGCGGAAATATGTAATGTACAACTTAAAAAGCAGATAAAATATTCAATTTCATATAAAACCGAACCTTTTAAAACATTTCAGCGACTATATAAGTGAAAGAGCTCTTATCGGAAAGTCAGTAAGGAGTATGGAGTCGGGAAATGGATAAGTCTGAATTTGAGAAACAACTGGCGGCGTTTTCAAAATTTGTCGAGCGTTATGTATATCGAAAAGTGTCGAACAAGTTTGACGGCGATGATATTATTCAGGAAGTATATTTAGCCGCATATAAAAATTGCGGGAGCTTGCATGACGCAAGTAAATTTAAAGCATGGATCATGTCAATCGCGAACAATAAATGCGCGGATCATTACCGCCGCGTTTACGGCAAAAACGATGTGAATATTGACGATATAAAGTATATCGAGGATGAAAAAGCGTCATATTTCACGGAAGCTGATGAAGCGTATGTATATGAAACGCTTGACAAAATGCCTGAAAATTACAGACGGCTTTTATTGGATTTCTATATTGAGAATAAATCCCACAGGGAAATAGCCGAACAGCTTAAATGTCCGTTGGGGACCGTAAAAAGCCGCTTATATGCCGCGAAGAATAAATTCAGAGATCTGTATCCGAATGTTTTTGGAAAGGAAGATACCTATATGAATTTACCCAAATATTTACCTGATATTACTATAACCCGCATGGAGGCGGAACCATTTGAGGTAATATGCACACAGGATATGGGATATTTTATATCGCCTGTCTTAGGTGAAAAGTGTGTGTTTGCGAATTATGATTTTAATTCCGGCGGCAGACTTGAAAAGGTTTCGGAAGAAAAAGCATATGCCGCCAACAAGGCGATGATCCACGGGATAGAATGTGTTGAAATAGTGTTCGATGATGAAAAACGCGCCATGTCGCACTTTATGCGTCTTACGGATACGCATTTGCAAATGACTGCGTTTATGAGCAAGCGCCGATCCGGCGGAATAATGCACATCCATACCTTTTTGGATGATGAATTTTTCGGCAAGTGGGGCTTCGGCGAAAACAACTGCGGCGAGGAGATACTGCGAAAGCCAAGGGGCATTATCCGCGAGAATACACACGATCATTTTGTGACGGATAAGGTTGAAGAACACAATCTTGATGTATGCGGACGTTTTCGTGTGTCGGTCGGAGATAAAGTATATGATACGGTAAGAAGCGTTTATTTTAACACGTTCGGAGAATATGCCGAGAACTACATTGCCCGTGACGGCAGAATAGTGTTGTTCCGGCGCTTCGACAGAATCGACAACAATAACGAAAACAGAAGCAAAGTGTTTATAAACGGAGAATTGTACGAACATATATCCAGCAGCATCGCGGATTATTCTATAAGGTGATAAAGCGCAGATAACAACGCTAAGGGAGCTGTTTAAAAAGTCATTTTTAAACAGCTCC
>CAZCZR010000038.1:9652-15843 GCA_964503455.1 uncultured Lachnospiraceae bacterium | reverse complement strand
ATCCGTTTCCGCCGTTTTCGGGACCGTATATTTCAAGATAACCGCCGTTTATAACGGCAGAGCCGTTGGAATCAAACCCGTCTCCCGATGTTTCAATGTATATGCTGCCGCCGTTTAAGGTGAGCCAGATGTCATCCTCGGAGGATTTTTCTTCTCCGTTCATACCGCCCATCATCATTCCCATACCGCTGTTTGAGCCGTCACCGACAGCATTGATACCGTCATCGTCGGAAACAATAGCAATATCTCCGCCGTTAATGGTGATATATGCGCCCTCTAATCCTTCATAGCATTTTGTTATATTCATATTCTCAGGGTTGAGAATGAGATTCGCTTCGGCATGAACGGCGTCATCTCCGGCGGAAATTACAAACGTGCCGCCTTCAACGGTCAAATCTCCGTCCGAGTGAATGGTATCATCACTGCTGTCGAGATCAAAGCTGCCGCCGTTTATAACAATATTCGTACCGGCTTTTATCGCCTTTGTGCTTACGGTATCATTGTCTGCGGAATCCTGCCCTCCGCCGAAGCCGCCCATGCCTCCGCCGAAGCCGCCTCTGTTATTTGAAGCGTTTTCACTTCCGCCGCCGGAGGTTATTTGCACGGAGGAATTATTCATATACAGCGCGGACGAAGCATATATGCCGTCACCTTCGCTTGTGATTGAAAATGAAGCAGCCTCAAACGCAATAAATCCCTTTCCGGTATTATCGTGTTCGCACTTTACGGCGTCCCCGCCGGAAGCTATATTGACATTCGCTTTGATCGCGGCAAAGTAATCATTCGCGTTGATCCCTTCATCGGGCGCGGTTATTTCAATATTGCCTTCGGTTATTTTAAGAACATCGTTCGCTTTTATTCCGTCGCTGAAATTTGCGTTGATCGTAAGCTTTCCCGTACCGTTTATCGTAAGGTCATCCTTGGAATATAAACAGGCGGAGGGCTTTCCATCCTCTGATTTTTCCTCGTTATAAGAAGGACCGTCCGTTAAAACGTTCTCTGTGTTCGGCGCAAGCGATATAACGGTTTTTTCCGCGTTTTTTACATAAATCGCCGAAAAATCGGAGGAGGTTATGTTCACGCCGTTTAAAATAATCCGCACCTCCGCGCCGTCGCCGGAATCAACAATAACGCTTCCGTCAGACAGCTCGCCCGACAGCACATAAACGCCGCCGGCTAAGATTTTCACATCGCCGTCCGCAATTTCAATATTATTACTTTTTGCCTCGGCTGTTTCGCCGTTTAACGAAATTTTGACGATTGAGTCATCTGCGTAAGTTGTGTAATAATCATCATCGGTTATACTGATCTGATGAACATCACCGTAAGAAATGACGCCTGAAACATCGCCGGTAAGATTTTCGCGTGGCAAAAACATTGCATATACTGTGCCGATTAAAACCAATGCAATCAAAAGTATTGCAATGAAATCGATTTTCTTTGAGCTTATCATCGGTTTTCCTTATGACATATACTCGCCGTTATAGGTGACGAGAACGGCATTGGTTACGCCCTCGCCGGAAGAAATGCTGTTTATAAAGCTTGTATTTTCCTCCTTGATACGAACCTCATAGGTAAGCTCAACACCAAGCTTGTTTACGGATTTGGATTTCAATACGCTTTTCTTTGCTTCTTCTTTAATAAGCGCGGCAACGGCATTTTCCGCTTCGCTGTTTTCGCAGTTTACCACAAGGATATACGGGGTATCCCCGATTTTTCGCGTGGAGAAAAGAACGATGATAATACCTATGATAACGGAGCCGATGATAGCGAGAGATAAAAGTCCCGCGCCGAGTACAATGCCAACCGCTATTGACCAGAATAAAAACGCAATATCCATAGGCTCTTTGATCGCGGTCCTGAAACGGACAATGGAAAGAGCGCCGACCATACCGAGCGATAACACTACATTAGAGGTAACCGCAATAATTACAAGGCTTGTTATCATCGACATCGCAATAAGCGAAATACCGAACGAGTCGGAATACATAACGCCCTGATAGGTTTTTTTGTAAATAACAAATATAAACAGTCCCAAAACAAATGACAAACCAAGCGCCAAAAGCACATCCACCGTAGAGAACGAATTGACGTTCGATAAAAAACTTGACTTAAAAACATCGCTAAAGCTCATAATTTTGACTTCCTTTCGTAATTAAAATATTAAAACCTTACCGCCGCATATTTTGAAAAAGCGGCTGACCTTCTTGATTTTACCTGCACACAGTCCCGTATTATCTGCGGCAGATATTCGTCCCATTTTACTTCCAATACGGAATTGTGATACAGCTGTAAGAACTGTAAATTCGGGTTTAAAAACTCCTTTACATTATTGCTTCCGCAAATATCCATATCGATTGTAACGCGCACATTTCCGGGAGGATATACAAAACATTCCCGCCTGTATGCCACAATACATTTTGGACGAAGCATCTGATATTTCATTTTGGCGTACAGCTCTTTTAAAAGCTCGCTTTCGCTTTGCATAAGGAAAGCTATATCCCCGTCAATGATTTTTTTACATTCTTCCTTAGTAATTCTCGCGCTCTCTTTGCTGCAAAGACCGTTTATTTTACTTTTCTTTTCAAGCCGTATGAAAGAGGTGTCCGTTCCGTAATACCTGATACGGAACTTTTCCCTTTTATTTATGCCGTCTGCTTTTTCGCGAAGAGCCTTGTCTGCATAATTATCAAAATACAGGCTTTTAATATAATATGTGCCGTCCTCGCCGGCGTTTGAATCATGCTTTGCTACTGCCGAAAGCCTTGTCTTGAGAACAAAAATGTCCGCAAGATTGATTTGGTGCTTGTACTCGTGTCTGAATTTCATGTCATCACCACCTCTCTGTATAAATGAAATTCAATCAGGAAAATCAATCACCGATTTAAATCGATTTACGGGATCTTGCCGTAAATTTTTCAGCGCTTGCACGGCCTTGCGTAAGTATTTTCATTGTTATCACCTTCTTGTATTTTATTTTGAAAACATAGCTCCTTTTCGATTAGAACAGCTATATTATAAACGCCTTAAATTAAAATAAGGTTAAGATAAAGAAAGTTTTTTCGAATTTTTTTCGGCTATAAATAAAAATTATAGCTAATAATAAAATTTATAGATTGGACAAATGGCAAATATTATGCTATAATCTATACATAAAATAAATTTATTATAGCAGGAGGAAAAAAATAATGGCGAACAAGAAATACAGATTTGAAACATTACAGCTTCATGTAGGGCAGGAAAAGGCGGACGCGGTAACGGATGCGAGAGCGGTCCCGATTTATGCGACAAGCTCGTATGTTTTCCACAATTCACAGCACGCGGCTGACCGCTTCGGCTTGAGAGATGCGGGAAATATTTACGGCAGACTTACAAATCCGACTCAGGATATATTTGAGCAGCGCATCGCAGCATTGGAAGGCGGCGTGGCGGCATTGGCGGTCGCATCGGGCGCGGCGGCTATAAGCTATACGATTCAGGCTCTTGCGCAGGCGGGTGAAAATATCGTGGCGGCAAAGACAATTTACGGCGGAACGTATAATTATCTTGAGCATACTCTGCCGGGCTTCGGCGTAACAACGACATTTGTCGATCCCGATGAGGGCGTGGAAGTGTTTGAAAAAGCTATCGCGCCGAATACAAAGGCAATATTTATAGAATCATTAGGCAACCCCAACTCCAATATAATAGATATTGAGGCTCTCGCCAAGATTGCACACAATCACGGCATACCTCTTGTTATCGACTCCACTTTTACAACCCCGTATCTTTTAAGACCGATCGAGTACGGCGCGGATATAGTAGTACACAGCGCAACGAAATTCATCGGCGGGCACGGCACGGCGATAGGCGGTGTTATTGTGGACGGAGGCACGTTCGACTGGAAGGCATCGGGCAGATACCCGTGGATATCGGAGCCTAATCCAAGCTATCACGGCGTTTCTTTTGCCGACGCGGTCGGACCTGCGGCATTTGTAACCTATATCAGAGCGATACTGCTGCGCGATACGGGCGCAACGCTTTCTCCGTTCCATGCGTTCATTTTCCTGCAGGGACTTGAAACACTGTCATTGAGGGTTGAACGTCATGTTGAGAACGCTTTGAAAATCGTGGATTATTTAAGCAAGCATCCGCAGGTGGAGGCGGTACACCATCCGTCGCTTGAAAGCGATCCGAGTCACGAGCTGTATAAGAAGTATTTCCCCAACGGCGCAGGCTCGATATTTACCTTTGAAATAAAGGGTGATGAAAAGACGGCCCAGAAGTTTATTGACAACCTTGCCATATTCTCGCTGCTGGCTAACGTGGCGGATGTTAAATCGCTTGTTATACATCCCGCAACAACCACACATTCGCAGTGCAGCGCGCAGGAGCTTGCCGAGCAGGGCATCAAGCCGAATACAATAAGACTTTCCATCGGTACGGAAAACGTAAATGACCTGATTGAAGCGCTTGATGACGCTTTTAAGACGGTAGAATAAAATTTTTGGAGGATTTTATCATGAGTGAAATAAAATCAAGCGTATTGGAGCTTATAGGAAATACGCCGATAGTAAATATAAGCCGCTGGACCGAAGCTGTCGAAATCAAGGATACGACTGTCCTTGCAAAATTAGAGTATTTCAATCCGGCAGGCTCGGTTAAAGACAGGATTGCTATCGCAATGATCGAAAATGCGGAACAGAACGGTCTGTTAAAGCCGGGCGCTACTATTATTGAGCCGACGTCGGGAAATACGGGAATCGGTCTTGCGTCGGTCGCGACTGCCAAGGGCTATCATGTAATTATCACGCTCCCCGAAACAATGAGTATAGAGCGCAGAAATCTTTTAAAGGCATACGGCGCGGAGCTTGTATTAACGGACGGATCAAAGGGAATGAAGGGAGCTATCGCCAAGGCAAGCGAGCTTAACGAGCAGATTGAAGGCTCCATAGTACTCGGACAGTTTGAGAATCCCGCAAATCCCGCAATTCACAGGGCAACAACGGGGCCTGAGGTCTGGACTCAGACGGACGGCAAGGTCGATATTTTCGTTGCCGGTGTAGGAACAGGCGGAACAATAACAGGCGTAGGCGAATATCTAAAAGAGAAAAATCCGGACATAAAAATAGTCGCTGTTGAGCCGGAAACAAGCGCCGTATTGTCAAAGGGAACCCCCGGACCGCATAAGATACAGGGCATAGGCGCTGGCTTTGTTCCGACGGTTCTCAATACCGAAATATACGATGAGATAATTGCCGTTTCAAACGAGGATGCCTTTGCCGAAGGAAAACGCTTCGCTCTTACCGAGGGCGCGCTTGTCGGAATATCATCCGGCGCGGCTTTGAAGGCGGCGGAGATCCTTGCGAAGCGTCCCGAAAATAAGGGCAAGAATATTGTGGTTCTGCTGCCGGATTCCGGTGACAGATATTTGTCAACACCGTTATTCTCATAATTAAGGAAACCGTTAAAAAGCATAGCCCTCCGTTTGCTGTCGGCTATGCTTTTTATAATCTGACCTATGTAAATCAGACAAGGAGGTTTTACAATGGATAGAAACAAAGCATGGGAATTATTGAGAAAATACAATAAAGACATTTTTCACTTGCGTCACGCATTGACGGTAGAGGGCGTGATGAAATATTTTGCGCGCGAGCTTGGGTATGATGAACAGTATTGGGGCATTGTAGGACTGCTTCATGATATAGATTTTGAAATGTATCCTGACCAACATTGCATAAAGGCGCCCGAATTGCTAAGAGAGGGAGGCTTCGGCGAAGATGTTATTCACGCCGTATGTTCGCACGGCTATGAGCTGACGGTAGACGTAAAGCCGGAGCATGAAATGGAGAAGGTGCTTTATGCCGTGGATGAACTGACGGGACTTATATGGGCGGCAGCGGAAATGCGCCCGTCAAAAAGCACGCGTGACATGGAGCTAAAAAGCCTTAAAAAGAAGTATAAGAGCAAGAATTTTGCCGCCGGATGCTCAAGGGAAGTAATAGAACGCGGCGCGGATATGCTCGGCTGGGAGCTTGATGATTTATTGCAAAGAACAATTCTTGCCATGCGCGAATGTGAGGCGGATGTAAATAAAGAAGTAGAAGCACTGTCGCAATTGTAAAGCCTGCATAATGCAAGGGCATCATGCAAGGGCATCATTCAAGGGGCGGCCTTTCGGAATAACGAGGTATCGCAAAATTACCGTCAAG
>CAZCZR010000038.1:0-9552 GCA_964503455.1 uncultured Lachnospiraceae bacterium | reverse complement strand
CGCGTCAACAGACTCCAAGCATTAACATATCACAAGCTCCTCAACGCTTGAAAGTATATATTCGGCGCCGAGATTTTCAAAATAGCTTCTTCCCGCCGGTCCTTTGATACCGGTAAGCACGGCGCAGAAATCCGCGCCCATGGCTTTTGCGGCAAGTATATCAGAGCCGGCGTCCCCGACTATAAGCGCCCGCTTCGCCGCCGATGAGTCGTAATTTCCCGATACTATATCATTATCCGACATTCCTTCTCCGAAAAGAGCTTTCAAAAACATATACGGATGCGGCTTTGTTAAAGCGCCTGCTCCCAAAGCCTTTTCAGCTTCGGTCACATGACTGTAATTTATCAGTCCGTCAGGCGCGAAGTACTTTTTTATATCCCAGTCCTCAAGCGGCGACAGTATTTCCTCTGCCGGTCTGCCGGTTCCGGTGCAGATACGCTTGCCCGCCTCATACATAAGGCGCATAAGCGTCCTTAGCTTATCTATGCTTACTATCGGGCGTTCGCTGTGCAAAAGTCCGCGCTTGCCGCACACCTTTGGTTTGCCGCAGGTCTTTAGGTACAACTCATCGCCTAAAAACCATTCCTGAAAGCACAGCTGCATTTCGCGCCACAGATTTGAACTTCTGGAAAAATCTCCTCCGCCGAAACGGTCCGAAAGCGCCTTCGCTATTGCATCGTATTCCTCCAAAATATTTCCGCCAAGCTTTTCGGCGTATTCCGGAAGCATTGAAAAATCCTCACAGTCATTAATGACAGCCAGCGCAAGCGTTACATATCCCAGATCCCAGTTGGAGTTTACGCCTTTTTCCTTAAGTATGCCGATAAGCCTGTCTTTTGAAAACACCTCTGAGCGTATGCTTTCCACATTCGCTTCAAGCTCCGAGGGAGTGTATTTAATGTCCCCGCTAAGAATTTTAATGTCCCTGTTTTTAATTTTAATGTCCCTTACAAGCCTTGCGCATTTTAAATATTCCCACACCGTAAGAGCGGCGGAATTCCAGTAATTCTGTTCGCTTGTAATAACCCCGTCCATATCAAATATGACGGTGTTGTATTTGTTTAAAATATCATTCAGTCGTTCCATATTACAGTTCCATATTATATAAGAAGGGACACATATATTTTGTGTCCCTGTTATTGCCCGTATCCCTGTTATTATTCTATTACCCAAGCTATGCTTCCGGCAACGCCGCTGGTCATGCCCTTTCTTGCGGGATCAAGATAAAGCGCGTTTTTAAGCGCACTTCCGAAGCTTCTGTATATCGCTTCCCAGATATGATGCCCGTTATGACCCTTTTCAAGGTCAATATGCAGCGTACATACGGCGCCCTGCGCGAAGCCTTCCAAAAACGTTTCCAGATCCTCTCTGTCCATGCCTTCGGTTTTTTCTGCGGGTACATTGCCGTGGTAGTCCAAATTGAAATACGCCCTTGACTCAAAGCTCAATGCCGTTTCCGCCTTGGCCTCGTCTATAATGCCGACCGCGCTTGCAAATCCCGTAACGCCGTTTTCTTTGCCGCGTTTTATGTATTCGGCAACAGCCTTTCCCAAAGCCATGCCCAGATCCTCGCATATAACATGAGTGAGGGTGAATTTGTCAAGCTTTACGGCGACTTCAATATTAAACCCGCCGCGCCATGCAATATGCTCGATCATATGATTGAGAAACGGTATCGGGGTGTTGATCCTTTCGCGGTAGTCCGGCTTTATGGGCGAAAAATCAAGGACAACGCTCATCTCGGATTCGGTGGTTTTTCGCGTTACTTTTATAATGTTATCCATTTTAATCTCCATTCTGCCTTTGGGCGGCTCAAATCAGTAACTTGGAAAAGAAGCCGGCAGATTGCCTTCTTGAGGGACGACGGCGTATGTGTATACTCCCGACCCCGAAAGGAGGTGATATGCAAAGCTTATTTTCACGTTATTTTCTTTCCTTCACTGCAAGACCGTGTGTATCAAAGCCTTCGACCTTTGCAAAGCGGTATGCGTACTCTTTTACGTTTTCAAATCCGTCCTTTGAGGCGTAGCCTACAGACGATCTCTTCAAAAAGTCCTGAACGCTTACCGACGAATACGTCTTTGCAAATCCGCCCGTCGGAAGAATGGCGTTCGGTCCGAGTACAAAATTGCAAAGAGTTACGGGGGTATAGTCGCCCAAAAGTATCTCGCCGGCATTTTTTATCTTCGGCAGAGTATCGAACGGCTTTTCCGTCATGACCTCCATATGCTCGGGAGCGTATTCGTTTACAAAATCTATCGACTCTTCAAGGCTGTTTGTGAGGATCACACCGCCGTAGGTTACAAGATTTGTTTCAATAAATTCTTTTCTCTTGGGAGATATTTTTTCAAGCTGACGGTTCACAATGGGAATTACCTTTTCGACAAGCTCGCGCGAATGTGTAACCAAAAGCGCTGCGCTGTCGGGACCGTGTTCCGCCTCGATCATCCAGTCAAGAGCTACCTTTTCGGGATCGGCTTTTTCGTCCGCCAGTACGATTATCTCGCTGGGGCCTGCCGGAAGTCCGGTATCAATATAATTTGCAAGCACTCTCTTTGCGGCGGTAGCATAGCTGTTGCCGGGGCCTATGACCTTGTGGCACTTGGGAATGGTTTGCGTGCCGTAAGCCACAGCGGCGATCGCCTGTATGCCGCCCACCTTATATATCTCCGTAATGCCTATTATCTTGGCGGCCGCCAGAATAGCGTCATCGACATTGCCCTCTGCATTTGGAGGCGTCACCACTATTATTTTAGGCACCTTTGCCACTACAGCGGGTATTCCCAGCATACACAGCACCGACGGAAAACTGCCCTTGCCGTGAGGCACATACAAGCACACATCGACGATAGGCGTGGTTTTCTCGCCCACCATAAGACCGTTGTCCACCATAGTGAACCACATTTCCTCCGGAAGCTGCTTCTCGTGGAAATCATATATATTCTTGTAGGCGTATTCAATAGCTTCCCTCGTTTCGGGATCGCAGTTGTTGTAACCCGCCTCGATTTCTTCGGGAGTCACTTTCATGGTATCCGCGCTAAGCTGAACATGATCGAATTTAGCCGTGTACTCCAACACAGCCGCATCGCCTCTTGCTCTGATGTCGTCCGACACCTCCTTGGCAACCTTCATCTGCTCCGTTATATCAAGCTCCGCGCGGCGCAGGATAAAATCCTTTTTATCCGCCGGAGTTTCATCCCATTTATATATGTTAGGATTCATTATGTGTCCTCCTTATTTGAACAAATCTTTCATTTTATCCGAAAATGATTTTTTCTGTCTGTAGTTTCTGTCCTCGTCAAACTCCTTTAAAAGCTCCTTCTGTCTTGAAGAAAGATTCCTCGGAATTTCCACATTGACTGTAACAAACTGATCTCCGCGTCCTTTGCCGCGAAGGTACTGTATACCCTTGCCGCGAAGCCTAAAACGCGTTCCGGTCTGTGTTCCTTCTGGAATATCGTACTCGACTATGCCGTCAAGCGTAGGCACCTTAATCGTTGCGCCCAATGTCGCCTGAACGACCGAAATCGGCATTTCTATCATCGTGTCAAAACCGTCACGGCGGTAAATCTCATGCGGACGGATCCGTATTGTAAGCAGAAGATCTCCGCTCGGGCCGCCTCTGAGTCCCGCCTCGCCTTTGCCGGCTATCTGCATAGTCTGACCGTTGTCGATACCCGCGGGAATATCCACCTCAACGGTTTTTGACGCACGTACCCTGCCTTCTCCGCGGCAGTCACGGCACGGCTCCTTGATAATCTTTCCCTTGCCACGACATTCGGGACACGTTGTGACGTTTGTCATATATCCCAAAGGCGTCCTCGTCTGGGTCTGCACCTGACCGGTACCGCCGCACCGGCGGCAGGTTTCTGCGCTCGTTCCGGGTCTTGCGCCGGTGCCGCCGCAGGTCTTGCACTTTTCCATACGATTGATATTTATCTTCTTCTTACAGCCGAAGGCAGCCTCCTCGAAGGTTATGTCTATAGTCTGACGCACATCCTCGCCGCGCTTGGGCCCGTTCCTTCTCGAACCTCCGCCGAAGCCGCCGAATATATCACCGAATATATCGCCGAAATCAAAGCCGCCGAAGCCGCCGCCAAAGCCGCTTCCGGTTCCCGCGCCGTAATTCGGATCCACGCCCGCATGACCGAACTGGTCATACCTTGCGCGCTTTTCCTTGTCGCTCAACACCTCGTAAGCTTCATTCGCCTCTTTAAATTTAGCCTCGGCCTCCTTATTGCCCGGATTAAGATCGGGATGATACTTCTTTGCCACCTGACGAAACGCTTTTTTCAGCTCCGCATCGGTCGCGTTTTTGGATACGCCGAGTACCTCATAATAATCTCTTTTTTCAGCCACTGTCCTCACCTGCCAAAACTCTTTGGGCATCACTGCATATTTTACGCGGTGATGCCTTTTCTATTATAACTCTGTTTTGTCCTTGTTGTCAATATAAAATTACGCTCAAAAGGGCAGAATATTCTGCCCCTTTGAATTAGTCGTTGTCCACTTCTCTGTAGTTTGCGTCGTAGTAATCGCCGCCGGTACCCTGCTGAGGATCGCCCTGCTGCGAGCCTCCCTGCTGACCGTTCGGATTAGCCTGCTGATAAAGCTTCTCCGATACAGCGTAGAACTTCTGCGACAAAGCCTCCGAAGCCGCCTTGATGGCATCCGAATCGGTACCCTTAAGCGCTTCCTTAACCTTGTCTATCTCCGCCTGAACTCCGTCCTTTTCCGAAGCATCAATCTTGTCGCCTATCTCGCCGAGAGTCTTTTCACTCTGATATACAAGCGACTCCGCATTGTTTCTGATTTCGACTTCTTCCTTGCGCTTCTTATCCTCCTCGGCGTACTTTTCAGCCTCCTTGATAGCCTTGTCGATATCCTCATCGCTGAGGTTTGTCGATGATGTGATCGTTATCTTCTGCTCATTGCCCGTTCCGAGATCCTTAGCTGATACCTTTACGATACCGTTCGCGTCTATATCAAAGGTGACCTCTATCTGGGGTACTCCTCTGGGAGCGGGAGCTATGCCCGTAAGGGTGAAGCGTCCGAGAGTCTTGTTATACTGCGCCATTTCTCTCTCGCCCTGAAGAACGTGTACCTCAACCGAGGTCTGACCGTCAGCGGCCGTTGAGAATATCTGCGATTTATTTGTCGGGATAGTGGTATTTCTTTCAATAAGCTTTGTGCATACGCCGCCCATGGTTTCAATACCGAGCGACAGCGGCGTAACATCAAGAAGCAGCACGCCTGTTTCCTCGCCGCCGAGAACGCCCGCCTGTCTTGCGGCGCCTATAGCAACGCACTCATCGGGGTTGATGCCTTTATGCGGCTCTTTGCCCATTTCCTTCTTTACAGCTTCCTGAACAGCCGGGATTCTTGACGAACCGCCGACAAGCAGTACCTGCTGTATATCCGATGACGACAGACCCGCATCTCTCATAGCGTTTCTTATGCATACCAACGTTTTGTCAACCAAATCGGATGTAAGCTCGTCAAACTTAGCCTTTGTGATCGTAATGTCAAGATGCTTGGGGCCCGAAGCGTCCGCCGTGATGAACGGAAGGTTTACGTTCGAGGTCGTAGTCGTTGAAAGCTCTATCTTCGACTTCTCGGCAGCCTCTTTAAGCCTTTGCATAGCCATTTTGTCGCCCGAAAGGTCAACGCCCTCGTTTTTCTTGAACTCCGATACAAGATAATTTATGATTCTCTGGTCAAAGTCATCTCCGCCCAGACGCGTGTCGCCGTTTGTGGAAAGCACCTCAAACACGCCGTCGCCTATCTGCAGTATCGACACATCGAATGTGCCGCCGCCCAGATCGTATACCATTATAGTCTGGTCAACATCGCTCATGCCGTAAGCAAGCGCTGCGGCAGTAGGCTCGTTGATTATCCTCAGCACCTCAAGACCTGCGATCTTGCCGGCGTCCTTTGTAGCCTGACGCTGCGAGTCGTTAAAGTACGCGGGTACCGTAATAACCGCCTGCGAAACGCTTTCTCCGAGATACGCCTCGGCGTCCTGCTTCAGCTTTGTAAGTATCATCGCCGAAATTTCCTGCGGCGTATACTTTTTGCCGTCGATTTCCACCTTATAGTTGGAACCCATTTCTCTCTTGATCGACATGATCGTTCTGTCGGCATTTGTTACTGCCTGACGCTTTGCGACCTGACCTACTATTCTTTCGCCGTCCTTCTGAAATGCCACTACCGACGGAGTTGTTCTCGCACCCTCGGAGTTCGTGATAACCTTAGGGTTTCCGCCCTCCATAACAGCTACGCACGAATTTGTTGTACCCAAGTCTATACCTATAATTTTGCTCATTGTTATTTCCTCCTGTTATAAAACTTATTTATTCCTTAATTTGCAACCTTGACCATGCTGTGACGCACTACCTTGGAATCCTTGTAAATGTAACCCTTCATAAGCTCTTCCACCACAGTGTTATCATCTACAGTTTCATCTTCTATATGCATCACCGCGTTATGGAAATTAGGGTCGAACTGCTCGCCCTCAGCCTTTATCGGCTTGATGTCCAGCTTTGCAAAGCTGTCCGAGATCTGCTTGGCGATCTTTTCTATGCCCTCCATAAGCTGCTTTGCGTCATCGGAGCTGACCTCGATTTTCAAAGCGCGCTCAATATTGTCCGCCACCGGAAGTATTTGCGCCACCGTATCAGCGACTGCGTCGGCGTATATAGCCGCCTTTTCACGCTGCGAACGCTTCTGATAATTATCGTACTCCGCATAAAGCCGCAGGTACTTGTCATTCAGTTCCCTGACCTTTGCCTCAAGCGTTTCATTCGAGGACGTCTCCTTGCTTTCGGACGTTTCCTCGGGTTTTGGTTCCGCTTCGGTAGTTATCTCTTCACATTCGGTCTCCTCGTTTAGGTTTTTCTCCACGTTATCACTCACCTTCTAAATACATTGCAATAATGTTGTCTATTTCCTTTGATATTATATCCAAGCTCGCAAACACTCTCGCGTAATTCATTCGCTTTGGACCTATAACGCCGATCTTTCCGCCGACATTATTTGCAAGCTCATAGTTGACCGTGACAAGACTGCAGTCTTTCATCTCATCAAACTCGTTTTCAGAGCCTATCTTGACCGTGACCTCATCGCTTTGGTTCTTGTCGCCCAAAAGCTTGCCGAGATTCTTTTTGTCCTCCAAAAAATCAAGTATCTTCTTTGCTTTCCCCACATCGCTGTATTCCGGAAAGCTCAGTATTGATTTTGCGTTTGTGAGGTATATCTCCTTATCATCAAAGGACGCCGCCGTTTCGCACACAAAATGCAGAATGGCTATCAATGCCGGAGGCGATATATCAGTCATCGCCCCGATTTCCGCTTGAAGCGCTGACAGACGGTCATAGTCTATCTCGTCCGCCGACAGACCGCCAAGCTTTGAATTGAGTATCGCCGAAAGTATATCGGCCTGCTCCGCACTCACCGGAATCCTCAGCATTTCATGCCTGACCCCGCCCGTGTCGGTTATCACCAAAAGTATCAGCGCTCCCTCGACGGAAACAAGATCGATTTTCTGTATCTTTGCGCTGCGCGGACTGCTCGGCGTACTGATTATAGTGGCATAATTAGTAAGCGACGAGGTTATCAGACTTGCTTTTTTTATTATGCTGTCAAGCTTGCTGACCCTTCCGCGAAGCTGCTCCTGCAGCTGCTGCAAGGCTTCCATACCAAGACTGTAGCGCCGCATTAGCGAGCTTACATAAAAACGGTAGCCTTCATCCGAAGGTATCCTTCCCGCCGAAGTATGGGGTTGGACAAGATAACCCATTTCCTCCAGATCCGCCATTTCATTGCGTATAGTCGCCGACGATAAACCCAGATCCTTTTTCTTTGAGATTGCTCTCGATCCCACAGGCTCCGCCGTGCCTATATACTCGTCTATGACAGCCTGGAGAATTTTCTTTTTTCTGTCATTCAAATCCATCAGACCATCTCCTTTGGCACTGTCTGTTAGCACTCAATACAAACGAGTGCTAACAATTACAAGTATAATGTACCACTATTTACTTCATTTGTCAAGTGTTTTTTTATTAATTTAAAAAAAGTTCACAAAATATTAAAAACCTTATTTCCAATCAGCCCCAAATTGACCGTTCACAAAAAATTCACAAACAATATTGGATAAAACAATTGATTTTTTCATAAACTTATGGTATACTGATAATACAATTTTATATGGGGTTGCAATGGCTTCGACGGAGATAAAGAATCCTGATAAGCGAGTCGCGGATGAGTCAGCCGCGTTAAAAAGGCTCAAGCTTTAAAAATAAACGCTAACGATTACGAATTAGCTGCTGCCTAAACGGCGGTATGTCTCCCCTGTGAGTACCACGGCACAGGCTGAGGCACATACCAGTGGTGAACGTGAGCGGGAGAGTGTTCCGGCTTTCGCCATGAATCAGGGACTACTGATGCCATAGCTTTGGTTATGAAGTTTTGGCAAAGGGAATGTAAAGCATAGCCTGCACTCGGAGAAAATCAGGCGGATTTGTTTTCGGACACGAGTTCGATTCTCGTCAACTCCACCAAATGTGAAATAAGCCGTTTGTGTAAAAACAAGCGGCTTTTTTCGGTATAATTTTTTTATTTTATCTTTTTATTTTTATTGAACGCATTATTTCTTCTTTACCAAATTCCTTGCAGGTATATACCCGTTTTTCAACACTGCGTTTAGCGGGCATGATATATTTATTTGCCATGAAAAAACCGGCCTCCCAATCATTGGATTTTTGGAGGTCGGTTCATCAGCCGTAGGCTTTCATTTGTTTACTTATGAATAATCGTCAAGTACATTTCTTATACCGCGCTTTTCAAGATCGGCATATCCGTCTGTGAATGCGCTTGTTGCCTTCAATACATCTTCATAGTACCACTCGTTCGCGTCGAGATCGGTAAATCCGTAGGTTTCAGCTGTTATAGCCTCGCCGTCGGCGGTCTCAAGCACACACTCGTCGCGGCCTATGATTTCATTGTATATCTTACACAACTCCGCACGCGTTATATAACTGTCAAGCATAAGGTCACCGTCATCATCGCCCACTATATATCCGGCGTCTTTGAGGATGAACGCATACTGATCGTCATTAAGCGTAGTATCGTTTGTGAACTCAAGCGCAATGACCATAAGTTTGAATGCCTCGCTGCGCAAAACATAACTAGCGGGACCGATGCTGTCGGCGTCGCCGTATACGCCTATATAGTGCATATACTCAAGAGCGCTTCTGTCCCAGCGTCCGGCTGTGTCCGCATATACCGGATCTGCGGAAATATCATAATTAAATCCGCCCAAAGCGTTATTTTGCTTTAATAGCCGGTAAAGTACTGCGGCAATCTCGCCGCGCTTTATGCCGTCGTCGGCTTCCATCATGCTGTCATTTCTGCCAAAGATATAGGCATATTCGTTTGTGAGCGCTATCGGATCGTTATAGTTTACAACCGGATCAACCTCAACAGGCTCCTCTGTCGGCTCCTCTGTGGGTTCTTCGGTCGGGTTGGTAATCTCATCGAGATCCTCATACGCTT
>CAZCZR010000037.1:0-15975 GCA_964503455.1 uncultured Lachnospiraceae bacterium | reverse complement strand
ATTTTCACTTTTTCGCTTCTGCTTTACCTCCGGCTTGACATTTTTTTTGCTTAGTGTTATAATTATAACAATATAATAAACGAAAGGAAATCTGCCGATATGAAAGAGCTGCGCGTTGAGGACGCCCTCGGCACGGTGCTGTGCCACGACATGACCGAGATAATACCCGGTAAATTCAAGGGGCGCGCCTTTAAAAAGGGGCATATAATCACGGAAGATGACATCGAGCATCTGCTGCGCATGGGCAAGGAACACGTTTTCGTGTACGAGCTTGACGAAGGATCTGTACACGAGGAGGACGCGGCAAAGCGCATGGCGGCAGCCGCCTGCGGCGCGGGTATCACCGTAAGCGAGATAAGCGAGGGCAAGGCAACTCTTTTCGCTGCGTATGACGGCGTTGTGAAAATAAACCGCGCCGCGCTTTACGAGTGCGGCCGCGATTGTGAGATATGCTTTTCAACAATACACCCTGACAGGCCCGTAAAAAAGGGCGATCTTCTCGGCGGCATGAGAGTGATACCTCTTGTTGTAAAGGACGATACCGTCAAGCGGTTTGAGAAGGTCTGCCGCGAAAGCTTCCCTGTCATATCGGTCCTTCCGATAAAACCTGTGAAAATCGGCATAGTAACCACGGGTAACGAGGTGCTTAAAGGACGCGTCAAAGACGCTTTCGGAGATGCCGTCCGCAAAAAAGCCGCCGAGTACGGCTGCGGTGTGCTTTCACAGGTGCTTACCGGCGATGACGCCGGACGTATACGCGGCGCCGTAATGGATTTTATCGGGGACGGAGCAGGACTTGTGGCTGTCACGGGCGGTATGTCGGTGGATCCCGATGACAGGACTCCCGCGGCGATAAGAAGCTGCGGCGGCGAGGTCGTTACCTACGGCGCGCCCGTTCTGCCGGGAGCTATGTTTATGCTTTCATACGTGAACGGCGTGCCGGTCGTGGGACTGCCGGGCTGCGTGATGTACGCAAAGCGCACAATATTCGATCTGGTGCTGCCAAGACTGCTTGCGGGCGAAAGGCTTGAAAGAGAGGACTTTGTGCAGCTTGCCTGCGGCGGTCAGTGCCTTAACTGCGAAGTATGCGTCTTTCCCAAGTGCGGCTTCGGTGCATGAGAATTTTAAAGGAACAAGACTATGGATAATCTGTCACATTTAAACAGCCGCGGCGAGGCGCATATGGCGGACGTTTCACAAAAGGACGTAACTTACCGCACCGCCAAGGCCGCAGGCGTTATACATATGAACGAAGCCGCGTATTCCGCCGTTATGGACGGCGCCGCACCGAAGGGCGATGTGCTTGCCGCCGCGAGGATAGCGGGCATAATGGCCGCCAAGAAAACGTATGAACTGATACCGCTTTGCCATATGCTCCCGCTGAGCTTCTGCGGCGCTGAATTTTTCCCGAATGATGAGCGGCGGTGCATCAAGTGCGTGTTCACGGCGAAAACCACGGCGCGCACCGGCGTTGAAATGGAGGCGCTCACAGGTGTGTCGGCGGCGCTTCTGACCGTATACGATATGTGCAAGGCTCTTGACAGGGGCATGATAATATCCGATGTACATCTTTTGGAAAAGCATGGCGGAAAGAGCGGTGATTACTTCAATGACTGACGATCTGGGACGCGTCATCGACTACGCGCGTATATCCGTCACATCGCGGTGTTCATTGTCCTGCCTTTACTGTAACCCCGACGGCATACAGAGCCGCACTCCCGATCCGCGCGCAAAAACGCTTGTAAGGTACGCGAGGCTTTTGTCGGAGTGCGGGGTAACAAAAATAAAGCTCACAGGCGGCGAGCCGCTTATGCGCGAGGATATAGCGTCCGTTGTGTCGGATATTAAGGCGCTGCCCTTGATAAAATCCGTCACACTCACCTCAAACGGCGTTCTTTTAAAAAAGTATGCCTCCCTTCTTAAAAGCGCGGGTGCGGATTGCGTTAATGTGAGCCTTGACAGCGCCGACCCCCTCACCTATAAAAAATTAACGCGCCGCGATACTCTTGCCGCCGTGCTTGATGGCATAAACGCGGCGTACAGCGCGGGTCTGCGTCTTAAAATAAACGCCGTCGTAATAAAGGACTTGAATGAAAAGGACATTCTTCCGCTTGCGCTTATGGCAAAGGGCAGGCGCATAGATGTGCGGTTTATCGAGTATATGCCCATGAGCGGCAGAGGCGGCTTCGTTTCAAACGGGAAAGTGCGCTCCGCGCTTGAGAAGCGGCTTGGAAAAGGCTTGTATCTCGGACGTACGGGAGCCGGCCCCGCCGTGTATTATTCCTTTGACGGCTTTTCAGGCAGGATAGGCTTTATAAGCGCGGTATCGGACTGCTTCTGCAAAAGCTGCGGCAGGATAAGACTCACCTCCGACGGCGTACTCAAGCCGTGTCTTTGCTATGACAGCGGTGAAAATATTTTCGCAATGGCGGATCGCCCCGACAAGGAGATAAAAGAAAAAATCAAGGAGATCGCCTCCCAAAAACCCGCCGGACATGATTTTGCGCGCAATACCTCGCCGCACAGCTCCGGTATGTGGAGCTTCGGAGGATAGCTTCGCGACAGATAACAAATGAAAGGATCCGTGTATAAAATGGGAAAGATAATGGCTGTCTGCACCAGTGAAAAGCGCGGCACCGTCAAGCGCGACAGGGGTAAATGCAGACTTATTGAAAACTACGGTCTTGAAGGCGACGCTCACGCCGGAAGCTGGCATAGACAGGTCAGTCTGCTCGCATACGAACGAATACGCGATTTCAACCGCGAGGGCGCGAACGTCAGCTTCGGTGATTTCGGAGAGAATCTGGTCGTTGAGGGGTTTGACCTTAATAAGCTGCCGGTCGGGTCTATGATATTTGCAGGCGGCTGTGTGCTTGAGGTCACCCAGATAGGCAAGGAGTGCCACAGCGAATGTGAGATCGCGCGGCGCACGGGTAAATGTATTATGCCGTCAAACGGCATTTTCGCCCGTGTTTTAAAGGGCGGCACTGTAAGCGTCGGGGACGAGGTCAGTATACGCGAGCTGTTTTCGGCGGCGGCGGTCACGGTAAGCGACAGCGGATATGCGGGCGTTCGCGCGGATGACAGCGGTCCCTTGCTTGCAGAGCTTTTATCGGGGGACGGCTTTAAAGTCGATAACCGTGTCCTTATACCCGACGATCGCGAACGGATAATCTCATGCCTTGAAAACCTCGCCGACAACAAGGGCGTACACCTTATCATAACCACCGGCGGCACCGGACTTTCAAAGCGCGACAATACTCCCGAGGCGACCATGGCTGTATCGGAGCGCATAGTCCCCGGCATTGCCGAGGAGCTTCGCCGCGCGTCTATGGCGTACACGCCAAGGGCAATGCTCGGACGAGGCGTATGTGTAATACGCGGCAACGCGCTTATAATAAATTTCCCCGGCAGTCCTAAGGCTGTCAGGCAGAGTTACGAAATTGTAAAGGATGTCCTGCGCCACGCGCTTGGCATACTGAACGGAACACAGAAAGGATGATCAATATGAAACGTGTTTCAAAAACAATACTTATAACAATGGCACTGAGTTTGGCGGCGCTGTCTTTTGCAGGCTGCTCGACACAGAAAGAGCAGCCCGAACAGGGCAAGCTGATGATAGCTGCGGCGGCAAGCATGGAATACTCGCTCGAAAACGACCTTATACCTATGTTCGAGGAAAAATACGGCATAGAAATAGAGGGTACATACGACAGCTCCGGAAAGCTGCAGCAGCAGATCGAAAACGGACTTGAAGCGGACGTGTTCTTATCGGCTGCCGAAAAGCAGATGGACGCGCTTTCGCAGGAGGGCTTTATTGATCCGTCCACTGCGGCTCCGCTTTTGGAGAATAAGCTCGTGCTTATAACCGGCGGGGAAACGGATGTGACATCGTTTGAGGATATAACAAAAGCCTCCGTCATAGCTGTAGGCGATCCGGATGTTGTGCCGGCAGGTCAGTATGCCAAAAAGGTGCTTGAGGGTCTGGGTCTTTGGGATGAGGTATCTTCCCGCGCAAGCCTTGGAACAAATGTTACCGAGGTGCTTAACTGGACAGCGTCAAACAGCGCCGAAGTCGGCATAGTCTACTCCACCGACGCGGCGCAAGCGGATGTTCGCGTAATAGCCGAAGCGCCCTCCGAGCTTCTCGGAGATCCGATAGTATACCCCATCGGCATTTTGAAAAACTCCTCATCAAGGGAAAACGCCGAAAAATTCATAGCCTTCCTCCGGTCTGACGAGGCGCGGCAGGTATTTGAACGCTACGGATTCACAGTATCGCGCTAAAGCGTATACGCCACGGAGAATCAATATGGACTTATCGCCTCTTATCATATCTTTAAAAACCTCCGTCTGCTCGGCAATGCTTGCATTTATCGCGGGCGCGATTGCGGCGTGGGGTGTGTACTCTGTAAAAAGCGCGCGTCTTAAAAGCATTGCCGATGCGGTTTTGACTCTGCCTCTGGTGCTGCCGCCTACGGTTGCGGGATTTTTTCTGCTGTATCTGTTCGGCGTGAGGGGGATTATAGGAAAATTCCTTGCGCTTTTAGGCGTTAAGGTGGTATTCACATGGTACGGCACGGTCATCGCGGCGTTTGCGGTGTCGTTCCCTCTTATGTACCGCTCTGCGCTCGGCGCTTTTATGCAGCTGGACGAAAATATTATATCCGCCGCAAGAACGATCGGCATGGGCGAAACGGAAATATTTTGCCGTGTCATGCTCCCGAACGCGCGTCACGGCATACTTTCGGGCGGTATATTGGCATTTGCGCGCGGACTCGGCGAATTTGGCGCGACAGCGATGCTTGCGGGGAATATCGCCGGCAGGACGCGGACTCTCCCTCTTGCGGTGTATTCCGCCGTTGCCGCCGGCGACACGCGTACCGCCGCGTTTTATGTGGCTGTCATACTTGCCGTGTCTTTTGCCGCTGTCGCTTGTCTTAATCTCGTGTCATTACGGAGGAAATAGCCGTGCTTGAAGTAAACATTAAAAAATCATTTAAAAAATCCCTTAACGGCTTCAGCCTTGACGTAAGCTTTAAAAGCGGCGCGCCGCTTATGGGAATACTCGGCGCGTCCGGCTCCGGCAAGAGCATGACGCTTAAAGCGATCGCCGGCATTGTCACACCCGACAGCGGAAGGATCGTCCTTGGTGAAAGGGTGCTTTTTGATTCAGCCGCTAAAACCGACTTAAAGCCGCAGCTAAGACGCGCAGGGTATCTTTTTCAGGATTGTGCGCTTTTTCCCAATATGACCGTGCGTGAAAATATCGCCTGCGCCGCAAAACATTCGGGCGCGGACGTACTCTCCGCAGCCGAAACGCTTCGCATAACGGATCTTCTCGATATGCGCCCCGGAACGCTTTCGGGCGGTCAGCGCCAGAGAGCCGCGCTTGCCAGATGTATAGCCGCCGCGCCGGATATATTCCTTTTGGATGAACCGTTTTCGGCGCTTGACGCGTATTTGCGCGAAGAGCTTCAAATAGAGCTTAAAAACCTGCTTGCCGCCTTGAAAAAGCCCGCCGTTTTGGTCACTCACGACCGTGACGAGGCATACCGCCTGTGCGATGAGCTTGCGATAATGGATAACGGCAGGATAATCGAGCATGGCAAAACGCACGAGATCTTTTCCTCGCCGAAAAAACGCGTGACCGCCCGCGTGACCGGCTGCAAAAACATCTTCCGCGCCGTAAAAAGCTCAGGCGCAATATATGTCCCTGAGCTTGATTTATATGTCCCCTATTCGTATTTTAGTGTCCCTGAATACGCTTTTGCCATACCGGATGATAATTTGTACATAGGCATCCGCGCACATGACACCGTTTTGTGCGAAAAGCGGGACAGCGTATGTATACCGGTAAAGCTTGCCGCAGTATCGGAAGCGCCGTTTGAATGGAATATGGTATTTTCCGTTCCTTCGGGCGGTGTTATTATGCACAAAGCCGACAAGACCGTTTCTCCGTCAATGCCGCCTATACCGGAATACCTCACCTTCATACCGGGCAGGGTAATGCTTCTCGAAGCGGAATAAACAGCACCGTATTGCTGCCGCCGCATATCATGCCCAGCTCCGCGCTTTTTTCAGCGGAAAGCTCATACCTTACAGAGCGTATGCCCCCGCCGCGCCGCGCTTCGCAGATGGCGCTGTATTCGATCTTGCCGCCGCCTATCGTGTCGATAACGGTGTCATCCGTCACAAGCATCATACTGCCTGCGCCTCTTGGCGATGAGCCTGTCTTTTCGGTTATAACGCAAAGCGTGCCTGCCGCTCGGCTTGAAAGAAGCTCCGCCGAAACGGATGAAGCGCTTTTTTTATTTTTTATTTCTATGATCTCGGCAAGTATGCTTACAGCTATCTCCGCGGGTGTGACAGCGCCTATTTTAAGACCTATCGGCGCGTGAATATCCGAAAGACGTTCATCGCAAAAACCGTTTTCTCTCATAAGATCAAAGGTGATCCCGACTTTTCTTTTACTGCCTATCATGCCGATGTAGGAATAGTTCCCTTCAGAAAGTATTTTCTCCGCGCACAGTCTGTCATCCGCGTGACCGCGCGTCACTATCACATAATACGCGCCTGTTTCCATGTACGCGTCAAGCCTATCAAAGGCTGCGCATATGACCTCGTCCGCGCCAGGGAAGCTTTTTTTGTCGGCAAATTCCTCTCTCGGGTCGATTACCCTTATATAAAAGTCAAGCTCTGACGCCATGGCGGCAAGCTTTCTTGAAATGTGTCCGCCGCCGCATATAACCAAGACCGGCTTCGGAGCGAACCACTCTTTTTTTATCGCAGTCACGTCCCCACCGTTTTCTATAAGCGCACCGACTGCGCGTTTATACATATCATCGCACTGCGCAGCATACACACTTACGCGCATTTTGGGAAATTTTTTTAAAAGCGGCTTTACATAGCCCTCCTCCGCCAAAAGCTTAATTTGTTCCGCATCTATCACGGTATCGGCGCTGATGCCGAAAGATTTGGGTATAAGCTCTGCCCTGTGACACACATCGGCGGCGCGTTTCCCTATCGCCGAAAGTCCCGTAACAACGACTGTTTCATCGGTATTGCCGTAGATGACAGGCTCGTTCTCCGCCGGATATTTCAGCGGCAGACCTCTTGAACCGTCCGCTTCGACAAGGACCTCGTCAGCGTGTCGGCACACCTCAAAATATACGTCCTCGGGCAGTGCGCCTATCTTTCCGTTTCCCGCGTCGGTTCCCGCCATGGCGTATCCCTTTTCCGAAAGCGCCTTGACGATAACCTCGGCGTCCGCGCCGACTATGGTGTCGGGTTCTTTAAGCATATGAGTCGAGGTAACGATCAACACGCGCTTTCCGGCGGCGGTATATTCCTTCGCGCGGCGTTTTATAAGGCTCGTCTTGCCGCCGGAGCCGACAAATGCAGTTACCACAGTTTCTTCATCTCCATTAAATACATAAGTGCCTCCAAAACGCCGCCTGCTATACAGCGCGCCTTGTCGGAAATCGTGAAGCAGTTTGAGTATTCCTCCGCACGCGGATCTATGTCGGCTATTTTAAAGCCTTTTGTCACGGGATAGCCATCGCGTATAAGTCCGCGCAGTATGCCGCCGATCGTTGCCTTTACAGGCACGGCGCCGCTGTTTGTAAGCACCTCGGCAATAATATCTCCCGCAGCCACCGTATCGGTGATATGCGCGATATTTTTCATCACGCCCTCAGCCGGACTGTGTATCACTCTTTCGCGTCCGTACCCCGCTATAATGCCGGGCACACCCGTATCGGGCATGGCGCTTCCTTTGTATATAACGCGTCCGAGATTGTGACCGCGCATGGTTTCTATCACCGCATCGGCATCAATTCCGGCTTGGAATCCGGGGCCGAGAGCTATTGTCACGGGACACATACCTATCTTCAAGCCCGTGTTCCTCTTAGCCAATACCGCGTCCGCCAAAGCCACCGGCGCAAGCTCCTTCACACACTCCGCGCCCGGATCGACAATAACCGCAATATCTCCGCTGTCCGCTATTTTTACAGCTTCCGCAGTATCTGCAGCCAAACGGCACACCATGTCCTCTACCGTCTGAACGCCGCTGTATACAGCCTCGCAAAAAGCAACGTTCCTTCTTATAGCGGAAGGCCTCGCGATCTCCGTCACTATCACCCGAAAGCCGCAGCGCCTGAGCTTGTATATCGTTCCGGTGGCAATATCCCCTCCGCCGCGTACTACAACAAGATCATTCATTTAATACCTCCCTACGGGCGTATTACCTTTGAGGCGGAGGTCATTTTTTCCACAATGTCATACATATTTGTAATGCCGCCCACGGCAAGCTTTTCGGTAAGTCCGTAAAAGTTCAGACAGGTTCCGCAGGTCAGTATTTCCGTACCGCCGGCTTCAAGCAGCTTCAAATCTTCAACGCTTTCCGAGCCCTCGCATGAAAGAAACGCGCCCGAATTATATAAAAGAACTGTTTTCGGCAGTCTGTCCTGCTTTGTAAGGGCGAATATAAACGCCTTCATAAGCGCTGCTCCGAGCTTGTCGTCACCGTTTCCCATAGCGCGGGAAGATATGACCGCTACATCATTGCCGCGCATATCCGGAATACACGCAGCCTCTTCGCAAGCTGTTTCTTTTATATCAGCCGCTTCGCCGCCGTTACCGGCTTTGGTTACGAAAACGTGATATTCGTCATCGCTGACCTTTTCGGCGCGCACGCCGTGTCCTCTTACATTGGCGAACTTGGTGAGATTCTGAACGGCAATCTCATTGTCAACAAGCACCTCCACCGTATCCCCGTCGCTTATTCCGTTTATCATGTCCTTTGTCTTTACCACGGGCAGCGGACAAGCAAGCCCTATGGCGTTTAATACGTGTTTCATATGTATTTTCCTTTCTTATAGTACAACAACAGATTTGTTGCCTTTTTTTGTTATGTAACCAACGGTTTTTGCCGGTATGCCGCGCCCGTTCATTTTCGATACGATCTCCGAAGCAAGCTCCGGCGGGACGGATACCAGCAGTCCGCCGGAAGTCTGCGGGTCGAAGAGGATCTCCTCCATAGCGAAGCTCACTGCTTCAAACCTGACCTTATCCTGTATGAAATTGCGGTTTTTCTGCGCGGCGGCGGTAAGATAAAACTCCTCCGCAAACGCGGGACATTCATCAAAGTATGGGACATCGGCGCTGTTGATAACGGCGCTGAAGCGATCATCGAGCATCTCGCAAAGATGCACCAAAAAGCCGAATCCTGTCACATCGCTGCAGGCGTGAACGGGATAATCCGCCAGTATCTCTGCCGCGTATTTGTTAAGAAACCGCATGGAATCCGCCGCTTTTGCCATCACAGCTTCATCGGCGGCGCCCACGCGTTTAGCGGCGCATATAATTCCGACGCCGAGCTTCTTTGTAAGAATCAGCGCATCACCTTCGCGGCAGCCGTTGTTACGCCATATCCGTCCGGGATTGACCTCGCCGGTCACGGACAAGCCGTATTTGACGCTATCATCGGCAATAGAGTGACCTCCCGCAAGGATGCCTCCGGCTTCTGTGACCTTGTCGTTGCCGCCCTGAAGTATTTTACCAAGTATGTTCATATCCATTTTCTCTGGAAAACATACGATATTAAGCGCAGTCAGAACCTTACCGCCCATAGCGTATATATCGCTTAGAGCATTGGCGGCGGCTATCTGTCCGAACAAATACGGATCTTCCACCATAGGCGGAAAAAAATCCAGAGTCGAGACTACCGCGCGGTCATCGCTAATTCTGTACACCGCGGCATCGTCATGACTGTC
This sequence comes from uncultured Lachnospiraceae bacterium, assembly GCA_964503455.1. Lineage (GTDB taxonomy): Bacteria > Bacillota > Clostridia > UBA1381 > UBA1381 > CAZCZR01. Next base: position 6,199 of record CAZCZR010000037.1, on the reverse strand, counting down.
AAAGCCGACAAGCAAGTCGGGATCATCCGTGCGCGGCAGCTTTTCAAGGATACGGCTGAGTACGCCGGCACCCAGCTTCGCCGTGCAGCCGCCGCTTTTACAAAAAAGTATTTCTTCCATTTTTCATTCTCCGATTCAAAAAGGATTGCTTTAATTCTGCTACAAGTATACCACGCATCCACCGAAAAATCAAGCGGCACAGCGAGAAAAATCTATTTTCCCGTATTTTTCTCAATTGCCAAAGTAAATTCGGGTGTAAATTTATACCAAATAGAATTTAGTCTGGGAATTTACTTAATGTAATATAACGCAAAAAAATGTAATAATCGCTTGACTTATTTTCGGAGGTATGTTATAATACGAGAGGATCGGATGAGCGCGATGCACTGATGTGCGGAGCTTATTCAATTCAGTATATTATTTTGTTTACGTATATTCTTATTGGTGTAGGAGTGATGAAAAATGAATTCCCCTGTTCGGGACACGTCTGTACTTAACTCTCCACCCCCCCCGCAAGATGAAATCTCTTTAACAGATATTGCGTCGGTATTGCTGCGCGGGTGGTGGTTTATTGTAATGTTGTCGGTTATTGCCGCCACCGCCGTATGCGTGTGTACGATCAAATTCGTTGATCCGATGTACAAATCAGTCGGCGCGCTATATGTCAGCAGCACGCGCGAAATCAATGTATCCGAAATCAGTCAGGGTACGTTTACAAGCTCACAGATGCTTGCTGAAACGTATGCTGAAATTTTGCAGCGCAGAACATTTTTGAAATATATATCGGATGATACCGGAAACATTTACACCGGCGACGAGATCGCCAAAATGCTTACCGTGACCCCGATCAATGAAACAGAAATACTTGAGCTGAGCGTTATCACCGACGATCCGGAGTCTGCGCATATGATTTTAGATTCGATCATTGTACACGCCAAGGACGAGCTTTTGCGTATTGTAAAATCCGGCTCCGTTGAAATAGTCGATGAGGCGTCAATGCCGCAAGTGCCTGTATCTCCGAACATACCGAAAAACACGGCAATAGGTTTTGTCGCGGGTTTTGTAATCGCAGCGGCGCTCCTTATCCTGCACCATATGTTTGATACGAGTATCAAGTCTGCGGACGATTTGAGAAATATGTACCCTGAACCGGTGCTTGGAGAAATACCGCTGTTTTCCGCTGTGGAAAAACAGCTCGGAAAACACTGACAACATCGATCGGAGGGTATATTACAATGATAATCAATAAATTTATAAAACGAACCAACCGCAGACGCGAAATCAAACATCAGAGCCGTATTCATTACACGCGTCCAACAACATTGCTTGGTCCCGATACCAGCTTCGCTATAAGCGAAGCATATAAGACTACACGAACAAACCTGATGTTTGCTCTGTCGGGAACGGAGGGCGGAAAGTGTATATTGTTTACATCGCCTTCGCAAGGGGACGGAAAAACAACAGTCTGCATTAACACGGCTATTGCCTTTGCGCAGACCGAAACCAAAGTGATAGTTATTGACAGCGATATGCGCCGTCCGCGTATGCATCAGCACCTAAAGCTTGCCAAGGACAAAGGGTTGTCCGATGTGCTTGCCGGTCTTTTGGAGCTTGACGATGTAATTAAGCACACCGATTACGGCATTGATGCGATTACTTCCGGTCAGATACCGCCAAATCCGGCGGAGCTTATGGCGTCAGCGGCGATGGAAAAGCTGGCGGCTGACCTTAGCGAGCGATACGACTATATATTTATAGACACGCCGCCGATCATGCTTGTATCGGACGCTGTCGCCGCGTCAAAAATAGCTTCGGGCTATGTGATGGTTGTGCGCCATAATATCACGGTACGCGACACAATAGACACCGCCAGGGAAAATCTTCGCCTCGCGAACGCAAAGCTGCTCGGATATGTGATAAATGCCGTTGATCCGAAAGAAGAACGATACGGAAAATATCATTACGGCAAATACAAATACAGCTACAACTACCGTTACGGCGCGGAAATGCCATACGGCGATAAGCCGGAACGCAAGAATGTGAATACAAATTAATGCTGTTTTTATATTTTATACAAAGGATCAGGCTGAAAATGCCCGATCTTTTTTTGTACGCGGAATTAAAAACAAAATATTACGCCTGAGCCGGCAAAAACGGCAATTTGCATAAAAACAGCAAAACCACTTGATTTTTCTGCGGTTTTATGAGATAATATATTTATAATACGAAAGGACCTTACGGCAATAACATGAAACGTACCGACACTACCATAGAAACGGTTTATCCCGGCTCCATAGCTGAAGAGGCGGGTATCGCGCCGGGCGACAGGCTGCTTATGATAAACGGCTGCGAATTTTATGATATTCTCGAATACCGCTATCTCATCTCCGACAGCGAGGTAACGCTCACCGTAGAGCATCCCGACGGAGATATTGAGGAAATAGACATTGTGACGGACTATGAAGATCCCGGAATCGAATTTCGTTCCGAGCTTATAGACGATGCCAAAAGCTGCCGCAACAAATGTATATTCTGTTTTATTGACCAGCTCCCTAAGGGTATGCGCGATACCGTGTATTTTAAAGACGATGACACGCGCCTGTCCTTCCTTCAGGGCAATTATGTTACGCTTACAAATATGTCCGACGATGAGATAGACCGCATGATAAAAATGCGCATATCGCCGATAAACATATCGGTCCATACCACCAATCCCGAGCTGCGTGTAAAAATGCTTCAAAACCGCTTTGCCGGCAAAATAAACGATATTATGCGCCGGTTCGCCGACAACGGCATAGTTATGAACTGCCAGATTGTGCTTTGTCCCGGCTACAACGACGGCGCGGAGCTTGAGCGGACCATAGATGATCTGGCGGCTCTTTATCCGTGGGTGGCGAGCGTTTCCGCCGTTCCGGTAGGTCTTACGCGCTACCGCGAGGGACTTTGCAAGATAAAGCCGTATGACGCGGAATCGTCCGCCGAGATAATCGACCTTGTGGAGGCGCGCCAAAAGGAGCTTTTGAAAAAATACGGCACGCGTCTTATATATCTGTCCGATGAGTTTTATATCAACGCGAACCGTCCCATACCTCCCGCCGAGGCATATGAGGGCTTTCCGCAAATCGAAAACGGAGTCGGTCTTGCAGCGAGTCTTTTTGAGGAGTTTGACGCCGCCTTAAAGCTTGTGAAGCCGAAAAAACGCAGCAGGAGCGTTATAATAGCGACCGGAGAGCTGATCGCGCCGTATATACGCTCCATGGCGAATCGTCTGGAGCAGGCTTCCGGCGTTTCGATAAACGTGGTCGCTGTGCGCAACGATTTCTTCGGCGGCGGAGTGAATGTCACGGGACTTATATGCGGATGCGACATAATCGCTCAGCTGAAAGACTGCCCCCGCGCAGACGCGCTTGTGATCTCGCACGATATGCTCCGTGATGACGATGAGCTGTTCCTCGACGGCACCACCGTATCGGATGTGGAGAACGCTCTTTGCATGAAGGTCATCCCCGTATATAACGACGGCTATGAATTTATCGAAAAAATTCTCGGTGAGGAGATTTTATAAGAAAGGACATAAAAATGAAACCTACAGTGGCAATAGTGGGCAGACCGAATGTCGGAAAGTCCACGCTTTTCAATAAAATATCAGGGCAGCGCATAAGCATAGTGGAAGATACTCCCGGCGTTACGCGCGACAGAATATACACCGACGCGTCATGGCTTGACAAGCATTTCACCCTTATCGACACCGGAGGCATCGAGCCGTCGTCAAAGGACGAGATACTGTCCCAGATGCGTGAGCAGGCGCAGCTTGCCATAGATATGGCTGACGTGGTTATACTGCTCACAAATGTAAAGGACGGCGTTACCGCAAATGACAGGGATGTCGCTTCCATGCTTTTAAAGGCGCAGAAAAAGATCGTGCTTGCGGTGAACAAGGTTGACAACCCCGGCGATCCGCCGATGGACTTTTACGAGTTTTATAACTTGGGTCTCGGCGATCCCTATGCTATATCATCGGTGCATGGCATGGGCATAGGCGATCTGCTTGATGAGGTATGCGCACTGTTCCCCGAAAACGCCGATGTTTCGGAGGATGAGGGCGAGATAAAGGTTGCCGTCATAGGCAGACCGAATGCGGGCAAGTCCTCTCTTATAAATAAAATCCTCGGCGAAAACCGGGTGATCGTTTCAAATATAGCCGGCACTACCCGTGACGCTATTGACTCGCACTTTGAAAAAAACGGTGATAAGTTCATGTTTATAGATACCGCGGGAATGAGGAGGCGCGGCAAAATCAGCGAAAACGTGGAACATTACAGTATTGTGCGCGCTCTTGCGTCCGTGGATCGCAGCGATGTTTGCGTCATTATGATCGACGGCGCCGAGGGTATCACCGAGCAGGACACGAAAATCGCGGGCTACGCTCATGATCAGGGCAAAGCCTGCATACTTGCGGTGAATAAATGGGACATTGTTGAAAAAGACGATAAGACAATGAACAATTTCAGGCTTCGTCTGAAAGAGGAGTTCGCGTATATGCAGTATGCCGCGATCATGTTCATCTCCGCAAAGACGGGTTTGAGAGTCAACAAGCTTTTGGAAGAGATCAAGAATGTCAACTTTCAGCATAAGCGCCGTATCACTACCGGTATGCTTAACGATGTTCTGAACGAAGCCATGGCAAAGCAGCAGCCGCCCTCTGACAAGGGCAAGCGCCTTAAAATATACTACGGCACACAAGCTTCCGTCGCGCCGCCGACTTTTGTGTTGTTTTGCAATAACAAGGAGATCTTCCATTTCTCTTACAAGCGCTACCTTGAAAATCGGATTCGTGACGCATTCGGCTTTGAAGGCACGCCCATACGCTTTATAATAAGAGAGAAAAACGAAAAAAAGCTTTAAGGATGCAAGGCAGCACAGATTGTGTCCGCATTACCTTAAGGCGCCCGTTCTTCCCTGCACTTCCGATCATATAAAACACGGCGAAAGAGGGGATCCGGATTTTCCGCATTGCGGAAAAGACCGGCGAATCCGACGCTGAATAATTATGACGCTCCGCCGTGCAGTTATAATGTATTGATCAATCATTCCTTATCTGCACTGCGGCGATCCAGCAGGAGGAAAAACTATGCAAGGAAGAACAGAAAAACAAAAACGCACGGAAGCGAAGCTCAAGGCGCTTCTGGAGGAACTGCCGGCTGTTTATACGCGCTATTACTACAGTCTGGCTACAAAGTCGTACACCACGAAGCAGTACTATATACGGAATGTGCTGCGGTTCGTGACGGTGACTTTCGGAAAAATTGTCGATGAAAAAGAGCTTGCCGGTATAGACGCTCTCGGAATACAGCGCTATATCGAAACAATCAAGTACATCGGCGGCGGACGTGAAATATGCGCCGACACGCTCCACGGCGTGCTGTCGTCCATATCCTCGTTCTGCCGTTTTCTCAGGCAAAGCGGCGTTATCGCCGAAAATCCGACAGAGCTTATCGACAACCCGAAAAAACAGCCCAAGGAGGTCATATGCCTTACTCCCGCCGAGATTACGGTGATCGAGAGCAGAATCATTAACGGAGTGGGTACTGAACACGCTGTCAAGCTCAGTGAGAAGTGGAAGGACAGAGATATGCTTTTGTTCAGGCTGCCTCTTATATCGGGCATGAGAGTCGGAGCGCTTTCGGAGATAAACATCGAGGACATCAATCTGAAGCGCGGATGCGTTGCCGTCACCGAAAAGGAAAACAAAAACCGTACCTTTTATCTTGATGATGTAACAATGGCATATATCCGCCGCTATCTCGCTTTCAGGAACGCTTTTTCCGCCTGCGGCGAGCGTGCGTTCTTTATAAGCAACCGCGGCACACGTATGTCGGTACGCGCCATTGAGCTGACAATAAAAAAATATTCGTCCGGCGTGAACGACAAGATCACTCCGCATAAGCTGCGCGCCACCTACGCGACGCTTCTGTACCAGCAGACTCACGACATCTACAAGGTTTCGCGCGCTCTCGGTCACGAAAGCACCGTTCCGACTCAGCGCTATGTGCATTACGACAGCACCGATGAAATGGAAAACCTAAGACTGATGTCATCGTTTCTGACAACGGACGTATAATAAAAATAAATCTGAAGGGATAGTTAACGTGAAAGTTCCTTTCACGTTAGCCTCCGGCAGGATTAAATTCGCGCGTGC
>CAZCZR010000036.1:0-16789 GCA_964503455.1 uncultured Lachnospiraceae bacterium | reverse complement strand
TGAATTTAATTCCTATTTGCGCCGACGCAGGGCGGCAGAATGGAGATTATTATGTATATCGCAGTAATCATCACAGCCGTTATATCATATCTTATCGGCAGCATCAATTCGTCAATACTTATCTCGCGCGGCGTAAGCGGCGAGGACATACGAAAAAGCGGCTCCGGCAATGCCGGCGCTACTAATATGCTCAGGACTCACGGCAAAAAAATGGGCGCCATAACGCTTCTATGCGATGTGGCAAAGGGTGTTATCGCCATATTGCTTGCGCGTCTTGCGGCACAGCTTCTGCAAAGCTCCGGTGACGGAGCGAATACCGTACTCGGTATACTGCCTTATATCGCCGGCACAGCCGTGGTTATCGGTCATGATTTTCCCGTATTCTTCGGCTTCAAGGGCGGGAAGGGCGTTGCGACAAGTCTTGGCGTCATGCTGATGCTTGACTGGCAGGTCGGACTTATAGTCCTTGCCGTATCGGTGGCTGTCATAGCCGTTACAAGATATGTGTCGCTCGGCTCGGCGGTCGGCGCCGTGCTGTTCGTTATCGGCGAGATACTGCGCTTGGCATTTTTTGACGGGCGTCCCGCCGCCGTCATATTCGCGGTAATTGTCGGCGGGCTGCTGCTGCTTCGCCACAGAATGAACATCGTAAGGCTCACAAAGGGCGAGGAAAACAAGCTCGGCGCACAAAAGAATAAACAAAAATAAACAATCAGACACTCGCGTAAAGGGGCGGCCGGGTTCGTCCCTTTACAATTTTACTTTGCCGCCTCGGCGGCGGAACGGAGGATCAATATGAAAACAGCGGTTATAGGCTCCGGCGGATGGGGTACTTCCATCGCGATACTTTTAGCCAAAAAGGGAAACGAGGTATGCCTGTGGTCATGGCAGCAGGAGGAAACCGACAGGCTCAACAGGGATCGGGAGAACATCGAATTTCTTCCCGGAGTGCATTTCCCCGAAAATATATTCTGCTCACATGATATGGGCGTGTGTACCGACGGCGCGGAGCTTGTCATAACAGCGGCGCCGAGTCCCGCCACAAGGGTCACGGCAAAGCAGCTTGCCCCTCATATAAAGCCGGGGCAGCGGCTTTTGAATATCTCAAAGGGACTTGAGGAAGGCACTTTGCTGCGTCTTTCCGAGGTATACAAGCAGGAGATACCGCAATCGGTCATAGCCGTAATGAGCGGACCATCTCACGCGGAGGAGGTCTCGCGCGGATTGCCGACAACAAATGTCACGGCAGCGGAGAATACCGAAACGGCGCGCTTCATACAGGACGTGTTCATGGATAAGACCTTCAGAGTATACACAAGCGATGATATTACCGGAATAGAGCTTGGCGGGGCGCTCAAAAACGTTATCGCTCTGTGCGCGGGCATTTCGGACGGTCTCGGCTACGGCGACAACACAAAGGCTGCTCTTATGACACGCGGTCTTGCGGAGATACGCCGTCTTGGCAAAGCCATGGGCGCAAACCCCGAAACATTCATGGGGCTTTCCGGAGTCGGAGATCTTATCGTCACCTGCACCAGTATGCATTCGCGCAACCGGCGTGCAGGCATACTTCTCGGCGAAGGAAAAAGCCTTGCCGAAACGCTTAAGACCGTACACATGACCGTTGAGGGCGTGAACACTTCAAAAGCGGCATATGACCTTGCAAAAAAGTACAATGTTGAAATGCCGATTGTAAACGAAGCTTACTCGATACTGTTTGAGGGCAAGAACGCGCGCGCCGCCGTGGACTCGCTAATGATGCGCGACAAAAGACATGAGGTCTGAGCTATGAACTATACCGAGGCGATAGCCTACATCCACTCAACGCCGAAATTCTCGCGCGTACTTGGAAACGATATGCTCAAACGGCTGCTTTTCTTTCTCGGCGACCCTCATAAAAAGCTTAAATACATCCACATAGCCGGCACCAACGGCAAAGGCTCTGCCGCAAAAATGCTTTCCGCCGCTCTGACACACGCCGGATACACCACAGGACTGTTCATATCTCCGTATATAGAGCGTTTCAATGAGCGCATTTCGGTAAACGGCGCAGATATTGCTGACGATGAGCTTGCGCAGATAGTCACAGCTGTCAGGGACGCTATAGAAAAGCATGACGCCCCTGTATCGGAGTTTGCTCTTGACACAGCGTGCGCCTTTATATACTTTACGCGTAAAAAATGCGATATTGTCGTGCTTGAAACAGGCTTGGGCGGCAGACTTGACGCCACTAATGTTATCGATGATAATCTCGTGTCGCTGTTTATGAAGATCGGACTCGATCATATGCAGTATCTCGGCGACACCGTTGATCGTATAGCGGAGGAAAAATGCGCGATAATGAAACCCGGCGCCGTGTCCGTAAGCGCTCCGAACCAGCCTCCCGAAGCAATGCGCGTGATTGAAAAAAGCGCTCTTGAAACGGGCAATACGCTTATAAAAACGGCTGTACCGGAGTATGCCGAGGGCGGCTTCGTGTACAAGGGCAGCTTCTATAAGCTGTCGCTTGCGGGAGCTTATCAGCCGGAAAATGCCGCCGCCGTGCTTGAAACCTTAGCTGCGCTTGAAAAGCTCGGCTTCCCCGTGCCGGAAGAAACAATAAGAAAAACTCTTGCCACAGTAAAATGGCAGGCGCGGTTTGAGTATCTTTCCGGCAATATAATACTTGACGGCGCTCACAACATCGACGGCATACGTGCGCTGAAGCAGTCGCTTTTTGAGTTGAAACATCCTGTGCGTATTTTTGCAGCCATGATGGAGGATAAGGCATGGGAACAGTGTCTTGCGGAGATTATGAGTGCGGCGGAACATATATACGCCTGTGAAACGGATATGCCGAGATGCCTTAAAAAGGAGCGCATAGCAGAGCTTGCCGAAGATCTCGGCGTGCCGTGTACGGTAATATCCTCGCCAAAGGAGGCTCTTGACGAGGCTCTGCGGCTCGATAAGCTCGGCATTACGTCATGTTTTTGCGGCTCGCTTTACTTCGCGGGCAGCGTCAGACGCGAATGGAACAAACGCGCAAAACAGTAATTATACAAATTTTACACATAGCAAAAAGCCGCGCGGACACGATGTCTGCGTGGCTTTTTTATTCGATTAATACTTATTGAATCAATACTTGCCTCTGTTTACATATGTTGTATGGAGCAGTCTGTGCGCGCGGTGTTTGCCCGGCGCGTCGAAGTACTCATCGTAAAGCATCTTGATAACGGGGCTTTGATGCGATTTTCTGTATTTCAGCTTCCTGTCCGTATCATAAAGCGCTTTTGCGCGAAGCTTTTTAAGATCAACGTAATTTCTTACGCTGTCGCCCTGAACAGGCTGACCTCCGCCGTTTACGCATCCGCCCGGACACGCCATGATCTCCACAAAATCATAGTGTCTTTCGCCGCTCTTGATCCCGTCAAGGATCTTTCTGGCATTTCCGAGTCCCGATGCCACGGCTATCTTAAGCTCCGTGCCGCCCACATCGTAAACGGCCTCTTTGATGCCCTCGGTGCCGCGCACCTCCTTGAAGTCGATCTTCTTTGAGCCGCCCTCGTTGAGCCAGTCCGCCGCCGTTCTCAACGCGGCTTCCATAACTCCGCCTGTCGCGCCGAATATAGCGCCCGCGCCTGTCGCAACATGGAACGGATCGTCAAACTTTTCATCGTCAAGGTCCTTGAAATCAAGACCCGCGCCCTTTATCATCTTGGAAAGCTCTCTTGTTGTGAGCGATACGTCAACATCGGAATAATCAAACGCGTTCTCTTCCTCGCGCGTACACTCAAACTTCTTTGCCGTACACGGGATAACGCTGACCACAAACAGATCCTTCGGGTCGATGCCGTTCTTCTGCGCATAGTAATTCTTCAAAACAGCGCCGAACATCTGCTGCGGCGATTTACAGGTTGACAGATTCGGTATAAAGTCCGGATAATGATGCTCAACAAACTTTACCCAGCCGGGGCAGCAGCTTGTAAACATCGGCAGGCTCTTGCCTTTTTCTATTCTCTCGACAAGCTCCGCCGCCTCCTCAACTATAGTGAGGTCCGCCGTAACGTCCATATTGAATACTCCGTCAACGCCGAGCCTGCGTATAGCGGCTATCATCTTGCCCTCTACATTCGTGCCTACCGGCATACCGAAACATTCTCCAAGCGTCGCTCTTATGGAAGGCGCCGTAAAGAATACGACCTTCTTTTTGGGATTGGCAATAGCATCCCATACAACGTCTATCTGGCTCTTTTCGTTCAAAGCGCCTACAGGGCACGCCACTATGCACTGTCCGCAGCCGACACACGCCGACGCGTCAAGGCTCTTTTCAAACGCGCAGCCTATATGTACCTTGTAGCCTCTGCCTATCTCGCCTATGGCTCCTACAGTCTGCATATTGTTGCAGGCTGCCGTACAGCGGCGGCAAAGAATACATTTGTTGTTATCTCTTACGATATACGGCGAAAGATCGTCTATATCATACTTTATCTCCTCCTGAGCGAAACGGTCCTCGTCAACACCGTAGTCAAAGGCAAGCTTCTGAAGCTCGCAGTTGTTTCCTCTCACGCAGGAAAGACATTTCTTGTGGTGCGTTGAAAGGATAAGCTCTATAGTGGTACGTCTTGAGGTCCTTACCGCAGGGGTGTTTGTATATACCTCCATGCCCTCGGCAACGGGATATACACATGACGCCACAAGGCGTCTTTTTCCTCTTTCAGCCAGCTCCACAACACACACACGGCATGAGCCTATGCAGTTCACATCCTTCAGATAGCACAAAGAGGGTATCTCGACATTTATCTCCTTTGCCGCCTGAAGAATCGTATAATTTTCCGGCACAGTAACGCTGATGCCGTTTATTTTTAATGTTACCATCTTACAGTACCCTCCTTATTTCTTGATGATTGCGTTGAACTTACAGTTCCTCATGCACAATCCGCACTTGATACACTTGTTTCTGTCGATAACGTGCGGCTTCTTAACCGTTCCGCTGATAGCGTCAACAGGACAGTTTCTCGCACACAGAGTACATCCCTTGCAAAGCTTGGGGATGATCTCATATGACATAAGGCTTTTGCATACGCCCGCGGGACAGGTCTTGTCCTTTACGTGAGCGATGTACTCGTCCTTGAAGTAGTGCATTGTCGAAATAACGGGGTTCGGCGTAGTCTGACCCAGAGCGCAGAGCGACGTTGACTGCATATGAGCGCACAGCTCGGTGATCTTGTCCAGATCCTCAAGCTCGCCCTCGCCTTTTGTGATCTTGTCTATGAACTGATACAGTCTGCGCGTACCTATACGGCACGGCGTACATTTTCCGCACGACTCGTCTACCGTAAATTCAAGGAAGAACTTGGCGATATCCACCATACAGGTGTCCTCGTCCATTACAATAAGTCCGCCCGATCCCATCATGGAACCCAGCTTGATAAGATTGTCGTAATCTATCGGAACATCTATATGACACGCCGGTATACAGCCGCCGGACGGGCCGCCGGTCTGAGCCGCCTTGAACTTCTTTCCGTTTGGTACTCCGCCGCCGATTTCCTCGACTATCTCACGGAGGGTGGTTCCCATAGGCACCTCAACCAATCCCACATTGGTTATCTTGCCGCCCAATGCGAATACCTTTGTTCCCTTTGATGTTTCCGTTCCCATGGAAGCGAACCACTCGGGGCCGTTTAGTATGATCTTGCATATATTTGCGTATGTTTCAACATTGTTGAGGATAGTCGGCTTGCCGAAAAGACCCTTTACTGCCGGGAACGGCGGTCTCGGACGCGGCTCGCCTCTCTTGCCCTCTATCGAGGTCATAAGCGCGGTTTCCTCGCCGCACACGAACGCTCCCGCTCCAAGACGAAGCTCAATATCAAACGAGAAGTCCGTTCCGAATATCCCCTCGCCGAGCAAACCGTATTCCTTCGCCTGCTTTATGGCAACCTTCAGACGGTTTACCGCTACCGGATATTCAGCTCTTACATATATGTAACCCTTGCTCGCGCCTATGGTATATCCGGCTATAGCCATTGCCTCAAGCACGGTATGGGGGTCGCCCTCAAGTATGGATCTGTCCATGAATGCTCCGGGGTCGCCCTCGTCGGCGTTGCAACAGACATACTTCTGATCGCTTTCCGAAGCCTTTGCAAACGCCCATTTTCTCCCTGTCGGGAATCCGCCGCCGCCTCTGCCGCGCAGTCCCGAATCAAGCAGCACCTGTATAACATCGTCCGGCGTCATTGTGGTAAGCACCTTAGCCAAGGCCTTGTAGCCGTCGGTCGCTATATACTCCTCTATATCCTCAGGGTCGATAACGCCGCAGTTCTTTAAAGCGACTCTCAGCTGCTTTTTATAGAAGTCCGTTTCCTGCAAAGACTTTATCGTTCCGTCATCGCAGACAGTGCTTTCATAAAGAAGATGCTTTACGACATTTCCGTTTACAAGATGCTCCTCGACTATTTCGGGTATGCTTTCGGGCTGAACTCTCGCATAGAAAGCGCCCTCAGGATAAACTATCATAATGGGGCCCAGCGAACAAAGACCGAAGCAGCCGGTTCTTACGATCTTTACTTCCTTTTCAAGACCTTTCGCCGCTATCTGCTCATGCAAAGCGTCCAGAACCTTTTGACTGCCCGATGAATGACATCCCGTACCGCCGCACACAAGCACCTGGTACTTATATCCCGAATTATTTTCCGCGCCCTCGCTTCTCATTGAAACGATATTGCGCATTCTGTCACAGATCTGATTTAATTCTTCAACAGTAAGCATTCCGGCACCTCCTAATTTGCGCGCTTAACGGCGTATTTATTAATGATGCCGTCTATCTGATCCACTGTCATTCTGCCGTAAACATCATCGTCTATCATCATTACCGGAGCAAGTCCGCACGCGCCGACGCAGCGGCACGAATCAAGCGAAAACATTCCGTCGGGCGTACATTCGCCGCACTTTATGCCAAGCTTTTTTTCAAGCCCTTCCAATATCTTGTCCGCGCCTTTTACATAGCAAGCGGTTCCAAGACATATGCTCACTCTGTGTTCGCCCTTGGGATTGAGCGAGAATTGCGAGTAAAAGGTTGCCACTCCGTATACTTCGCTCAATGATATTCCGAGTCCTTCTGCAACCATGCTCTGCACCTCGATCGGCAGATATCCGTAAATCTCCTGCGCCTTCTGCAACACAGGCATAAGCGCGCCGGGATCGGACTTTTCGGATTCAATAAAATCCATAAGCTCAAACTCCTGCGCTTTTGTTCCCTTAAACGGGATCGCCGGATTTGTGTTCATATTTTTGTACCTCCTATAGCCTTATCGCGGACGAAACCAATCATTTGAATATACTTCGCCCGACTTTATTCATCAGGGCCTCTCTGAAAGCCGAGGCGCTTGGAAAACCGCGCAAATATCCTGCCGCTTCAAGGCAAAAATCCGCGGGAATATCCGCGTATTTCAATGATTTTGCCGCAAAGACGACATTTTGCGCCATTTGACAAGTGTCGGGGATTCTTAAAGATGCCCACCATAAGTCATTATATATTATATCACGAATTTGCCGTCTTTGGAATAGTGGATAAAGTACAAAAATCATCATTGTTTTTGTGTATATTGCATAAAACACACTATTTTTGTTTAGGTTAATTGCGACTAACCGCATAATTATTCCCTTAAACGGCATTTGACATAAAATATTGCAGAGATCCCTCGTCCGAGATCTCTGCAATCGGTTTGCATTTGCTGTTTTTTAAGCGTTCGGCGCAGGCGCAGCCATGCCCCTTATTTTTATGATCTTTCTGGGACATTTTTCGGCGCACTTTCCGCAGCTCACGCACTTGGTGTAGTCTATATGGGCAAGATTATCCGTTACCGTAACGGCGCCCGTCGGGCATATCTTCTCGCACATTTTACAGCCTATGCACGATACCTTGCAGTATTTGTTCGCCAAAACACCTCTGTCGCGATTCTTGCAAAGTACCCACTCCTTGTTTGTTTTCGGCACAAACTCGATTATGCCCTTGGGACAGCTTCTTAAGCACATTCCGCAAGCCTGGCATTTCTCCTCGTCAACAACGGCTACGCCGTCTATAACCTCTATCGCGCCGAACTTGCAGTGACTCACGCAGGTTCCCAATCCAAGGCAGCCGTAAGGACATTCCTTCGCTCCGCCGGAAAGCTTTGACGCGGCGACACAGTCCTTTATGCCCATGTACTCATATTTTCTGTTTGCAAGGTTCAGTACGCCGCCGCACATAACTCTCGCGGTACATTCCTCGACCTCGCCCGCTTCAACGCCCATTATTTCGCCTATTTTAGCGGCCACAGGAGCTTTTCCGACGCTGCAGCAGTTTACGGGCGCGCCGTTTTTCACAATAGCGTCGGCATAAGCCGAGCAGCCTGCAAATCCGCAGGCTCCGCAATTGGCGCCGGGAAGAGTTTCGGTTATCTTTTCTATGCGATCATCGGTCTTAACGGCGAACACAACAGACGCGAAGGACAGCAAAAATCCAAAAAGCAAGCCCAGTCCGCCGACAACGGCGACTGCAAATAATATTTCTTTCATTCTTCCGCCTCCTTATATCGAAAATCCCGAAAATCCCATGAACGCTATAGCCATTATTCCCGCCGTAACAAGCGCTATCGGGAATCCGCGAAACGATGCCGGCACGGCTTCCTCGTCAAGATACTCTCTTACGCCCGCCATCAGTATAATAGCCAGCGTAAAGCCGAGAGCCGCGAAAATACCGTACAGCGTTGATATGATAAAGCTGCTGTTGTTCTGCACATTCAGAAGCGTCACGCTCAGCACCGCGCAGTTTGTGGTTATAAGCGGCAAATATATACCCAAAGCGTTATAAAGCGCGGGCATTGTCTTTTTTACAAACATTTCGACAAACTGCACAAGGCTCGCTATTATCAGAATAAACGCTATCGTCTGTAAGTATTCGAGTCCAAGCGGAATAAGCAGAAAATGATTTACCGCCCATGTTATCATGGAGGCTATAGCCATAACAAAGGTGACTGCCATTCCCATTCCGGACGCGGTTTCCACCTTTTTTGAAACGCCGAGGAACGGACAGATACCGTAAAACTTCACCATAACGAAATTCTCGGTCAGGAGAGCGGCTATAAGTATGGAGATAATTTCTTTTGCCACTATTTGTCACCGCCCTTTCTCTTGGCAACAATTGCGTTAATGGAGCCTATTATAAGACCCAGAGCGATAAATCCGCCGGGGGCAAGTATCATTATTGACATAGGCTTAACAGCCGAGGGGAGTATCTGCATATCCAGAAACGTTCCCGCGCCCAGAAATTCCCTTATAACGGATATAATCGACAGCGCCGCCGTAAAGCCCAGTCCCATTCCCAGGCCGTCCATAACAGACGGCAGCGGACTGTTTTTCGATGCGAAAGACTCGGCTCTTGCAAGTATTATACAGTTTACAACTATAAGAGGGATGAATATTCCCAGCTGATCCGCAAGCGAGGGCGCGAAAGCGTTAAGGCACATTTGAACCAGCGTTACAAATGTTGCGATTATAACTATGTACGCCGCTATTCTTACCTTTTGAGGTATGATCTTTCTCATAAGAGAAATGATAAAGTTTGAAGCCATCAGTACAGCCGTGGCTGAAAGTCCCATTCCGACTCCGTTTTTAAGGCTTGTCGTCACCGCCAGTGTCGGACACATTCCGAGCAGCTGCACAAAGGTCGGATTTTCGTTTATAAGACCGTTCAAAAATATTCCGACAGCTGATTTTTTCTCTTCAGCCATTACTCATCACCCTCCTTTAAGACCTGTTCCGCCGCGGTTATGGCGGAATTTACTCCAAGTGTTACCGCTTTTGAGGTTATCGTTGCGCCCGAAACGGCGTTTATCTCATTTCCCGACGCGCTTCCCTTCGATACGCCTATACCCGCAGTCTTTCCCGCAAACTGAGATTTGAACTCATCCTTTGAAGCGTTAGCGCCAAGACCCGGAGTCTCCGAATGGGATATGATGTCAATGCCCGAAACGCTTCCGTCGGCGCTCACTCCGACAGCCATGGTCACAGCTCCGCCGTAGCCGTTGGTAGACGTCATGGCACATACGCCCACCGTCTTGCCGGACGCGTCCGTACCCTTATAAAGAGCGGTGATATTGCCGCTGATATCCTCCGGCAGCTCCGCCTTCGTTTCCTCAAAGCTCTCCGCCTCGGGAAGCACTGTTTTCATAGCGGTGTTTTGTTTTTCTATGGTGTTTTTTTCAATAATGGGAGCGGTCACACTGTTCGCGTATCCCAAAAGGCACGCCGCGACAGATGTTATAAGGCACAGTATGACGCTGATCTTGATTATTTCACCCGCATTTTTCATCACGCCTTACCTCCCTTTTTCGGTTTTACATATCCGAACGGCTTCGGAGCCGTGTACTTCTCTATCAAAGGCGAAGCCACGTTCATGAGCAGTATCGAAAACGATACACCCTCCGGATAACCGCCGAAGCGTCTTATCAGAAACGTCAGTATTCCGCAGCCTAAAGCGAATATCACCTGACCCTTTGCCGTAACAGGTGTTGTGGTATAGTCGGTCGCCATAAAGAAGGCTCCCAGCAAAAGTCCGCCTGTCAGCACCTGAAGCACCGTATATTCATACATCGGCAGTCCGGTGTTGTTCTCTCCGAACAAAAACGTCAGTACAGCGAAGGAAAGTATGTAAACAACGGGGATCCTTGCTTTTACGACTTTTCTTGCAAGCAGGTATATAAATCCCGCCAAAAGACACAGTCCCGATATTTCTCCTATGGTTCCCGACTTAAAGCCCATAAACGCCTGCTGCATAGTGAGAAGCGTACCTTTTGTCGGGTCAGACATTACCGCCAAAGGCGTAGCCGCCGAAACAGCGTCCGCTCCTCCGCCCATAAACGGCTCAACAAAGCTTGTCATGGCTCCCGTCCATGCTATAAGCATGAAGCACCTTCCGGCGAGCGCCGGATTGACAAAATTCTTTCCGATACCGCCGAAAAGCTGCTTTGCGATAACTATCGCAAAAACCGATCCTATAACCGCCATATAGACAGGTATTCTCGGCGGAAGATTCAGCGCGAGTAAAAGTCCCGTCACCACCGCGCTCAGATCGCCCACTGTCACAGGCTTTTTTACCGCCTTGCAGAACAGAAACTCCGACAGCACGCATGATATTATACAGACCGCGATCGTTATGATCGCCCTTACCCCGAACGCGAATATACCGAATATCGCCGCCGGCATAAGCGCTATTATAACATCCCGCATTATGCCCTGCACAGTTGTTTTGCTGTGAAGATGCGGAGCCGCGGAAACTTTAAGCATATTATCCATTATTTGCTCTGCCTCCTTTTTATCCTCGATATGACCTCAAACTTGGCTATCTTGATATTTGCCAGCATATTCTCCTTGCTTGGGCAAGTATACGAACAGACCCCGCACTCGATGCAATCGGTTATGTGGTACTTTTCAGCGCCGTCAAAATCATGCTTCAAAGCAAGCTTGTTCAGCTCGCAGGGCATAAGATGCATCGGGCAGTTCTCGACGCATTTTCCGCAGCGTATGCAGGGTATACCGTCATCGTAGATCTCATCAGCCGACGAAAGCGCCAGAACCGAGCTTGTCGTCTTTGTAACGGGAACATCCGTCGAATACTGAGCAGTGCCCATCATAGGTCCGCCCATGATTATCTTCGCCGGTTCTCTTTCAAAGCCGCCCGCCTTTTCAAACAAATATGAAACGGGAACCCCCGTAGGCACTTTGAAATTCGATGGCTGCTTTACGCAGTCGCCCGATACCGTTACTATCTTCTCTATAACGGGGATGCCTTTTAAGACGGCATTTGCTATATTGCGGCAGGTGTCGATATTGATAACGACAACTCCGGCAGCCGCCGGAAGCCCGCCCTCTGGCACCTCTCTGCCGGTAACGGCCTTAATAAGCTGCTTCTCCGCGCCCTGCGGATACTTCGGCTTCAGCTCGATGACATTAATGCCGCGCGCCTGCTTATCCTCGATGCAGCGCTTCATTTTGACTATCGCGTCGCGCTTGTTTGTTTCGATGCCGATACACGCCTTGTTTATTCCCAGAACAAACATCGCCACCTTAACGCCTTCGATAATGTCCTCGGTGTCCTCAATCATTCTTCTGTGATCGGCGGTTATAAACGGCTCACATTCGGCTCCGTTTACGATAAGTATATCGATTTTTGTGTCCTCTGGAGGCGCGAGCTTCACATGAGTGGGGAATCCGGCTCCTCCCAGACCCACAAGTCCGCCCTCGCGTATAAGCCAAAGCACCTCTTTCGGCGAAAGTATCGTGTAGTCCTTTACCGGAGGCTTTACGCTTTCGCACATCGTATACTCAAAATCATTTTCAACCACCACAGCCTCGTCAAAAGTACCGTTGGGAAGCAGTGTCCGCGTAATGTCCTTCACCGTTCCGGACACCGACGAATGTACCGGCACAGCCATATATGTGTCCTTATCCGCCAGTTTCTGACCTACCGTCACCCTATCTCCTTTTTTGACAAGAATGTCAAGCGGAGCGCCTATGTGCTGGCGTATGGGATAAGTCAGCACCGGACAGTCGTCAAGCCTTACCGTATCGTTATGATTGGTAAACTCCTTGAAGTCATGCACATGAACTCCGCCCGCAAACGTGTTTGCCATAAAATCTCTCCTTTCCCCTTTTTGAATATAATTCAGATATAATTATTATAGCACAGTTTTATCGGATATACAAGTGCTTTTTTTCGCAATTCGGCAAATATCCGTTAATTTTATTTTCCGGCGCCATACGGATTATTTATTTTTATTCTTAAAATTAATAAAAATACTTGAAAATTTATACCGGATGATGTATAATATAAGTAATTTTAATAACACAAAGGATTGCAAAGGATGTGACGGCATGAAACGTATAGCGGTTATACCGAACCACGGCAAGGATATAGGTCTGGTTCATACAAAAGCGGTCGTTGAATGTATGCGCGGGAAAGCCGCCGCTGTGATGGATACGATGTACAGTGATATAGGTCTTGCCGAAGGAGATGCGGTATACGCCGAGGGGGATGCGGTATTTGATAACGCGGACGCCGTAATAATCCTCGGCGGCGACGGCACCATTCTGCAAATAGCGGAGGTATGCGCAAGACGCGGTCTGCCCATTATGGGTATTAATCTCGGCAGGATAGGCTTTATGTCGGAGGTAGAGCTTGATGACGCTCCGGAAATGATCGACAGGCTTATAGCCGGCGACTACCGAACGGAAAAACGTATGATGCTTAAAATAGAGACCTTTAAAAACGGAAAGTCAAGCGGCAAATACCACGCTTTAAACGATGTTTCCATAACGAAAGCCGCCGGTGAAAAGCTTATCAGCATAGATCTTCATTCGGGCGGTGATAAGGTGAACAATTATATCGCGGACGGGATTATCATATCTTCGCCGACAGGCTCCACCGGCTACTCGCTTTCGGCGGGAGGGCCGGTAGTGGATCCGTCCATGGAGCTTTTTATAGCTACGCCCATATGCGCGCATATGCTTTCTTCCAGAAGCGCCGTTCTGCCTGCGGATAAGGCGATCACAATAAGTCTTGACGCGCGATTCGGCGGTCACAACGCCGTTGTAAGCACCGACGGCGATATAAAAGAGCATCTGCAGACGTGCGAAAGCGTTGTTATAACAAGGTCCTGCTACGAAACATCTCTTGTTAAAATGGGCAACCGCTCGTTTTACGATACGCTTATCACGAAATTATCATAGGGGGAAAACGCCATGAAATATAAAAGACATTCCGAAATTCTGAAAATCATCAGAAACAAGCAGATAAAGACTCATGAGCAGCTCATTAACGAGCTTGCCGAGGCGGGCTTTAAGGTTACTCAGGCAACGGTATCGCGCGATATAAAGGAGCTGGGACTTGTAAAAGCTCCCATGCCCGGATCATCGGGGTCGGTGTACGTGCTGCCGGGCGAAAGCGCTTCGGCTGATTCCGACAAGCATCTGAGTCTGTTCTCGGATGCTGTTTTAAGCGTCGAACACGCGCTGCATACCATTGTCATAAAGACCTTCCCCGGAATGGCGCCGGCAATCGCCGCGTCATTGGATTCGATGGTGAAAAAGAACATTCTCGGCTCTATCGCGGGAGACGATACCATTCTTATAATAACGCCCGGCGAAGCGGAGGCCGCCGCCATGGCGCAGACGCTTTCAAAAATGTTTAAATCAGGCGCCGGCGCTTAAGTTCAGAAAGGAATTATATCTTTATGCTGACAGATCTGACTATTAAAAATGTCGCCGTTATTGAGTCGCTTAACACCCCCGTGGAAAGCGGCATGACTGTGCTTACAGGCGAGACCGGCGCCGGCAAATCCATTATAATCGACTCGATAAATATGATACTCGGCGAGAGAACCAACAAGGAGCTTGTGCGCTACGGCACCGATAAAGCGCGCGTTGACGCTGTATTTGAGGTGCCGGAGAAGGTATGCTCAAGGCTTTCGGAGTACGGTATTGATACGGAAGATTCGCAGGTCATAATCAGCCGCGAGCTTTCAGCCTCCGGCAAAAGCGTTGCCCGCATAAACGGCGTGACCGTACCCTTGACCGTACTGCGTGAGATTACCGGAGATTTTATTAACATTCACGGTCAGCACGATAATCAGGCGCTCATGAACCCGTCAAAGCATATAGGTTTTCTCGACGCCTACACCGATAACGCAGAGCTTCTTGACCTTTATAAGACAACATACTCCGAGGTGAAAGGGCTTGAAAACGAGATAGCATCCCTTCGCATAAATGAACAGGAAAAGGCGCGCAGGATAGACATACTCTCGTATGAAGCGGACGAGATCGAGGCCGCCGAGCTAACCCCCGGCGAGGACGAGGAGCTTGAACGCGAAAGCGATCTTATATCGAACGCGGAAGAAATCGCCTTCGGCATAAACGAGGCGTACTCCATGATGTATTCGGGTGACAATGATACGCCTTCGGCATATGATCTTCTGTCGAATGCGGTAAAGGCTATTGAGGGCATCTCCTCCTTTGACAAGGAACTCGGCGCGTGTTATGAATCGGCAATGGATATACTCTACACTCTTGAAGATATAGCGCACAGCGTGCGTTCCATAGGCGATAAGGTGGAATTTGACGAGGGCAGGCTTGCGGAAATAGTGGCAAGGCTTGAGCTTATTAAAAAGCTCAAGCGCAAGTACGCTCCCGATATAGAGGGCATTATCGAATACGGAAGGAAATCGCGCGAGGAGCTTGAAAATATAATGCTTTGCGACGAGCGGGCGGAAGCTTTGGAAAAGGAGCTTGAAAAAAAGAGAGCTGCCCTTTGCGAGGCCGCCCGCAAGCTCAGTGAAGCAAGGCGTTCCGCCGCGGACGATCTTTCGGATAAGATATGCGAGTCATTGGCGGAGCTTGATCTGCCCCATGCCGTATTCCGTGTAAGCATAACCGAAAAAGCTGATTTCTCGCCGGACGGACTGGACAATGTTGAATTTCTTATAAGCACCAATCCGGGCGAACCGCTGAAGCCGCTTGTCAAGGTGGCATCCGGCGGAGAGCTGTCGCGTGTGGTACTTGCGATAAAATCCATTCTCGCCGATGCGGACGATGTGGATACAATGATATTTGATGAGATAGATACAGGCGTTTCGGGCAAGGCGGCGCAGAAGATCGCAAAGAAGCTTAAAAGCATCTCCGCAAAAAAACAGGTCATATGTATATCGCATCTGCCTCAGCTTGCGGCGGCTGCGGACAATCACTTTCTTATCGAGAAGCGCACCGACGGAAAAACCACCTCGACAACTCTTATACCGCTTTACGGCTCCGAACGCGAGCATGAGCTTGCCCGCATAATCGACGGCGAAAACATCACCGAAACCGCACTGCGCCATGCGCGGGAAATGCTTGAAGCGGAATAATACCGAAAAGGGAGGCTATGAAACATGGATCAGCTTGCATATGTGGAACGTGTCAACGGCGATATGCTCACCGTGAAAATCAAGCGCACCACCGCCTGCGGCGAAAACTGCGCCTCCTGCAAGGCAAACT
This sequence comes from uncultured Lachnospiraceae bacterium, assembly GCA_964503455.1. Taxonomy (GTDB): domain Bacteria; phylum Bacillota; class Clostridia; order UBA1381; family UBA1381; genus CAZCZR01. The sequence continues at coordinate 745 of CAZCZR010000036.1, read as the reverse complement.
GCACTCTTACCGACAAGACGGCTTTTGCCGTAAATACCGCGGGAGCTTCGCAGGGCGATACGGTCATGCTTGAAATGAATACCAAAAAAGTGCTGCTTGCGTCGTTCATGGTCTATATTCTGCCTATAATCGTGTTTATCGCGGCGTATTTTGTTGCGTCATCCGCCGGATACAGCGAGGGCATATCCGCGCTGACAGGCTTTATATGTATGGCGGTTGTTTTTGCTGTTGACATTATTTGGGATAAAAAGGCGGGCGACAAATACAAGCTTGAAGCTGTAAAAATTGTCGGCCGCGCACAAAAGCAGTGAGGCTTGGGAATATTTTATAAAAAACTATGGACAATCGGAGAAATATATGGTATAATAGTATCTAATAAACGCCGAAGCGCGCTTCCGGCACAGATTTATTAATAAATGAGAGGAGAGATCACGTTGGCAGCGGTAAAAAAGAAAAAAATTTTGATGTTTAAAGGAAAGCCTCTGCACAGAGTAGGTGACAGAATATACTACGGAAATCTTGAGGATCCGATAATCCTCGTGCTTGATATTTTAAATAAGAACACGGTTGCGGGTAAAGAGATCGCATCGCAGATCACAGTTAAAATAATTGACAACACCGGCAAGCTCGGCGAAGGCGCAGTGTACAGAAAGAGCGAGCGTTCCAATATGTACAAGGCTCTTGACATCGGGTCATGGTGGCTCAAAGACGCCCTTGATTCCATGGCTATGGCACAGTAAGCAAG
>CAZCZR010000035.1:0-16827 GCA_964503455.1 uncultured Lachnospiraceae bacterium | reverse complement strand
GCGTACTTTTCCTCGGCGTTCTTCTTAGCCTTGTCGAACAGCCGTCTTGCTCTCTCCGGATTGGAGCGTGCAAGCGAGTTGTAACGAACCTCGCCCATGATGAACTCTTCGTAATCAGCCTTCGGAGCCTTTGAATCGAGCTGGAACGGATTCTTGCCCTCAAGCGTGCGTCTCGGATCGAATCTGAACAGATGCCAGTAACCGGCCTCAACAGCCTTCTTCTCCTCGGTCTGAGCCTTTGACATACCCGCCTTGATACCGTGGTTGATACACGGAGCATAAGCGATGATCAGCGACGGACCGTGATAGCTTTCAGCTTCGATCATAGCCTTCAGACACTGGTTGTAGTCAGCACCCTGAGCGATCTGCGCAACGTAGATATAACCGTAGGACATAGCTATTGCGGCAAGATCCTTTTTCTTTACTTCCTTACCTGCGGCAGCGAACTGAGCGATAGCGCCTGTCGGCGTAGCCTTTGATGACTGACCGCCTGTGTTTGAGTAAACCTCTGTATCGAATACAAGAATGTTTATATCCTCGCCCGATGCAAGAACGTGGTCAACACCGCCGAAGCCGATATCATATGCCCAACCGTCTCCGCCGAATACCCAGCAGGACTTCTTTGAGAGATATTCCTTATCGGCAAGAACGTCCTTGGCTTCCTTCGAGTTGATGTTAGCGATAGCCTTTAACAGCTCGTCTGTTGCCACCTTGTTTGCCGCGGCGTCATCCTTTGTTTCGATAAACTTGTCAATAACAGGCTTAACGTCAGCATTTTCCGCAGCAATCTTTTCAAGCTTTGTGATATTGGATTCTCTTAATGTGTTCTGTGCAAGGAACATACCGTAACCAAACTCGGCGTTGTCCTCAAACAGCGAGTTAGCCCATGCGGGACCGTGGCCGTTTTCGTCAGCGCAGTACGGAGTCGAAGGAGCCGATCCGCCCCAAATTGACGAACATCCTGTAGCGTTTGCAAGGAACATTCTCTCGCCGAACAGCTGTGTTACAAGCTTAGCGTAAGGAGTCTCGCCGCAGCCTGCGCAAGCGCCCGAGAACTCAAGGTACGGCTTTCTGAACTGCGAACCCTTAACAGTGTTTATCTTGAACTTATCGAATACATCCGGCTTTGTAGCAAGCGTAACGCCATAGTTATAACCGTCCTGCTCTGACAGATTGTCATCGAGCGGAGTCATTGTTATAGCCTTTACGCCCTTTATTTCAGGACATACATTGGCACAGCTTCCGCATCCTGTACAGTCAAGCACCGATACGGCGATAGCAAAGTAATAGTTGTCCATCTGCTTCATCTTTATATACTTTGTGCCTTCGGGAGCGTTCTTTGCCTCGTCCTCGGTAAGAACTACCGGACGGATACATCCGTGCGGGCATACATACGAGCAAAGTCCGCACTGTAAGCAAGCATCGGGGTTCCATGTCGGAACGTCGATAGCGATGCCTCTCTTCTCATAAGCCGATGAACCCAGAGGAACCTGACCGTTTGTATAAGGAACAAATGTCGATACAGGCAGCTTTGCGCCGTTAAACTGGCTGATGGGAACAAGGACGTTGTTTACATAGTCGATCAGCTCGCCCTCGCCCTCGTGCTTGATAGCAAGATCCTCAGGCTCTGCGTTCTTCCATGATTCGGGAACGTCTACCTTAACAACCTGCTGCGCACCGGCGTCGATGGCGTCGTGGTTCATCTTAACTATAGCGTCGCCCTTCTTTGAGTACGATGCCGTAGCCGCGTCCTTCATATATTGGATAGCTTCAGCTTCGGGAATGATGTTTGCGAGCTTGAAGAATGCCGACTGCAAAACCGTGTTGATCCTGTTGCCAAGACCGATCTCTTTACCGATCTTTACACCGTCTATGGTGTAGAACTGAATGTTATTGTCAGCTATATACTTCTTTACCTGACCCGGCAGATGCTTTTCAAGCTCTTCCGAATTCCACTGGCAGTTCAGAAGGAATACGCCGCCCGGCTTAACATCCTGCACCATATCATATGTTCTGATATACGAAGCCTTGTGGCAGGCAACGAAATCGGCCTTTGAGATAAGGTATGTTGATGTGATCTTCGGGTTGCCGAAACGCAGATGCGAACAGGTAAGACCGCCCGACTTCTTTGAGTCATAGTCGAAATAAGCCTGTACGTTCATATCTGTATGGTCGCCTATGATCTTTACGGAGTTCTTGTTAGCTCCGACAGTACCGTCAGCGCCAAGACCCCAGAACTTACAGCTTGTGATGCCTGCCGGAGTTGTGTCCGGATTTTCATCGAGCGGAAGCGAAAGATTTGTAACGTCATCGTTTATTCCGACTGTAAAGTGATTCTTTGTTGTGTTCTTGAAAGCTGCAATGATGCAGGCGGGGGTTGTATCCTTTGATGCAAGACCGTAACGTCCGCCAAGAACCTTAACGTTTCTGCCCGCCTCGGTAAGAGCCGATACAACATCAAGATACAGAGGCTCGCCTATTGAACCGGATTCCTTTGTTCTGTCAAGAACGGTAACGACCTTTACGGTTTCGGGGATAGCTTCAGTGAAATGCTTTACCGAGAACGGTCTGTACAGACGAACCTTTACAAGACCCACCTTAGCGCCGTTGGCGTTCAGGTAGTCAACAGTCTCTGTAATAGTATCCGTAACCGAACCCATAGCGACTATAACGTGTTCAGCGTCAGCCGCGCCGTAGTAGTTAAACAGCTTGTAATCCGAGCCGATCTTTGCGTTTACCTTGTCCATGTACTCCTGAGTTATCTCCGGAATAGCATCGTAATACTTGTTGACAGCCTCTTTAGCCTGGAAGAATACGTCGCCGTTTTGAGCCGTACCTCTTTGAGCCGGATGCTCAGGGTTAAGCGAACCGCGTCTGAATGCGTTTATAGCATCCCAATCTACCATCTCGGCGAGATCCTCATTGCTCCAGCACTCTACCTTCTGGTACTCATGCGAAGTTCTGAAACCGTCAAAGAAGTGTAAAAACGGAACTCTGCCCTTTATTGTTGCCATATGAGCAACGGCGCCGAGATCCATAGCTTCCTGCGGGTTTGTGGACGCAAGCATTGCGAAGCCAGTCTGACGGCAAGCCATAACGTCCTGATGGTCGCCGAATATCGACAGAGCGTGTGAAGCAAGAGTTCTTGCGGATACATTGAATACGCAGGGCAAAAGCTCGCCGGCGATCTTGTACATATTCGGGATCATAAGCAGGAGTCCCTGCGAAGCGGTATAGGTTGTCGTAAGAGCGCCGGCTGTAAGTGAGCCGTGAACCGTACCGGACGCGCCGCCCTCCGACTGCATCTCGGCAACCTTAACGGTTCTTCCGAAGATGTTCTTTTTTCCGGCAGCCGCCCATTTATCGGTGACTTCTGCCATGGTTGATGATGGTGTGATAGGATAGATAGCAGCAACGTCTGTAAAAGCATATGACGCCCAAGCAGCAGCATTGTTACCATCCATAGTGTGCTTTTCTCTTCCCATCGGAATCTTCCTCCTTTAAATTTACGCCGATACGCGGTCAATAGTGCGTCGGCATTTTTTTGATTTGAAATTTAAAAGTGTATATAATATACATTACTTAGTATTTTATCACTTTTTTCAAGAAAAAGCAAGTGTTTTTTATAAAAAATATACGGTTATTTTATGCCGTCTTGCAATACGGCGTTTTGCCGCGAGGGGGTTTCATTTGATTACATTATCTTGTCTTGAAAAGAGTACGAAGTGCGAAGCCTGCAAATAAGCAAATGCAGCCTTTAGCACCGTTAATTTTTCTTTAGCGCCGCATAAATTGCACCTCTAAAGAGAACGCTATTATAATAAAACGCTTATTAATTAATCGGTGTTTCCTTAAGGAAGCGAGGTAATCAAATGATCAGGGACGGTTTTTTATACATTGCGGCGATCGTATTCATGGCGGCGCTGGCGGTCAGCCTGCCGGGAATATTCAAAGGAAAAGCCGCGCGAAAATTTTTCGGCATTGTGCCTCCGATAGTGCTGATATATCTCGGACTGATGCTTTCATGCACATTCAGACTGTGGGATCCGGATCAGACTGCCGGAGCATATTCTTCATTAAAAAATCCGCTGCTTTACGCCATGCTCTTTATAATGCTTCTGCGCTGCGATTTGAGAAAGGTAGCGCGTCTGGGACCCAAGATGCTTATCGGATTTTTCTCGGCGGCGGTTTCTATCGGGATAGGATTTGCCGTATCATATGCGCTTTTGCACAGATATTTGGGCGCTGACGCGTGGAAAGCTTTGGGCGCGCTTTGCGGAAGCTGGATGGGCGGCGGAGGAAATATGCTTGCGGTTCAGGCGGCGCTTGATGTTGAGGAATCCTCCATGGCTTACGCGCTTGTGACGGACTCCGTATGCGCATCGCTGTATGTTATGTTCCTTTTATGGGCGATAGGATTTTCAAGGATATTCAACCGCTGGACAAAGGCCGACACGCGTGTTATAGACGAGGTCGGGGCAAGCCTTGAAGCGGAGGCGCGCGCCGACACAAGACCGCTCAAATGGCAGAACATACTGCTCCTTACAGGCTCGGGACTTTTGGTGTCGGCAATTTGCCAAAAATTCGGCGCGGCGATAAATACGGTCCTTCCCGTATTTGATAAGGGAACATGGACGGTACTCGCGGTAACCGCGCTGGGAGTCGGGCTTGCGCTTACCCCTTTCGGCGGAATAAAGGGTACGGAGGAATTATCCAACGCGCTTTTATACGTTGTGATCGCGCTGATAGCTTCAAGAGCGGATCTTTTGAGCATGGGGAACGCGCCGGTATGGCTTTTGTGCGGGTTCCTCGTGCTGATAATACACGCGCTTATAATGTTTGCGGCGGCGAAGCTGTTCAAAATGGATATATTTACCTGCGCAGTCGCCTCGCTTGCCAATATAGGCGGCACGGCAACAGCTCCGGTGCTTGCGGGCGCTTACTCAAAAGCGCTTGTGCCGGTGGGAATAATAATGGCGCTTCTCGGATATGTTATCGGCACAGGCGGAGGACTTATAGCTGCGAATATTATGCGGATGCTTGCATAGGAAAATACGCCCTAACTGCTTTGACCGCCGCCCGTAACGGGAAACTGCTTTCCCGAAGCGTCCACGGTATACTCGCCGAGGTGGAGAAGCTCCGAAACCTTTACCGGCTCGAAACGCGCGCAAAGATCGTCAAGAAGCGCGTCAAGGGCGTAAGCGGTGTACTTTGTGCCGTTGTGCATAAGGATTATGTCGCCCGGCACGGTATTTTCGCAGGCGCGCTTTATAATGGAGTCTTTTGTGGCGGTTTCGGTGTAGTCAAGAGCGTCGCGCGACCACTGGACGTATATTCTGCCGCTCGATTCGGCTGCCGCAACGACTTTGCTGTTATAGCTGCCTGACGGCGCACGGAAAAGCGCGGGACTTTCGCCTGTAAGATCCTTTATAATATTGTCGGTGCGTTCCATATCCTCAAGCATCTCGGACTCCGAAAGCGTTGTATAGTCGGCATGGTTATAGGAATGACTGCCAAGCTCATGCCCTTGAGCGGCTATTTTTCGCACGGCATCGGGATATTTTTCCGCCCATGAGCCGACCACGAAAAAAGTCGCCTTTACGTTATGATCGCCGAGAGTTCCGAGAATCGAATCTATGTCGTCCGCGTTCCATGCGCAGTCGAAGGTCAGCGCTATGCGGTTGTCATCTCTGGCGACGGAATATATCGGTATCTCTCGCCCTCCGACCAAAAATGTCTCCGAGGCGTTTGAAAAAAAGAATACGCCTGCCGCGCATATGGCAAGAACGCCTGCCGCCGCGGCAGCCAGTGTTTTTAATCTTATAACAAAAAAATTCATATCATCACTCTCCATATATTACAGAAGTATATGATATGAATTTAATATCTATGTTTATTCTGAAAAATTTGTTACAGAAGCCAGACGTTGAGATCTTTCTTTTTGGGCTTGTCGGCGCTGCCCGCCGGTGACGGCGAAGGCGTTTCGGGTTTTGGAGCTGCCTTTGACTTTGCGGCGGCCTTTGGATGCGCAGCGGCTGTTTTGATGCCGAACGCCGTGTTTATGACCGCCGTAGGAATAGCCTTTTGCGATGCGAATATATCGGCATACCGTCTCGGATGAAGCGTAAGCTCCTCTGATGAAACGCCTGAAAAATCCGAGATCCTTGATGCGATCTCTTCGGGAGAAAGCCTGCGGTAGAAGTCGCCGAAGAGCTTTATATCGCCGGCGTCATAAGAGGGTATATCTCCGTCATATTCCGTAAAATCGTGATATTTTCGAAAAAAATAAAGCAGCCTCATAAGCTCGCTTTCCTTCACTGGCTCGCTTTTGAAGCGATCCTCGAACAGCTTGCCGCTTGTTGAGCTTATGCGGTTATAATATCTTGCGAATGATGTAAAGACGGGTTTTAAAGTCAGACCGACGTTGCCGGATGTATTTCTTAAAGCGATATGAGCGTGATCTTTTCCGGCGGCGAAAGCTATATATTCCGAATCGGAGTTTTGGAGTCTGCTTTTGAGGATATAGACGAATTCATCGATATTCTCATAATTTGAGAAAACCTCTTTGCCGCTTCTTATTAAGATATGGTAAATTCCGCTTTCACTTACAACTCTTGCGGTGCGCGACATATAAATTCCCCCTAAAATAGTATGTATATATAATATCAAATTTTATCGAAAAAGTCAATACGGAATTTATATATTTTTACAAGTTATTAGGCAAAGAATAATTTTTTGTTGACGTTTGGAAATTATTGTGCTACAATAGCTGTGATACCAAGGCGGGACACGGTGAAATCGTGAGGTCTTTGCCGAAATTCAGGGAGTAATGAACATGAAATTTTTTAACAGCAAGCCGCTTATAATGCAGAGGGCGGATCCCTATGTGTATCATCACACGGACGGGTGGTATTATTTTACGGCGTCGCATCCCGACTACGACAAAATCGAACTGCGCCGTTCGCGTACAATAGCCGGTCTGGCGGCGCCGGATGAGATGCGGATCATCTGGACGCGTCATGATGACGGCGATATGAGCGAGCATATCTGGGCGCCGGAGCTTCATTTTATAGACGGCGTATGGTATATATATTTCACGGCAAGCATGAGGAAGGACAAGTGGAAGGTACGTCCTTACGTAATGTCGTGCGAAGATGCGGACCCGGTGATGGGGAACTGGCATGAAAACGGGCGCATAGACGTCGGAGAGGATACGTTTTCTCTTGATATGACGACCTTTGAGCATCGCGGCAGACGGTACATGATCTGGGCGCATAAGCCAACGGAGCAGGAAGGCTCCTGCCTTTATATGGCTTCCGCCAAGTCGCCTCTGGAGCTTAACGATGACGCTTTTATACTGTCGCGCCCCGAATACGACTGGGAATGTCGCGGCTTCAAGGTGAATGAGGGACCCGCCGTGCTTATAAGAAACGGCAAGGTGATAGTCACATATTCGGCAAGCGATACCGGTATTCATTACTGCATGGGAATGTTGTGGGCGGACGTGGACGCCGACCTCACAGATCCCGCCTCGTGGAATAAATCCTATAGGCCTGTGCTTGTGACGGACATCGAGAAGGAGATATACGGCCCCGGACACAATTCCTTTACAACGGAAAACGGACACGATGTGCTGATATTCCACGCGCGCAGTTATCCTGAGGTGAAGGGCGATCCGCTTTATGACCCGAACCGCCACACATATGCGGCGGAGTTCGGCTATGACGGGGAAGGGCTGCCGGTGTTCTCGACGGACTGATAGATATATGCTTCCACGCGGCTTATATCGGAGGCGAGCATTGAGATTATTTCGGGCGTGTCATCCGATGATCCCGTGTCAAAAACGCGTATGACAGCATAAGGATATTTCCAAAGTGCGGCGCGGACTCTGCCTTCTATCTTATCGCCGCAGTTTTTAGCGAGAATTATGACAGCCGCCGTTCTCCGCTTTGGGCGAAGGGTGCAAATAAAGGCAGTCACGGCGATAAAAGCGGCAGCGACAAGCAATACATATAAAATCATACGATCATCCCCTTTGCCGTATAATATGAATTTCAGACTGAATTTGTTAACGCGCTATAAATTTCTTGACAAAAAGGGAATTTTGGAATAAAATATATATATCTTTAATATACTGGAGTTGATAATTAATGGGACTTACACTTACCGAGAAAATTTTAAAGGCTCATCTCGTTGAGGGCGAAATGGTAAAAGGCTCCGAGATCGGCATAAGGATCGATCAGACGCTTACCCAGGACGCCACGGGAACCATGGCATATCTTGAATTTGAGGCTATGGGTGTTCCGAGAGTTAAAACAGAGAGGTCCGTAGCGTATATCGACCACAATACACTGCAAAACGGCTTCGAGAACGCCGATGACCACCGCTTTATAGGCAGCGTGTGCAAGAAGCACGGCATATACTTCTCGCGCCCCGGCAACGGCATATGTCATCAGGTGCATCTTGAGAGATTCGGCATACCAGGGAAAACGCTTATCGGCTCGGACAGTCATACGCCCACCGGCGGCGGCATAGGCATGATCGCCATAGGAGCCGGCGGTATGGACGTGGCTGTCGCAATGGGCGGCGGAACGTATTACATCACCTGCCCCAAGGTCGTAAAGGTAGAGCTTACGGGAAAGCTTTCGCCGTGGGTGGCTGCCAAGGACGTTATACTTGAGGTGCTGAGAAGGCTTTCGGTCAAAGGCGGCGTAGGCAAGGTCATCGAGTACTGCGGCGAAGGCGTAAAAACGCTGTCCGTCCCCGAAAGAGCTACCATAACCAATATGGGCGCGGAGCTTGGCGCCACTACGTCGATATTCCCGTCCGACGAAACAACGAGAGCGTTTTTAAAGGCTCAGGGCAGGGAAGAGGTTTACACTCCGTTATCCGCGGATGCGGACGCTGTGTATGACGAGGTAGTAAATATAGACCTGTCAAAGCTGGAGCCTTTGGCGGCTTGTCCTCATTCGCCCGATAACGTTAAGTCGGTAAATGAGATAGGAGCCATGAAGATAGATCAGGTTTGTATCGGCTCCTGCACAAATTCATCGCTTTTGGATATGCTTAAGGTAGCGTATATACTTAAGGGCAAGACGGTCCACCCGGATGTATCGCTCGCGATCGCTCCCGGTTCAAAGCAGGTGCTTAATATGCTTGCCGAAAACGGCGCTCTGGCAACGATGATAGCTGCGGGTGCGAGAATACTCGAAAGCGCGTGCGGACCCTGTATCGGCATGGGACAGTCGCCCAATTCGGCGGGTATATCGCTTCGCACCTTCAACAGAAACTTTGAAGGACGCTCCGGCACAAAGGACGGTCAGATATATTTGGTATCGCCGGAGGTGGCTGCCGCCTCGGCGCTTACGGGAGTGCTTACCGACCCGAGAGGTCTCGGCGATATGCCGGAGTTTGCTCTGCCGGAGGTATTTACCATAAACGATAATATGATAGTTCCCCCCGCAAGCGAGGAGGACATGGACTCGGTAGAGGTATTGCGCGGACCGAACATCAAGCCGTTCCCGGTATCCGAGCCTATGAGCGGCAGCATACGGGCGGGCGTCAGCCTTAAAGTGGGCGATAATATCACCACCGACCATATCATGCCGGCAGGCGCTAAGATACTTCCGCTCAGATCGAACATACCAAAAATATCCGAGTTCTGTTTTGCTGTGTGTGACGAGAGCTTCCATGACAGGGCGCTTAAGATGGGCAAGAGCATCATAGTCGGCGGCCTAAACTACGGTCAGGGCTCCTCCAGAGAACACGCGGCATTGGCGCCGCTGTATCTGGGAGTAAAAGCCGTTATAGTGAAGTCCTTCGCGAGGATCCATATGGCAAATCTTGTGAACGCCGGTATAATCCCCATGGTCTTTGCGGACGAGTCGGATTACGACAGAATAGATCAGGCGGACGAGCTTGAGATAGATGATGTTATAGGTCAGCTTAAGGCGGGAGGAAACGTAAAGGTCACGAATGTGACAAAGGGCTTTGACTTTGAAGCCGAGGTCAACGTTTCCGAAAGACAAAAGGAAATGCTTTACGCCGGCGGACTGCTTAACTATACCAAGAACAACGCGTGATAACAATAAGATATGAAAATAAGCAAGGGCATACAGTCCTTGTTTGTTTTCGTTTACGGAAAAAACAGCGCAATTCCGTATTGATATTTGCGGCGTGATATGATATAATATACAAATAAACGGTGACATACCAAAAGGGGTACGGCGGCAATGATAGATTATATGGAAAAGATAGAGGGCTTGTTGGGTGACTGCGCGGGCAGGGAAAACAAGTGTTTCTTTACGGGACACAGATTTCTGCCGGAAAAGGAGCTGCCGTCAATCAAAAGGCTGCTCAAATCGGAGATACTTAAAATGATAGAGTCGGGCGCTTTTATTTTTTTAAACGGCGGCGCCGCCGGATTTGATCTGCTTGCGGCGGAGATCGTGCTGGATCTGAAGGCGCGGATGCCGGAAGTGAAGCTCTATATGTACTATCCTTATATGGATCAGCCGAAATATTTTGATAAGGCGTCAAAGGCACTGTGGGAGCGCACTATGCGTGAAGCGGACGGCTACTCTTTCGCGTGTGCATCGTATACGAAAATCGCGTTTCATATAAGGAATCACGCCATGGCGGATGAAGCGGCGCACTGTATAGCCTACTGCACAGAGCCCGTCGGCGGTACATATTCAACACTGCGTTATGCCGAAAAAGCGGGCTGCAGCGTAATAAATCTGGCGAATATGTTATTTTACGGCGGCACAGAGAATTAAAACGAAAGGAAAATACGATATGAATATAGCGATAATAGGTCTCGGACTCATCGGCGGCTCCATAGCGAGAAGGCTGAGAGGCTTTCATGACTGCACAGTCAGGGCGTACAACCGCTCAAAAGAGCCGCTGGAGCTTGCGAAGCGCGACGGCGTGATAGACGAGGGATACCAAAATGCGGGCGATGCCATGGACGGCGCGGATCTTATAATATTGTGTCTGTATCCGCAGCTGAACATTGACATGGTGCGGGAAAATGTCGGACGCATCAAGGACGGCGCTGTCATGACGGATGTGTCGGGCGTTAAGCGGTTTATGATAGACGGACTGGCGAAAATACTGCCTTCGACAGTGGATTTTGTGGGAGCGCATCCCATGGCGGGAAGAGAGGTCGGCGGCTATCAGTCATCGACGGACACGCTTTTTGAGAACGCTTCATTTCTTATAACTCCGACGGCAAAGAATAAACCCGCAAGCATAGCTCTTATACGCGAGCTGGCGGAGTATATAGGCTGCAAGCACGTTGTTACGACGACTCCGGCGGAGCATGATTCTATAATAGCCTACACATCGCAGCTTATGCACGTTGTGGCGGTGGCGCTTTGCGACAATCCCATGATCGAAAGATCAACCTATTTCAGCGCGGGTTCGCTTCGCGACTGCACGAGGATAGCGAAGATAAACGAGGTCATGTGGAGCGAGCTGTTCATAGAAAACAAGACCGAGCTTGTCAAGCGCATACATGAGATGGAGTCAAGTCTTGAAAAAATCGCCGCCGCCGTTGAAAACGAGGAAAGGGAAGAGCTTGAAAATATAATGAAACACGCGTGTGCGCAGAAGCTTAAATGGCTTGAAGAAAAAAATTAAGGGAGAAATAAAAAATGCCGAGAACCGATTCCGAGAAGCAGGGCCTGACTCTGCTCGGTAACAAAAACACCCGATATTCCGATAAATATTCGCCGGAGATATTGGAAACCTTTGTGAACAAGCATCCGGACAACGACTATATGGTAACGTTCAACTGCCCTGAATTTACATCTCTGTGTCCGATAACGGGACAGCCGGATTTTGCGAAGATAATTATAAATTATATACCGAACAGGCTTATGGTGGAAAGCAAATCGCTGAAGCTGTACCTTTTCAGCTTCAGAAATCAGGGCGACTTCCATGAGGACTGCGTTAATATCATAATGAAGGATCTTGTCCGCCTTATGAAGCCGAAATATCTTGAGGTGAAGGGTATATTTACGCCGAGAGGAGGCATTGCGATATATCCCTTCGCAAATTACGGCGAGGCGGGAACAAAATACGAACGCATAGCCGAAAACAGACTGTTTGAAAGTCTTGACATGAATTAGAAATGGGGAATAAGAATGAATAATAAAAAAGCGCTTGTAGTGCTTTCCGGAGGGCAGGACAGCACGACGTGTATGTTCTGGGCAATAGAAAAATACGGTAAGGAAAATGTAAGCGCCGTCGGCTTTGATTACGGGCAGCGTCATAAGGCGGAGCTTGAATGTGCGGCTGAGATATGCACAAAGACAGGCATACATTTTGAAGTGATCCCCACGCCGATAATAAATCAGCTTTCGGCAAACGCTTTGACCCGTGATGACATAGAGGTTGACGAGTCAAAACCGGAGGGCGCGCCGCCAAATACTTTTGTGGAGGGAAGAAACCTGCTGTTTCTCTCTTATGCCGCCATATACGCAAAAACTCACGGCATAACCGATCTTGTGACCGGCGTATGCGAGACGGACTTTTCCGGCTATCCCGACTGCAGGGATATTTTTGTGAAATCGCTAAACGTAACGCTTAATCTGGCTATGGACTATAATTTTGTCATTCATACGCCGCTTATGTGGATAGATAAGGCGGCGACATGGAAGCTTGCGGATGAGCTTGGAGTGCTTGATATTATCAAAAATGAAACGCTGACCTGTTATAACGGCATCAGGGGTGACGGCTGCGGTCATTGTCCCGCCTGCAAGCTGCGCCGACGCGGTCTTGAAACGTATCTCGCTTCTAAAGAAAGAAAATAGGGGACGCTAAATTTTAATAAAGGGACACATAAACCAAAATACGGGACACAAAATTTGCGAAAGAGGGGCAAAAAATGTACGAAGTAAGGAAGCGTCTTGAAGTATCGGCAGCACACCGTCTGGAGCTTGATTATGAGTCAAAATGCTCAAATCTCCACGGGCATAACTGGATAATAGACGTATATTTAAGGAGCGAAACGCTTGATAAGAACGGAATGGTAATGGATTTTACTCATATCAAGAGGGTCATCAGCGATAAGTTCGACCATAAGATAATAAATGACGCTGTTGACTTTAATCCGACGGCGGAAAATATGGCGAGGTATATCTGCGACAGCCTTGCTCCGTATTGCTACAGAGTGGACGTACAGGAGAGCGAAAATAATATCGCTTCTTACTATAAGGACTGAGAGAATGTATAAAGTAGTTGAAATATTTCAAAGTATTGACGGCGAGGGCATACGCACGGGGCTGCCTGTGAATTTCATACGGCTTGCGGGCTGCAATTTGAGGTGTGAATATTGCGATACGGCGTATGCGCTGTTCGGGGAGCCGGAGCCGTGCAAATACAGGGAAATGACATTGGAGGAGATATGCTCTGAGCTTGAGCCTCGTTTTTCGAGGGTGACGCTTACGGGCGGGGAGCCGCTTTTGTATAAAAACGCTCCCGCGCTTATAAACCGTCTTTTAAAGGATGGCTACGAGGTCAATGTTGAAACTAACGGCGCAGTCGATATACGGGACACTCTTTCGGAGCTTGACACGCGGGAGAACTTGTTTTTTACGATAGATTACAAGCTTATGTCCAGCGGCATGGCGTACAGAATGATAAGAGAGAGCTTTTTCGCGCTTACGCAAAGGGACGTTATAAAATTTGTAGTCGGCTCGGAAGAGGACATCGACAGGATGAAGTATGTAATGTCCGAGCTGCTGCCGTACTATCGCGATAAAATGCCGCACGTATACGCGGGCGCGGTGTACGGGCGTATGAGCTATGAGCGTTTGGTAGAGATCATAATGAATGAGCCGCTGTTTGCCGATGTAAGATTTCAGATACAGCTTCATAAGGCGGTATGGGATCCGGACAAACGGGGAGTGTAATCGGTATAAGGAAAAAAGAAATGAAACCTGATTTTAATCATAAAAAAATAGAGGATGCGATCCGCACGATCATCACAGAGCTTGGCGATGATCCGAACCGCCCCGGACTTATCGAAACTCCCGGGCGTGTGGCGCGTATGTACAGCGAGGTATTTGAAGGTATGCGCTACACCAACGATGAGATCGCGCAAATGTTTAACAAGTGCTTTGACACGGACAACAACGACCTTGTGATAGTCAAGGATATAGAGGTGTTCAGCTACTGCGAGCATCATATGGCGCTGATGTATAATATGCACTGTCATGTGGGATATATCCCGAACGGAAAGGTGATAGGACTGTCAAAAGTCGCGCGCATATGCGATATGGCGGCGAAGCGGCTGCAGCTTCAGGAACGGTTGGGGAGCGATATTGCGTATATTATGCAGAAAGTGCTTGGCACCGAGGATGTTATAGTTGTGGTTGAGGGCGAGCACAGCTGCATGACGGCGCGCGGTATAAAATCACGCGGAGCCAAGACGCGCACCGCGGCTATAAGGGGATTGTTTGATACAGACCATGAATTGCGAAAGGAATTTTACAGTCTGTTGAGAGAATAAAAAGGCGAAGATGAAAAGGAGGACAAGATGATGAAAAAATTATTTGCGGCTGCGGCTGTAACGGTATGCGCATTGGCGGCAGCAGTGTCGGTGTCGGCAAAGGAAGCGCTTTATTCGGATATTGATACCTATATAAATCACTACCCGATAAGCGCATATGCGGTGGATGGAAAAATGGCGGTCGTTGCGGAGGATCTTCGGGATTACGGCTTCAGCGTTGAATGGGACGCAAACGCGAGAGCGCTGCATATATTGAGGGATCCGAATGTTACGCAGCTTTACAGAAAGGACGTATACAAGCCGTCGGCGCCTTCAGGCACGAAAATGTCGGATATATACGATACGGACATAACCGTTGATTATAACGGCATACCGCTTGAAAGCTATGCGCTTAACGGCTATACGCTTATACCGGTGAACGATCTGGCGGAGCTTGCCGGAAGAGGCGAATGGAACGGCGATATAAGAGCGTATAAGGTATGGATAGACGGACTGTCGCAGTGCGACTATGCGCCGCTTACTCAAAGATGCCGCAACTTGTATTATGCGACTTCATACGGATATAATCCCACAATGGACTTTTGGGAGGATATGGACAGTGACGGCGAAAGTGAGCGCGTGCAGTTTTATTCGGGCGGAGAAGGCAAATACGGAGAGATCTCCGCGACATTGACAATAGACGGTGCAGCCACGGGAGATTTCTTGAAAGGGTGCGTAGGCTATAACATAGAGGCTGTGTATCTTATGGATATGATGCCCAATGATCACGCCAAGGAAATAGCGGTATTTACAATGTGCGAGAGTGCTGACCCGATGTTAAAGATATTCAGATATTCGAATGGCGGAGTGAAAGCGCTTAATTTCGACTTATGGGATAAATGGTTTGGAACTCGGATACAGCCGGATTTCTGGCTCGGCTATGCAGATGACTTTCCGCTCACAGTAAACGATGACGGAAGCATAACGCTTCAGACACAGACCGATTCGAATGGTATGTGGGACGTATACACAACCTATCGCATAAACGAGTACGGCAATATTGTCCTTGTACCGCAGGACACATATACAGTTGTGCCGTCATCGTGGTATCATTCCGATCAGTGGGGGTACTGGCTGGTAGAGCAGACCTTTACAGGCTCGGGACTTCCTCTTTATCAGGGCGACCGTATAAAGCCTGTGCTTGATGACGGAAACAATCATATTTATATCCAAAAAAGCAACGGACAGGGCGGATGGTTCACCATACCGGAATACAGCCTTTCATACGGAAATGTGTCAAAGATGTTTATAATGGCGGGTTGATAAAAAGTAAAACAGAAAATGAGAAAACAAGCGTAAAACAGAGTAAAACGACGAAAATAAAAGAATTTGCCTTTTAAGAAAAAAATCTTTTAAAAAGGTATTGACAAGAGGAAAAAAAAGTATTATAATATCACTCGTGAGTTTGAGAAAACGAAGTTATTAAATTTGAAGGAGGAAACATCAATGAATTCAAGCTATTTGCAGAAGCCGAATGAAGTTGAGAGAAAATGGTATGTCATTGACGCGGCGGACAAGCCGTTAGGACGCGTTGCCGCTCAGGCAGCAGCCATTTTAAGAGGAAAGCATTTGCCTACATTCACGCCTAATGTTGACTGCGGCGATCATGTTATTATCATAAATGCGGAGAAGGTTGTTCTTACGGGATCAAAGCTTACGCAGAAGTCGCGTTATTATCATACCGGCTGGGTAGGCGGCATCAAGGAGATCAAGTACTCAAAGCTGATGGTTGAGGCTCCCGAAAAGGCTATAGAGTATGCTGTAAACGGAATGCTTCCGAACACAACGATCGGAAGAAAGGCAGCTACACGTCTTAGAGTATACAGGGGTGCAGACCATAAGCACGAGGCGCAGAAGCCTGTTGCATGGACACAGGAAATCAAATAATCAAAGGAGGATTTAAACTATGGCTATAGAACAATATTACGGAACAGGCAGAAGAAAGTCCTCTGTTGCAAGAGTACGTCTTGTGCCGGGTAACGGTGAAATTAAAATAAACGGCAGAACAATAGATGAATATTTCGGACTTGAAACGCTTAAGCTGATAGTACGTCAGCCGTTGGTTCTTACAAAGACAGGCGATAAGTTTGATGTTATTGTAAACGTATCGGGCGGCGGTTTCACAGGTCAGGCAGGTGCGATACGCCACGGCATTTCAAGAGCGCTCCTTGAGGTGGATGCAGAGTCATTCAGACCCACTCTGAAGGCAGCAGGATTCCTTACAAGAGATTCAAGAATGAAGGAAAGAAAGAAGTACGGTCTCAAAGCCG
>CAZCZR010000034.1:0-17908 GCA_964503455.1 uncultured Lachnospiraceae bacterium | reverse complement strand
AGTTTCTCCGCATCAAAGGGCTGACGTCTTGCCGCCGTCAGCCCTTAAAGTTATAATTATCTTACCATTTCATCCTGATGTCCGGTTGCTTTGTGCGACTTGATAACGCTTTCAATCTCGTCAATGCTTGAAGCGGACATATCGCCGAGGACGGTGTTCTTTACCGCGGACAGAGCGTTTCCTATTTCAAGAGCGCGCTCGACAGTGCCGCACTTGATAAGCCCGTACAGCACGCCCGCAAGGTATGCGTCGCCGCTGCCGATGCGGTCGATGACCTCTATGTTGTTATAGGGCGGCTCCTCATAGAATTTGCCGTCGCAGTAGATCTTGGAGGTGAAGTTATGATGTGTCGGGCTTACGGCCTCGCGGCGGGTCGTCGCCACAAGAGAGCAGCCGTAGTCTTTTACATAGCCCTTGATTATTTCCTCAAGCGTGCCTGTGCGCTGAAGCATACGTCTTGACGTTTCCTCCGATACGAACAGCAGATCAACATAGGGGAATATTTCCTCAACGACTTTCTTTGCCTCCTCCTCGCTCCACAGAGCCGCGCGGTAGTTTACGTCAAACGAGATCATCGTTCCCTGCTCCTTGAAGCGCTTGATCATCTCTATCGCCGTTTCTCTCAAACCCACGTCAAGCGCCAGTGTAATGCTGCTGATGTGGAAAACCTTTGCTTTGGCGAACATTGCCGGATCCAGCTCATTCAGGCGCAGCGAACACATTGACGAACGCGCGCGGTCATAAATTACCGATGACTTTCTCGGATATGCGCCGCTTTCATAGTAATAAATGCCCAGACGGCGGCTGTCGCTGTAATCGTAGATAAGGTAGTCGTCGCTGACGTTGCCGTAGCGAACCTTATTGCGGATGAAGTGCCCCATTTTATTTTTGGGGATCTTCGTCACAATTGCCGATCTTGCGCCGAGCATAGCCGCGCCGGAAACAACGTTCAGCTCCGAACCGCCGGCGTTTTTCTCAAAAGTCTCGCTCTGCGAGATCTTCTCTTTGTTGGGAGGCGACAGTCTCAGCATTACCTCGCCCATGCCGATAATGTCAAAATCCGTGTTTTCCTTGAACTTGATCATAGTACATCTCTCCTTTTTATATTTTGCGCCCGAATGAAAGCCTTCCGATCATACCCTGCGGGCGTTTTGATACTTATATATTATCACAAAAATTAGCTTTTGTAAATAGAAAATTTGGTAAAAATCACGGTTTTTGCCTAAAATTTTCCGAATAAAAAGCCGTTTTTGAAATTTTACGGCTATTTGCGCCGAATCCCAAAGATAGCGAAACCCGCTTAATTCCGTATAAAAACCGTATTGCATTAATTTTCCTTATGTGATATAATATACGCAGAGGTCTTGCGGGCAAGCTTTTGCCGCGGCGTACACTATTTCCCGGAGGAACGGATATGGACAATATGTATTATTTCAACAGCGGCTGGCGGTTTTGCGCGGCGGACGCGTTTCCTATGAGCGAAGCGCGTGAAAAGCGCCGTGACAGTATGGGGCGCGAGTTCTTTGAAGAGGATTACGATGATTCGGACTGGCAGCCGGTCACGCTTCCCCATACCTTCAATGACGGCGAGCTTTTTGCCGCGCGTATACAAAACTCCGGCAGCGGTCAAAGACGCACCGCGGCATTTTACAGAAAATCCTTTACCGTACCCGAGAGCCGGCGCGGCTGCAAAATGTTTATCGAATTTGAGGGTATGCGCCAGACGTGCTATCTGTACATAAATTCTCATTTGGCGGGATATTACGAGGCGGGTACCGCGCCTTTCGGCTTTGACCTTACTCCGTGGATACGCTTCGGCGGGAAGAATGTCATTGCCGTCGCCACCGACAACACCTCGACTATGGACGCGGATATGTGCATAGCCGAAACGCCGAACAAGCCGGACGTTGTCCCCGGCTCATATCTGTTCCCCGTAAAAAAGGACGTGCCGGAACAATACAGGGGCGTCGGATTTTTTTGGAACTGCAACGATTTCAATCCGTCTGTCGGCGGCATAACAAGACCTGTGAAGGTGCATTTCAAGCCGGAGGTGTATCTGACGCTGCCGCTTTACAGCAATCTTCGCACAAAGGGCTGCTATATATACGCCTCGGATTTTGATACGGCCGCCGGTACGGCGCGGATCACGGCTTTATGCGAGGTGCGCAACGAAAGCGATTCGCCGGCCGAGGTTTATATCGCCGTTACCGTGTATGACCGCAACGGAGCCGAGGCCGCGCGGTTTGAGTCGGAGCCTGTCACGGCTGCCCCGTCGGGGCGTATCGCGCCGGAGCTTTCAATAACGCCTCCGGACGCTTACGAAAAGGAGCTGCTCCCGAACGGAAGCGTCCACTACAGACCCGTGGAGGACGAGTCCGCCGTAGCGCCTACCGTCATCGCCTCGAAAAAAGTGCGCGAAGTAAAAGCCGTATCGGACACGGTAAGGCTTCGCTTTTGGAGCGCGGACGATCCGTATTTGTATAAGGTGAAAACAGAGCTGTATTCAAACGGAGCGCTTTGCGACAGCGCCGTTATCGAAACGGGATTCCGCAAGGCGGGCTACGACCCGAATAAAGGCGTGATGATAAACGATTCCCCTGTGTGGCTTCGCGGCTATGCCCAGAGAGCCTCCAACGAATGGGCGGCGATAGGAATTGCTCCGGAATGGCTCAAGGATACGGACGCGGCGCTTGTGCGCGAAAGCAACGCCAATCATATTCGATGGATGCACGTCGCCGCTTCTCCCGCCGATATACGCGCCTGTGACAGAAACGGCATCATCTGCACACAGCCCGCCGGCGACAAGGAAAGAGAAAATTTCGGCAGGCAGTGGGATCAGAGAGTCGAGCTGATGCGCGATATTATTATATATTTCAGAAACAGTCCCTCGGTGCTTTTCTGGGAGGCGGGCAACAACTCGATAAGCGCGGAGCATATGCGCGAGATGCGGCTTTTAAAAGAGGATTTGGACCCGTTCGGCGGACGCTTTATGGGATGCCGCACCCTCAACACGAAAGAAACCGTTGCCGAGTCGGAATATGTGGGTACCATGCTGAACCGCCACGCGGCGAGGTTCACGGCGCTTCACGGTCCCGTTACGGAAACGGAATACTCCCGCGAAGAAGCTCCCCGGCGCGTATGGGACGATTTTACCCCGCCGGATTTCGATTACAGGAACAAATGGCTCGGCGCCGGCGCGAGAGCGCAGAAGGGTTACGATTATTACGACCTCACCTCGGAGGATTTGATGATAGCGAACGCCAGAGGCTACAGCGAGTTTTTCTCAGACCGTATAGGCGGCGCGTCGCACAAGGACTGGTATTGCGCCGCGGCCGCTCTTTGCTGGACGGATTCCGCGCAGCATGGACGTCAGGCGGCGAGCGAAAACGCCCGTATGAGCGGCAGAGTGGATCCGGCAAGGGTGAAAAAGCAAAGCTTTGACGTGTTCCGCGTGATGCAGTCGCCTGTGCCGGCGGTAAAGCTTGCCGGACATTGGAACTATCCCGCCGACCCGGGGAGCTATATATATGCTGAAAAGAAATTTAACGGCGAGTACTGGGCGGAAACGGGACGCAAGCTTTTGCGCGACGCGCGGCATAAAACAGTGTATATCGTCGGCAGCATCCATGTGAAGTCGGTTCGCCTTTATGTAAACGGCGCGCTTGCGGGCGAGTGCGAAAAACCGATTCATACATTTATTTTCCCTGTGGAAAATGTGGATATAACACAAAACGGATACGCGGAGGCGGTGGCTGTGTGCTATGACGGCACGCTCATAAGGGACAGGATAGAAACCGCGTCCGCGCCGGCTAAAATAGTCATGACGGCGCATACGGCTCCGGGCGGTCTGCGCGCCGACGGCGCGGACGTGATGTACGCCGATATTGCCGTGACCGACAGCGAGGGGAGAATATGCCCCGTTTACGGAGGAAGGATAGATTTCGAGCTTGAGGGCGCCGGCGAGTTTTTGGGCGGCTATACGAGCGGCCGCTTCAACGGCTTCGGCAGGGCCGACAGCGTTATACATAAAAACCACGTTTTCGCGGAGTGCGGCACATCAAGGGTGTTTATAAGGTCGGCGTCCGCGCCGGGCGCGATACGTCTTGCGGCGAGAGCGGAGGGTATCGGAGAAAGCGCGATATGCGTACAGAGCGTCTTTGCGGAGACGGGCGACTTTACATCGGAGCCTGCCGCCGTTATATACCGCCCCTGCGCGTCCGAGCCGCCCGCGCCTGAAATATTCCCCTCAATACCAGAGGCTGACGCGGACAAGTACACTCCCGAAACAGAGTGCCTGTGCAAAATACTTGTAAACGGACAGGAACCGGACACGCGCGGCGTTCAGTCGGTGAATAAAAACGGCAGCGTCTGGGGCGCGGTTATATGTATTCTCGACAGAATGAAGGACGAGTGGAATATGCCGTTTGAGTATGAGTATGACGCCGAAAACAAGCGTCTTACGCTTACAAGCGGAGCGCATAAGGCGACAGCCGAGGCCGGCAGGACGCATATCACCGTTGACGGCGAAGAACGCCTGATGGACGGCGAGCCGTACATCTCCCGAAGCGGACAGCTTGTGATGGAGGTCAACGCCATAGTGCCGTATATCGAGGGCGTGAGCGTATGCTATGACGATGAGGTAAATGTGCTGCGGATAGAGGGTTAAAACGGAATAGGTATACATAGATTTAAAAACAACAAATTGATTTCACGTCACCTTTTCAAGGCGGCGTGATTTTTTTACTTATATTTTAAAAATTAAGTTGAATTTATCTTTAGGTTATGGTATAATCAAATAAAAGAAAGGGTGATGATTTATGCCTGAAATAAGTAGATTTTACGGAATTATCATTAAAATGTTTTTTAAACCGAAAGAGCATGAGCCGAGTCATATACACGCATTGTACGGTGAATATATAGGAGTATTCAATATAAAAACTTTATCTATGACAGAAGGAGATTTACCGAAAAAGGCAAGGGAGCTTGTTACCGAATGGCTAAAACAAAATCAGAAAGAGCTGCAGGAAATGTGGGATAATCAGCAAATTCATAGCTTGCCGCCGCTGTAAAGGAGTGTTAGTATGATAATCAGAATAAAATCTTTGAAGCCCTTGGATGAATACAGGCTATTAGTTTGTTTTGATGATGGGAAAAGTGTTATTTATGATTTGAAGGAGGATATGGAAACGCTTCCGGGATATGATGATTTAAAAAACATTGCGGGTCTTTTTGATCATGTTCATCTTGACGAAAGCCGAACGTGCGTATTCTGGAACGATCATATTGATTTGCCGAGCGATATTCTTTATGAGTACGGAGAAGAATGTAAATATGTTACGGCATGAAAAAGAGAAATAAAAAAGCGAGCGCTCGAAGAAAAATCGTAAATCGCAAATCGGAGGTATATAATGGGATTTTTATCTGACCTTATATCGGAGCTTAGCGGACGGAGGGTATGCCGGTGTATTATATGCGGCTGCCGCACGGGAGAGGCGCGTTATAAAGCGGATGGCGCGGGCATATGCGGCGCGTGCTTTGAAAGGCTGGAATTTACGCCGAAGCCGCACGCTTACGGGGCGCATCCGCCGGCGGAGGTGCTGTACGCTCCGCTTTATTACCGCGGCGGGACGGTGAGGTCAGTGACGGATATGAAATTCCGCGACTGCCGCGCGAACGCGAAAGTGATCGCCGCATTGCTTTTATCGGAGTGCGGAGAAGGCGTGGAAAGAGCCGATATTATACTTCCCGTGCCGACCTCCGACGAAAGATACCGCGAAAGAGGCTTCAATCAGGCGGAGCTTATAGCCGAGGAGCTTTGCGCGCTTTCGGGAAAGGAATACGTCTATGAAGCGGCGGTAAAGCTCAACGACACACCGCATCAGGTGAAGCTGTCCTCCGATGAAAGGATCAGAAATACAGGCGCTCTGTATGCCGTAAGCTCCGAATATGTTTTTGGGAAAAACGTCCTTGCAGTGGACGATGTTTATACCACCGGCACAACGGTAAGCGTTTTTGCCTCGGCGCTTTTGAAGGCGGGAGCAAAGTCGGTGTCGGCGATGACCGCCGCGCACTCCCGCGCATCGAGAGGCTCAGGAAAGGCGCTTATAATGAAGCGCCGCGAGCAGGCAATGTCGCAGCTTGAGCGAGCCGGTCATATTAAGAACAATATATCGTAAATATGCTGTACAAAATGCGTATTCTGAAGGTATATTTTGTGCATATTTTTTCGGAAAAATATATTGCATTTTAACTGTACGCATGATACAATGGCAATAATTTCATCGTTGGAAAAGTTTAGATCAAGGAGAATTTATGACCATGAAAATCACTGTAAACGCTTCTGAAAAAACAGGCAAAATCAACAAAAACATTTACGGACAGTTCGCCGAGCATCTGGGCAGATGCATATACGGGGGACTGTATGTGGGGGAGGATTCGGACATCCCCAACACAAAGGGCATCAGGAACGATGTTTTGGAGGCTTTGAAGGAGCTGGACATCCCCGTGCTGAGATGGCCGGGCGGATGCTTCGCCGACGACTATCACTGGCGCGACGGCATAGGCCCCAAGGATAGCCGCCCTTATATGGTAAACACCAACTGGGGCGGAGTCGTGGAGGACAACAGCTTCGGTACGCATGAGTTCATGGATCTGTGTGAGCTTCTCGGCACAGAGCCGTATATAAACGGCAATGTGGGAACAGGCACAGTAAGAGAGCTTCGCGACTGGATCGAGTACATGACCTTTGACGGAAACTCGCCTCTCGCGGACGAAAGACGCAAAAACGGGCGCGAGAAGCCTTGGAAAGTAAAATACATCGCCGCCGGCAACGAGATGTGGGGCTGCGGCGGGAATATGCGTCCGCAGCATTACGCCGATGTGTTCAGAAACTACGCGACATTTATGCGCAGCTACGGCAATAACAAGCTGTTTAAAATAGCAAGCGGCGCCAACGAGGACGACACGGAATGGACGGACGTGATGATGGATCGCGCGGGTCATGCTTTTGACGGCCTGACGCTTCACTACTACACGATGCCCGGCGACTGCAAAAACAGGGGCGATTCCGTATGCTTCAATGAGAGCGAGTGGAAAAAGACCATGGCGGCGGCGTACAAAATGGACGAGATCATTACAATGCACGAGGCTGTCATGGATAAGCACGATCCCGAAAAGAAGATTGATCTTATGGTTGACGAGTGGGGTACATGGTTCGATGTTATGCCCGGCACCAACCCGGGATTTCTGTATCAGCAGAACACTCTCAGGGACGCTGTAAGCGGTATGCTGACGCTGCACATTTTCCACAAGCATTGCGGCAGAGTGAGAATGGCGAATATCGCCCAGATGGTGAACGTGCTTCAGGCGATGATACTTACCGAGGGCGATGAAATGGTGCTTACCCCGACATACCACCTCTTTAAGATGATGAAGCCGCATATGGACGCCGACAAGCTTGCGCTTGAATACTGCTGCAAAAAGACGGGAGCGGACGATGTTGAGTCGGTATATCCCAAGATAAGCGCGTCGGCATCGGAGAGAAACGGCTCCGTTTCAATATCCCTTTGCAATACGTCCCTTGACAGCGCGGAGGATATGGAGATCCGCATAGAGGGCTTTGAGGCAAGGACCGTATCCGCCGAGGTGATGACCGCCGATGATATGCGCGCGCACAATACCTTTGACGCGCCCGATACCGTAAAGCCGGAGAAGGCTGAAATAACAGCCGAAAACGGCGCGCTGCGCTTCGTTCTTCCCGCAAAGAGCGTTATGATGATAACTCTTGCGTGATCGCTTTGCAATATGGAAGGGGAAAACAAATGCAAGCGCTGCGGACTCAAAACGGTGCTGTCCGAGGAGGATATAGCAAGGATGGTCGCCGAGGTGACGGCGATGAAGGGCATACGGCTTGCGGACGCGGCGGAGTATGAGCGGCGCTTTGGCATATGCGCGGAATGTGAGCATTTTCTCTACGGTTCCACCTGCGGCGTATGCGGCTGCGTTATGCAGGTCAGGGCGAGACTTTCCGACGGAAGATGCCCAAAAAAATACTGGAATCGCTGATTGTAATTTTACATAAAAACAAACTAAACGTTTTGTACACAATGCCGAAAATTTAAGATTTTAAGACCTTGTTATGATAAAAATTCATAAAAGGTCTTTTCTTTTTTTGAAAGCTGTGATATAATAAAAATGCTGTATAGGCTCTTTTGAAACGGATAAACGGAGCTTATAACCAAAGGACTTTTAAGGAGGAGAAGGAATGAATAAAAAATTCAGAAAAGTGCCGGCGCTTTTATCGGCAGTCGCAATGGCGGCTTCGCTTGTGACGGTGCCGGTAACGGTCGGCGCGGCGGAGTATACTCCGCTGGTTGAGGGCGATACCGTCCTTAACGAATGGAAGTTTGACTTCGGCGCCGAGGGAGCAACGCCGGAGGACGGATTTACTCTCGTAACTCCGGACAGAAACTATGTTACTACCAAAGACTACGGCTTTATCGGTATCGACGAGGAGAGCTACAAGCTCGGCAACCGTCTTGACGGCTTCGGCAACCAGAAGGGTCAGGTAATACAGCTTGAGGCGGGCGGCAGCGCCCCCAATGACGGCATCGGCTCGACAGGCGAGGACGACTTCGGAAATGCCGGCGACAAGTACTATCCCACGCGTTTCGCTTTAAAAACGGGCGATGAGAAGTACTTCAGAGTTAAGGCTACTGTAACGACTCTCGATCCGACAAAGGACGCGAGCATTTCGCTCTATACGGAGAGAAAGCACCCTATATTCACCGAAAGAACGGTAAAGGCGGGAGAAACCTCGACCGCTGAGTTTACCGTAAGAACAACACCCATATACTACGAGAAATCCACACCCACGGGTTCTATCGCGGACGAGCTGGTAAATGTCTGCGTACTCGGCGAGAACTCGGCTCTGGCTTCGCTTGAGATACAGGAAATCGAAACGGCTCCCGTATTCTGGGTACTGGGCGACTCGACGGTAACGGACGGCAACTGCGATCTTCCGTTCTTCCCGCTTCAGAACTACACCGGCGTGGGTACGGGTCTTACAAAGTATCTCCCGTCCGAATACGCTATGGTAAATGAAGGCGAGGGCGGTCTGAACGCTGCCGACAGCAACCACTATAATATGGTCAAGAACCGCATCAAGGCGGGCGACTATATGTATGTTGAATACGGCCATAACCATAAGACTGACGGCGCTACAGGCTATGTATCATATCTTGACAAGTACTATAACACCTGTCATGACGCGGGCGCAAATCTGATAATCGTAAGCCCGATCGAGAGAATAAACACCTTCTCGGACGGAGCTTATCAACATTCGCTTGACAGCTTCGCAACCGCGGGCAAGGAGTATGTTGCCGAGAAGGTTGCGGCGGGCGCGACGGATATAGCTTATGTGGAGCTTAATCAGTATTCGCTTGATTTTTACAATAAAATAGTTACAGACAACGGCGGCGATGCAAACGCTATAAAGTACTACTTCCAGACAACTAAGGGCGGCGGCACGGATACGACGCACCCCAACGATCAGGGAGCTGAAAATCTTGCATATGAGTTTGTAAAGGCTTCAAAAGCGGTTGAGGATGCAACCCAGAAGGCTGTGCTTGCTCCGATAGTAAACAACTACAAGGACGAAACGCCTAATCTTGTATCCGCAGAGATAACAGCGGGCGGCGTAGGAGGTACCGCATGGCCGATCTATGTTGTTCCCGCAGATGAAAAGTACCCTGTAGAGATAAAGAGCATCGATGTTGACGATACGGGCGCGGTAACAAGCGTAAAGGTTAATGTCCGCGCAGCCGAAATCACGTTTTCAACCTACGGTATCATAGTTATCACCGTAAATGACGCCGACGGAAATGAAAAGGGCAAGATTTACGCGAAGGATCAGGTTGACAACTCGACAGGCTACGGCTCTCAGGAGATTGTAAGCTTCACCAAGGACGTCACCATAGACGAGGGCGACACATATACGGCTGTTGTTTTGCAGGCTGACGATACCGAGGACGGCTTGAAGGTAACGGATGGCGGCACGGTTTATTCGGCAGTCTATACGCCGACAGATATTGTAAATCAGCTGCTTCTCAACGAGGACGGCGACGGCAACGAGGACTTTGACTACTACGGCGCTGAATATGACGGCGAGACAAGCTCGCTTAATGAGTATAACGGCTGGGGTCAGATAGGAAGCGCGGGCATCACGCTCAAACTCAATCAGACGGACAGCTTCAAATACGTTGAGATTACCTCGGACGGCGCAAAGAACGGCGCGGCAAATCAAGGTTCGTTCTACGTTGCGAAGGATCTCGCGGATACCATAGGAACAAAGGGCAGATACGTCATCTCGGCGGATATGCAGTTTGTTTCGGGCGGCGGACTTACATACAATCTTGTAACGGGTCACAATGATAAAAATATGGGCGGCACGGCATCGCTCAGTCTGTTTACGGTAGGCGACAGCGGCGCCGTAACAGCGTCGGGTCAGGATGCAGGAACAGTTTCGGCTACTGAATTTACACACGTTAAGTACATTCTCGACCTTGACTACGGCACAGGCGAGATCACGGTAGGCGGCAGCGATCCTGTAACTGTAGATCTTACGAACTATCAGACCACGGACGTTGATGTAACGCCCGCACAGCTTACACAGTTTATGTTCGGCGGCAGCAAGGTAGCGTTTGACGTTAAGGTCGCAAACCTGACGGTAGGACAGCTCAAGGACAACAAGCTCCCCGAATATACCGCGACGGCAGCGGCAAACGATGACGTGAGAGGCGTTGTAAGCATTTCGGCGGCAACTCCCGTTCCCACAGACGAGCCTGTGGAGGAGGAAGCTTCCGCAGCGAATCTTGCGGCTGACCTTATGGCGGCTGACCTTATGACATATGACAACGGAGTTGTAAAGGTAGACGCGTCCGTAAAGGGCGTACTCATCGAAGCGGCTTATGACAACGGAGCGCTCAAGTCCGTTAAGACAACGGATATTGACGGCGAGGCATCCGTTCCCGTATCGGCGGGCAGCAAGATAATGCTGTGGGATTCGATTAACGGAATGATACCTCTGTGCGAGGCTATAACAGCGGAAGCTGTGAAACCGACAGATGCACCGACAGATGCACCGACAGCAGCGCCGACGGCTACTCCGATACCTTCGGGAGATAAAAAGACCGCATCGGCTGCTATGAACACAGTAATAACAGCTACGGCTGAAGCTAATGACGGCTACGTATTCATGGGCTGGCTTAACGAAAACGGCAAGCTCATATCGGAAGCTAACCCGTATCAGTTCAGAATCCGCGAGGATGTTTCGCTCGTAGCGAACTTTGTAAAGGAACCGGGCGTTGAGGATATTGTAACCTTTGCGTTGTCGGCTGATAAGGCTAATATAAAGGCTGAAGCGGGATCAACAGCACAGTTGAGTGTCATTGACGCCGCAGACGCTGCAGGTACACCGATTGAAAAGGCAACGAACGCGGATGCAACATGGTCGTGCGATGAGGCGGGTATCACGGTTGACGCGAACGGTCTTGTAACGGTAGGCGCGGACTTTGCCATAGACGCGAACGCCACAAAGAACGTTACCGTAAAGGCAGCGATTAATGGCATTGAAAAGACATACACGCTTACACTTTACTCATACGCTTTTTATGAGAAGATGAGCGCGACGACAAACTTTGACGGCACAAAGATGACTATCGCCGGCAAGGAAGCCATAGTATTCCCGGCTGCAAGCACAACGAGTACATATGATCTCGGCACAACTATAGATATAAGCAAGTCGACAAAGATCACCTTGTCGAACGCATGGACAGGCACTAACACCTGCGGTCAGGCGAGGAATTTGAACTTCTGCGACAGCGATGGTAACACGGTTCTTACCATGTATTATTCATGGACCGGTCTGTACGTAAACGAAGTAGCTCTTGCGGACGCGGTTGCAAAGGATTCATGGACAGATATTGTGATAGAGATCGACGGCACAACGGCTACTGTAACAACAGCGGGAGGCGCAAGCGGAACGGTTGAGGTTACAGGCACAAGCATTTCACAGATCAAGCTTGCTTCCGCATCCTCCGTTCCCGGACCTGATCAGAGAGCGCTTGGATTCAGTGAACTCAAGGTTGAACAGTAATAAAAACCATGCTTCGGCGAAGCGGCCGGAGCCGTTGCAGGGCGGATTTAATATCCGCTCTGCTTTTTTTACGGAAATCACAGCGGAATTGCCGGCAAAAGATCCGCCGGCGGCGAAAAAAACATTGCATTTATTGCTTTTATATGATACAATATGAATACATACAATAAATACCGGAGGTGATCCGAGTGTACACATCATTTCGCTGCGCGGATTATATGTACTCATATGTCAGGGGCGCGCCGCCGCTTCTGGATATGCACAGGCACAAGTATTATGAATTTCTGTACTTTATAAGCGGCGAGGCGTCGTATATCGTGGAGGGGCGCATTTACAAGGCGTACCCGGGCGATATTTTCGTGACGGCGCCCGGCGAGGAGCATTGTATAACGTTTTCCTCCGGCTCGGAGTATTGCAGGCACTTTGTGCAGATCTCGCCGGAGCTTATGTCGCAGATCCCCGCCGAGCTTACCGCCGCTTTAAGAGAGGATATGTGCTTTAAGAAAAACCGCGTCCCCGCCGAGCTTACCTCAAAATACGATCTCGGCGCATATTTCAGGCGCATACGCGAAAGGATAGAAAACAAGACCCCCGCAAGCGATTTCATGACGCGCACTCTTTTAAAGCAGCTTACCGTTGAGATAAGCGCGATCCCTCCGGAGGAAATCATCTCGGCGCGCAGCGAAATGCGGCTTATCACCTCTGTCAAGGATTTTATAAACGAACACGTGAACGATGATATACCGCTTGAAATCATAGCCGGCCACTTTTACGTCAGCAAGTACTATCTGTGCCACACCTTCCGTCGGGAAACCGGCATGACCGTCAAGGACTACATCAATATCCGCCGCGTCACAAGCGCGCAGGAAATGATAAACGGCGGCATGGCAGCCGGAGAGGTTTTTGCCCGCTGCGGCTTTTCGGATTACTCGACGTTTTACCGCGCCTTTAAAAAGTACGCGGGCAAGACCCCGTCGGAATACAAAAAAGAAAAGAGATCAAAGGAGACGGAATAAAGTGAAGTATCTGTTGAAATATCTGCGCGGGTACGCGCGCGAATCGATATGCGCGCCGCTGTTTAAGATGCTTGAAGCGTTTTTTGAGCTGTTTGTGCCTCTCGTCGTGGCGGCGATTATAGACAACGGCATAGGCAGCGGCGACAAGGGATATATCGTGAGGATGTGTCTTTTGCTGCTTGCGCTGGCTGTAGTGGGGCTGGCAAGCTCTCTTACGGCGCAGTTTTTCGCGGCAAAGGCGGCAACGGGCTTCGGCACGAAGGTGCGCCACGCGCTTTTTGCAAAGATCCAGTCCCTCTCCTTCCCGCAGCTCGACAAGGCGGGACTGTCCACCCTGATAACGCGCATGACGGGCGACGTCAATCAGGTGCAGTCGGGAGTAAACCTTGTGTTGAGATTGTTTTTAAGATCGCCGTTTATCGTGTTCGGAGCAATGATAATGGCGTTTACGGTGGACGTCAGGGCGGCTTGGATATTTGTTGTGACGATACCCGCGCTTTCCGTGGTGGTATTCGGCGTCATGCTTGCGGGCATACCGCTTTATAAAAAGGTGCAGTCGGCGCTTGACAGCGTTTTGGGCATCACGAGAGAAAATATTAACGGAGCAAGAGTAATACGCGCATTTTGCGGCGAGGAGAGCGAGATAGCGGAGTTTGACAGGCGCACCGAAGCGCTTACCCGTATTCAGAAGCTGGTCGGCGGAATATCCGCCGTCATGAGTCCCGCCACTTACATCATAGTGAACGCCGCCATAATCGCCCTTATATGGGTCGGAGCGATCAGGGTAAACAGCGGTGCGCTGACGCAGGGTCAGGTCGTGGCGCTTTACAACTATATGTCGCAGATACTGGTGGAGCTTGTAAAGCTTGCCAACCTTATAATCACCGTCACAAAAGCGTGGGCAAGCGGAAACAGAATAAGCGCCGTTCTTTCGATGAGCGCCGATATGCTCTCCCCCGAAGCGTCCCCCGTCCGGACGGACACAAGCGTTGAATTTGACGGCGTGTCCCTTAAATATCCGGGAGCCGGAGATGAGGCTCTTTCAAACATATCCTTCCGCGCGGAAGCGGGCGAGACCATAGGCGTTATCGGCGGCACCGGCGCGGGGAAAAGCTCGCTTGTCAACCTGATACCGCGCTTTTACGATGCGAGCAAAGGCTCCGTAAAGGTAAACGGCGCGGACGTGCGCGACTATCCGACGGAGGAGCTGCGCGCTTTAATAGGCGTTGTGCCGCAGAAGGCGGTGCTTTTCAAGGGCAGCATACGGGATAATCTTTTATGGGGCAAGCGTGACGCGGACGACAGCGAGCTTATGGACGCCGTCAGGACCGCGCAGGCGGAGGACGTTGTGGAGGCTAAGGGCGGACTTGGGGCGAAGCTTTCTCAGGGAGGCTCAAACCTTTCCGGCGGACAGCGTCAGCGCCTTACCATAGCGAGAGCGCTTGTCAGAAAGCCGCAGATACTTATCCTTGACGACAGCTCATCGGCTCTGGATTTTGCCACCGATGCGCGGCTCAGAAAAGCGATACGCGAAAATACCGGTGACGCCATAGTGTTTATAGTTTCGCAGCGCACCTCATCTATAATGAACGCGGACAAGATAATCGTCATCGAGGACGGCGAAGCTGTCGGCATAGGCACTCACGAGGAGCTTTTAAAAAGCTGTGAGATATACCGCGAGATCCATAATTCTCAGCAGGGAGGTGTTTCGGCGTGAAAAAATCCCAAAACAAAACCCAAAGCAAAACAACGGGCGGCACCGTTAAAAAGGTGCTTCATTATATAAAAGCGTACAGGCTGTATCTTGTTCTGTCGGTGCTTTTGGCGGCGGCGACGGTTGCGGCGACGCTTTATGTGCCCATTGTGATAGGCAGGGCGATAGACTGTATAGTCGGAGCGGGGAACGTTGACTTTGCCAAGATAATGTCATACCTTGTAAGCATCGGCGTGATAATAGCGGTTATGGGAGTGCTTCAGTGGATAATGAACGTGTGCAACAACAAAATAACCTATAATGTTATACGCGACATCCGACGGGAAGCCTTCAGAAAAATCGAAAAGCTCCCCTTAAAATACCACGACTCGCACCAAAGCGGCGAAACAGTGAGCCGCGTCATCGCCGATGTGGATCAGTTTGCCGACGGACTTTTAATGGGCTTTACCCAGCTTTTCACGGGCGTTATAACCATACTCGGCACGCTTGGATTCATGCTGTCAATAAACGTGTGGATAACCCTTGTGGTAGTGGTGGTGACGCCGGTGTCGCTGTTTGTATCGAAGTTCATCGCCACAAGGACGTATAAGATGTTTCTGCTCCAGTCGCAGACAAGGGCGGAGCAGACCTCTCTTATAGACGAGATGATCGGAGGGCAGAAGCTTGTGCAGACGTTCTCCATGCAGAAAAATGTAGAGGAACGTTTCGACGAGATAAACGGCAGGCTTGAAAAATGTTCCTTAAAGGCGACATTCTTCTCGTCTATCACAAATCCCGCGACAAGATTTGTAAACAGCCTTGTATACGCGGGGGTGGCGCTTTCGGGCGCGCTGGCGGTAATACTTCTGCCCGCGGGGACCTTTACGGTCGGAATGTTATCGTGCTTTTTAAGCTATGCCAACCAGTACACAAAGCCGTTTAACGAAATCTCCGGCGTTATAACCGAGCTGCAAAACGCTCTCGCCTGCGCGGCAAGGGTGCTTGAGCTTATAGAGGAGGAGCCTGAGATACCCGACGCTCCCGACGCGGCGGAGCTTTCAAACGCCGAGGGACGCGTGGACATCAGGGACGTGAGCTTTTCATACACGCCCGGCAAAAAGCTTATAGAGAATCTGAACCTTTCGGTGAAACCGGGGCAGAGAGTCGCAATAGTCGGACCCACCGGCTGCGGCAAAACCACCATGATAAATCTTCTTATGCGCTTTTACGACACCGACAAGGGTACGATAAGCGTTGACGGCATACCCGTAAAGGAGATGACGCGAAGAAGCCTTCGCTCCAATTACGGCATGGTGCTTCAGGACACATGGCTGAAGGCGGGTACCGTAAGGGAAAATATCGCTCTTGCAAAGCCGGACGCGACGGATGAGGAGATAACAGAAGCGGCAAAGGCTTCGCACGCGCACAGCTTCATCCGCCGTCTGCCTGACGGCTATGACACGGTAATCGGCGAGGACGGCGGCGGTTTGTCACAGGGGCAGAAGCAGCTTTTGTGCATAACGAGGATCATGCTGTGTCTGCCGCCGATGCTGATACTCGATGAGGCGACATCCTCCATAGACACGCGCACGGAAATACGCATACAACAGGCGTTTGCCCGTCTTATGAAGGGCAGGACCGGTTTTATCGTGGCGCACCGTCTTTCAACTGTGCGCGAGGCGGATATAATTCTTGTGATGCGCGAGGGAAAGATCGTGGAACAGGGCAGTCATGAGGAGCTTATGGCGAAAAACGGCTTCTATACGGAGCTTTACAACAGCCAGTTCGCACAGTAATATACAAAAAAATCGGGTGCCTCGATAAACGGGGCACCCTTTTTGGCGGAGCAAATCTGTAAGCCGGGTTCTGTATCGGACGGTCATCTATCTCGACCGTATGTCGCCATACGGCTCAAGCCGTGCAAGGGAGCCGCCGAGCAGACGTAAATGCTCCCAACGTTGCTTCGGATGGGGTTTACACGGGAATTCAGTTACCATCATCCCTGTGCGCTCTTACCGCACATTTTCACAATCGCCGCGCCTGTGGCGGGCATATATTTTCTGTTGCACTATCCCTGGAGTCGCCTCCGCCGGACGTTATCCGGCATCCCTGCTCTGTGAAGCCCGGACTTTCCTCAGCTTTCGCCGCGACCGTCTGATTTACTCCGTTCGTATTTTATCACATCGGCGCGGCGCTGTCAAGGGGTACGGAGTTATATTTTTACGCGGGAAATCGCG
Source organism: uncultured Lachnospiraceae bacterium (assembly GCA_964503455.1). Taxonomy (GTDB): domain Bacteria; phylum Bacillota; class Clostridia; order UBA1381; family UBA1381; genus CAZCZR01. The sequence goes on along the minus strand of CAZCZR010000034.1, from coordinate 808 downwards.
GTTTATTGCAAATTGCGTCAATTTTGAAATTTTGTCTTATTCCATGATTTTACCGCAGCGCTATGTTTTTCATCGTTTGCGAAACGCTCATAAGGGCAATATAAATATATCCGCCGAGATTTAAGCGGCGCGTTTTTTAATATTTAACGGAGGACTTATTATAATGATGCTGATTTTAAAATCTTTCAGGCTTTATGCCGCGCTGCTTTATGCGGAGCTTTTGCAAAAGCGCCTTGAGCGCGCCGTAAACAGACGCTGCCGCCGAAACGCCCCTCTTACCGACAAAGCTGTCGTTCGTCTTGCCGTAAAATGCTCGCACGCAAAAAGCTCCCTCGCCGAACGCGAACGGGGCTTTAAAACCGCCTGCGCACTCTACGGCAAAAAATAAATCATATACTTATCCCTCGCCCGATTATGAGCCGGATATGCCCGAAAACCGCTTGCGCAGCGCGAAAACCGCAGCCGTAAAATGCCGGCGTTTTATGGCAAAAGACCGGTATGCTCTTTGTCATATGCGCCATGGGAAATCACGGCGGGGAATCTGAATTTTTCGTAAATTTTTGAAAAAGGTATTGACAAATACTCTAAATTATGATACAATAACTATCGTTGTCAGCTTAATATACATTCGGGAGTTTAGCTCAGCTGGGAGAGCGTCTGCCTTACAAGCAGAATGTCACAGGTTCGAGCCCTGTAACTCCCACCACTACAGCATTTTCGCTGTTTAATATATCGGATATTATATCCGAAGCCTTGGCCCGGTAGTTCAGTTGGTTAGAACGCCAGCCTGTCACGCTGGAGGTCGTGA
>CAZCZR010000033.1:0-18230 GCA_964503455.1 uncultured Lachnospiraceae bacterium | reverse complement strand
CAAAGAGTATTCTATGCCGATAGAGTTTTTATCCGTATATACCGCCGGCGGCTGTGCATATATGCTGCTCTGGTGGATTTCTAATAACTACTTGATTCCGGAGGATGAGTTGGCGAGCAAACTAATTGACCTTATTTTTCGCTCGCTTCAATAAAATACCATTAATTAAATATTCGGATGAAAGAACGATATTCCATTACATTTTATCGCCGGAGCGTCAAGTCTAATCTCATTTTGGAATGGGGATGCCGGAATGTGCGAGATCCGCGCTTGTCTATCCGTTGGAAATGACCCCGCCGCCGATCACGGTATCGCCGTCATACAGCACCACTGCCTGACCCGGCGTGACCGCGCGCTGCGGCTCGTCAAACACTACCTTTATCCTGTCCTCATCTGTCTGCACCGCAGTTGCCGGCTGTTCCTTTTGACTGTAGCGTATTTTAGCGCTTACGCGTATGGGCGTTTCTATGGAATCGCAGGCGGTGAGATTAATGTCCTCCGCTTCAAGCTCCGTCGAAAAAAGATCGCTGTTATCGCCCAAAATCACCGTATTCGACTCAAGATCCGTCCGGCACACATACATCGGCTTCGGCAGGGCAAGACCCAGCCCCTTGCGCTGACCTATTGTGTAACGGATTATTCCCTTATGCTCGCCTAAAACGTTGCCCTCCATATCCGTAAAAGCTCCGCACGGATACGTCTTTTGGGCGTAGCGCTCTATAAATCCCGCATAGTCGCCGTCAGGCACGAAGCATATATCCTGGCTGTCACGTTTTTTCGCGTTTACAAACCCTTGAGCTTCGGCTATTTCTCTTACCTCGCTTTTTTCAAGCGTGCCGAGGGGCAATATGATATGGCGAAGCTGTTCCTTTGTAAGACAATAAAGCACATAGCTCTGATCCTTGTCGGCGTCAATGCCCTTTTTGAGCAAAAATCTGTCGCCGCATTTCTCCACTCTGGCGTAATGACCTGTCGCCACATGATCATAATCAAGCTGCTTTGCTCTTTCCATAAGGCGGCGGAATTTTATAAATCGGTTGCAGTCTATGCACGGGTTGGGCGTTCTGCCGTTTTCATAGGCATCGATAAACCGCGCTATGACAGTGTCGGCGAAATCATCCCTGAAATTGAAGGTATAGTGCTTTATGCCCAGACGCATAGCCACGCTTTTAGCGTCCTCCACATCCTCAAGCGAGCAGCACGTCTTATCATTTATGCCGGCGTCCTCGTTGTCAAAAAGCCTTAACGTAACGCCTATTGTATCAAATCCCTTTTCCTTCATAAGATAAGCGGCGACAGAGCTGTCCACCCCTCCGCTCATCGCTGTTATAGCTCTGTTATTCATTAAAATCGCTCCCCTTTAAAGATCTCCCCTACACAAGTGTCATTATCCGGTATACCAGCGGCAGCGTTACAAGTCCCGCCACAGAGGTCACAAACACACCCTCCGCGGAAAATTCCGTATCACAGTTATATTCCGTTGTCAGCATTGTAAGCACCGTCTGCGACGGCATAGCCGCCTGAAGCACTATCACGCCGCGTATCACTTCAGACAGTCCCGTCTTTGCAAGCAGCGCCGCCAAGAGCGACGGCACCGCTATCATCTTGACCGCCACTATCATAAACAGCGGCACCTGCTTGTATATCCTCCTAAAATCGACCATTGCAAGCGTTCCTCCGATAAACAGCATCGAAAGATACGTTGTTATTCCGCCGACCCCGGAGAACACTCTCTCGGCAATACCCGTAAATCTCCAGCCGAATATCATCATTACAAGCGATACCGCAAAAGCGACCGTTGACGGATTGATGAGGTTTTTTAAATTCTTCCTCACATTTCCCTTGCCGTCGCGTATTGACGCGAGCTTATAAACGCCCAGCGTCCAGACAAAGCAGTCGTTTGCAAAAGCGTATATCGCCGCGTAAAGCAGTCCTTCGGCTCCGTACATCGCTTCTATCAAGGGATAGCCTAAAAAGATAACGTTTCCGAAAGCGGACATACACTCGTACACGACCCTGCGCGGCTTATCCATTTTAAACGCTCTCGAAAGCGCCATGCCTATAAGATACATGACTCCTACGGTGATCATGCTGATTATGTACACCTCTGCGCAGCCGGCGGCGCGCTCCGGCGTCATCTCAAGCTTTGTAAGCGACATCATCACCAGTATCGGCAGCGTGATCCTTACAACCACCTTCGACATCGCGTTTTTGACCTCCTCGGAGATATATCCCGTTTTGACCGCAACAAATCCTATCGCCATGGCAAGTCCAAGCACTATTATATTTTCGCATATCACATCAAATCCCTGCATTTTTCCCGCTCCTTAGAAATGTCTTGTCATAATTTTCGAGATTCTTTCCGCTATAAGCGAGGAAGCTATCCCCACAAGCGCGCCCGCGGCTATGCCCGATATTACAAGCGCCGGCAGATAATAAAACGCGTATGCCGATTTAAGCATAAACGCCGCGACCGCAAGCTGACCTATATTGTGAGCCGCGCCCGCGATCACGCTTACCGCCCACATATAATTTTTCATCGGCTTCGCAAGCAGCGCCATGACCGCAAAGGAAAGCAGTCCTCCGGCGGCGCTGTAGCAAAATGACGCCATATTCCCCGCAAATACCGCGCCGAGCGTGATCCTGAGCATCGTCACCGCAAACGCATCCCTTTTTCCTAAAAGCATAAGCGTTACCATCGTGACTATATTCGCAAAACCCGGCTTCACCCCCGGCACCGGTATTACAGGCGGCACAACTCCCTCGGCTATATGTATCACTATCGCGGCGGCTGTCAGGAGTCCGACTGCCGCAATGTGTTTTGCGGCGCTGTTTTTGTTCATTCGTTTCCTCCGTCACTGTTTCGGAAAGCATATGTCCGAAAATTGATATTTTTTGTCCTGATACTTTAATGACAAATCCATTATATCATGTTATAATAAATTTGTAAATACTTTTTATCTGAAAGGAGCAACTCATTATGGATACAGTAAAGGCATGGTCCCAAACCGTTGTGATACCCACATATGCCGAGGGAGAGGCGGATAAGAATCCGATGTTTCTGGAAAAGCGCGTATATCAGGGCAGCTCGGGAAAGGTTTATCCCCATCCCATGACCGAGAGCATCTCGGACGTAAAAACAGACAAGGAATACACCGCCGTATTCCTTGAAAACGAATACCTTAAGGTAATGGTGCTGCCGGAGCTTGGCGGACGTATTCAGCGCGCCACCGACAAGACCAACGGCTATGATTTTGTGTACTATAATCATGTAATAAAGCCCGCGCTTGTAGGTCTTGCCGGACCGTGGATCTCTGGCGGCATAGAGTTCAACTGGCCTCAGCATCACCGCCCCTCCACCTACGATCCCGTGGAGTGGAAAATCACCGAAAACGCGGACGGTTCAAAAACCGTCTGGGTCAGCGAGATAGAAAAAATGTACCATACCAAGGGCATGGCGGGCTTTACGCTGTATCCGGGCAAATCGTATATAGAAATATCGGGTCAGCTTTACAACCCGACCGAACGGCCTCAGACGTTTTTGTGGTGGGCAAATCCCGCCGTTCCGGTAAACGATTACACAAAATCGATCTTCCCGCCGGACGTTCACGCCGTAATGGATCACGGCAAGCGCGATGTGTCCAAGTTCCCCATTGCTACCGGCACATATTATAAATACGATTACTCGGAGGGCGTTGATATTTCAATGTATAAAAATATCCCCGTCCCGACCTCGTATATGGCATATAAGTCCGACTTTGATTTCATAGGCAACTATGACTTTTCCGTTGACGCGGGTCTGCTTCATGTTGCGGATCATCATGTAAATCCCGGCAAAAAACAATGGACATGGGGTTCGGGTGATTTCGGCAAGGCATGGGACAGGAATCTTACCGACGAGGACGGTCCTTACATAGAGCTTATGACGGGACTTTTCACCGATAACCAGCCCGACTTTTCATATATCGCGCCTTATGAGGAGCGGCGATTCACGCAGTATTTCATGCCTTACAAGGCTGTGGGCGAGGTCAAAAACGCAACCGCCGACGCTATGATAAATCTCACTGTTGCAGACGGCATCGCCTCCGTGAAGGCATACGCCACCTCTGTGCGCGAAAACGCGCGCATAACGCTTAAGGCAAACGGCAAGTCCTATATCAGCGATACCGTATTGCTTTCACCCGTGCAGCCGTATTCCCGCGAGGTGCCGGTCGATGTATGCGAAACGGAGCTTACTCTTTCGGTATACGACTCCGGCGGCGCGCTTTTGGTTGAATACACCCCGCTTGAAAAGAAGATCGAAGAAATCCCCTCGCCCGCGCAGGCGGCAAAGCTGCCTGAGGACTGCGCAAGCTGCGAGGAGCTGTATCTCACCGCTGTGCATCTGGAGCAGTACCGTCACGCAACGTATTCCCCCAAGCCTTATTACATTGAGGGTCTCAAACGCGATCCGTCCGATATACGTCTTAACAACGGCTACGGCAAGCTTCTTTATAAAAACGGCGAGTTTGAAAAGAGCATAAAATACTTTAATGCCGCTATCAAAAAAGCAACATGGAAAAACCCCAACCCATATGACGGCGAGCCGTTTTATAACCTCGGTCTTGCGCTTGAGATGACCGGCGACAAAAAGACGGCGTTTGATAAGTTCTACAAAGCCACCTGGAACGGCGCTATGCAGGACGCGGCATTTTATAAGCTTGCCGCTATCTCCTGCTCGGAGGGCAGATATAAAGAAGCGCTTGAATATATCGACAAGTCGATCTGGCGCAATTATCATAACACTAAGGCGCGCTGCTTAAAATCATCGCTGCTGCGTCTTACAGGCGGATTCGATGAAGCGGCAGCGCTTGATAAGGAAACATTATCTGTCGATCCGCTTGATTTCGGAGCCTTGTATGAGCTGTATGTCATGGGGGATAACAATGCTCTTTCGGAGCTTACGAAAATACTTCGCGGCGATCCGCACAACTATACAGAGCTGTCGCTTAGCTATGCGGAAAGCGGTCAATGGCGGGAGGCTCTTTCGGTGCTTTCTCTTATCAAGGACGCGTCCGATCCGATGGTTTGGTACTACCGCGCGTATTATAAAAAGCAGCTCGGCGGCGATGCTTCGGCGGAGCTTTCGGCGGCGGAAAACGCCCCAAGCCTTTACTGCTTCCCCAACAGGCTCTACGATATACTCGTGCTTGAATCGGCTGTCGCCGAAAACAACGGAGCAATGGCGCACTACTACCTCGGCTGCCTTCTGTACGATAAGGAACAGTATTCATCGGCAGTCGCTCACTGGGAAGCGGCGCGCTCTTTGAAGCCTGATTTCCCGACAGTACACAGGAACCTGTCGCTGGCTTACTACAATAAGCAAGGCAACATCTCCGCCGCGCGCGAATCCATGGAGCTTGCTTTCAGCCTTGACACATCCGACGCGAGAGTGTTTATGGAGCTTGATACTCTGTATAAAGCGCTGAACATCCCCGTTGCCGAAAGGCTTGACAACTACCGCCGGAATATGCCGCTTATCACTCTGCGCGATGATCTGTATGCCGAATATGTCACGCTTCTCAACTTAAACGGACTGTTCGCCGAAGCGCTTGAAGCCGCGATGTCGCACAAGTTTCATCCGTGGGAGGGCGGAGAAGGCAAAATAACTGCACAGTACAGAATCTCGCATACGGAGCTTGCGAAGGAGCTTATGGCAAAGGGCGATAACGCGGGAGCGGCGGCTCATCTTGAAGCGGCTTTGGCATATCCCGAAAACCTCGGCGAGGGCAAGCTTATAGGCGAAAAAGACAATGACATATATTACCTGCTTGCGGCGGCATACGAAAGCATTGACAAGGAAAAATCCGAAGCCTTCTGCCGGCTTGCCGCCACGGGCGATGACAATCTCGGCTCCGCCGCTTACTACAACGATCAGCCGCCGGAGATGTTCTTCTATCAGGCGCTTGCTTCGCGCAGACTGGGCGATGAGCATACGGCTTTGTCAAAATTCAACAAGCTGGTTGATTACGGCGAGGCGCATATATTCGACAACGTGCGCATAGACTACTTTGCCGTTTCGCTGCCGGATCTACTTATATACGAAAGCGACCTCAACAAGAAAAATTATGTTCACTGCTGCCATTTGATCGCCCTCGGCAAATTCGGACTGGGTCTTGGCGCCGAGTGTGAGGAATATATGGCAAAAGCCTCTGCCGGAAACGTGTCCGACTCAAGCATTGCCGTAAACAAACGCTTTATCGAAAAATACGGCGCGTTTATAAAATAAGCTTTGCTTAAAGGAAAACCCTCTGCGTATTATTTCGCAGGGGGTTTTAAATGTCTGTTGTTATTTACATATTATATATATTTTCCGGCGCGACTATTTCGGCGTCGGTATTCTCAAGAGCCTTCACAGCCTGTTCGGGATCATCCACCTTGAGAATTATCATAGCCTGAGCCTGCTTTCCTCTGAAAGCGTACATATAATCTATGCCCACGCCGGCATTTTTAAGAATCTCCAGCTCCTTTGCCAGTCCGCCCGGCACATCATTTACACCGAGAGCTATAACATCCGTGACCTTTACCGCAACGCCCGACTCCTTTAAAACGGCGCAAGCCTTGTCGGGGTCGTTGACTATCATGCGCAGTATGCCGAAATCCGTCGTGTCGGCAATGGACATGGCGCTTATATCTATGCCGTTGCTTCCTATCGCCGTAACTATTTCCGACAGCCTGCCCGACTTGTTTTCAACAAAAACGGATATCTGTTTTATAAATTCCATATTGTCCTCCTTTGCCGAAGCGCATCAGTGCAGCTTTCTGTTATCTATAACACGCTTAGCCTTGCCCTCGCTTCTGGTGATAGACTTTGGATTGACAAGATGCACTTTCGCTCCGATGCCGAGCGTGCTTCTTAAACGTGTTACAATCTCCTTTTCTATATTCTCTATCGACCTTACGTCGGACGCGGGAAGGTTAGGATTCATCTCCACGTCAATATCCAGCGTATCGGTATTGTTTACGCGGTCTACCGTGATAAGATAGTTCGGGCTTACCTTCTCGCCCATCTTGAGCAGGACCTCCTCTATCTGTGACGGGAATACGTTCACGCCGCGTATTATAAGCATATCGTCTGTTCTTCCGGCGGGTTTCTTCATGCGCACATGAGTTCTCCCGCAGGCGCACGGCGAATAATCGAGAGTACACAGATCGCGCGTTCTGTAGCGGATAAGGGGCATACCCTCTTTAAGTATAGTGGTAAATACCAGCTCCCCGAAGGAGCCTTCCGGCAGTACCTCCCCGCTGTCGGGGTCTATGATTTCGGGGATAAACATATCCTCGCATATGTGCATACCCGCCTGCTCGCCGCACTCATACGAAACGCCAGGGCCCATTACCTCGGTCAGACCGTATACGTCATGCGCCTTTATCCCAAGAGCTTCCTCTATTTGATGACGCATATCTTCGGTCCAAGGTTCCGCTCCGAATATGCCCGCTTTAAGCTTCAGCCGGTCTTTTACTCCCATTTCCTTTACAGTCTCGCCCAGATACATGGCATATGACGGTGTGCAGCAAAGATGCGTGGTTCCCAGATCGCACATAAAGCGTATCTGACGCTCCGTGTTGCCTGACGAGGTGGGAATTACCATCGCGCCTATCTTCTCCCCGCCGCCGTGAGCGCCGAGACCTCCTGTAAACAGTCCGTAGCCGTAGGATACCTGCACTATCGAATTTTCATCTCCGTCCGCCGCATACAGCTGACGTGCAAAGCCTGTCGCCCAGTCATCAAGATCCTTTCGGGTATAACCCGCGACTATCTGTTGTCCGGTGGTGCCGCTTGATGCCTGAATACGCACAATATCCTTCTTCGGTACAGCGAACAGCTGAAACGGATAGTAATCTCTCAAATCCTGTTTTGTGGTAAAGGGCAGCTTCGCCAAATCGGAAAGCTCGCGGATATCCTCAGGTTTTACGCCCGCCGCGTCCATTCTGTCCCGATACGGCTTTACATTCTCGTACACTCTTTTTACCTGCCATTTCAGCTGTTTAAGCTGGTGAGCGTGTATCGACTCGCGATCCATGCACTCAATCTCCGGCTGATAAATCGCCATTTTGATCATCCTCCTTTGTTTTTCGCCGGCAATCCGCCGCAATTGCAGCCGCCGCCTTAAATGCGCGGTTTTACCTGAATATATTAAGAAAACACTGACCGATCAGCCTTTCCTTATCCTACAAATTATGCTCTCGCCTTGCCATACATACCCTTTTTGCTGTCTTGCCGCCGAAGATTTTTTCAAAAATTTCGTGATATTCCCGAAATTCCACAGCGCAGCCGTTTGTCATTATCTCCATCTCAACGCCGAACAGCAAAACCGAATAATCCTGCGCGGACATACCGTTTTTCTCATAGAACCGTTTCCTGCGCATACGCTCGGCGGCGTTTTGCGAGGGCTTTTCGGTGGTTTCTATCTCAAGGAAAAATCTCTTGTCCTCATAACGGCTTTTTAACATCGCGAACGCCTCCGTACCGACTCCGCCGCCGCGTATATCCTGCCTTACGGCAAAATAGTCAAGCAGAACCATGTCCCTGTACAGTATCGTTATCGCAAGACCCAAAAACTCGCCGTCATCTTTGGTAAAAGCCATTATCTCGCCGTTTCCGCGTTCTCTTGTTTTCTCTATCACGGAAAACGGCTTTTTTTCATTTTTCGGAAACGCGCTTTCATACAAAGCCTTAAGCTCCGTCATAAGCCCGCCGCCGTACACCTGTTCAAGACGCATGATCACAGAGCATATCCCAGCTCAAACGCCTTCAGATTCACATCGAGAAGCTTTGCCGGAACGGTGTTTTTTAAGACCTCTGTCCATGTTTCCTTAGGCACATCGGTGTTCTTCGCCATAACGCCTATCAGCACCACATTGACCGCCTTTATATTGCCCGCTTCCCGCGCAAGCGACAGCGCATCGACCTGTGTCAGATCGACCTTTTCGGCGATCTTGCCGCCGATATTTTCGGGATAGCTCATAGCACCCGTTATGACCGGCATAGGATTGATCTCCTGCGTGTTGACTATTATCTTGCCGCCCTTTTTCAGATACGGCATCGCGCGGTATGCTTCGAGCATCTCAAAAGCAAGTATTATATCAGCCTCGCCTCTGTCTATTATAGGCGAATACACCTTGTCGCCGTATTTTACATATGTAACAACGGAACCGCCGCGCTGACTCATTCCATGCACTTCCGACACCTTTACGTCGCAGCCGCCTGTTATTGCCACATTACCAAGTATGCGGCTCGCCAGAAGAGTTCCCTGTCCTCCGACGCCTACTATCATTATTTTCATTGTATCCATCGGTATCAATCCTCCTTCTCAATAGCGCCGAACGGACATACATTCACGCAAAGTCCGCAGCCGTTGCACTGCGTTATATCTATATGCACCGCTCCGTCATCGGTGCGCGAAATCGCCGGACAGCCAAGCTTCATGCACATTCCGCATTTTCTGCACCTTTCGGTGATATTGCAGTGGCCGGTATAATGCACCTTTTTAAGCAGAGCGCACGGTCTTTGAGCAATGATGACCGACGGTTCCTCACGTTCGACCTCTTCCTTTACGACTTTTTCAAAGCTCTTTACGTCAAACGGATCCGCGACCACAACGTGTTCTATTCCAACAGCCTTGCACAGCGTCAGCAGATTTACCTGCTTTGTTTCCTCGCCGCGGATAGTGTAGCCTGTAGTTGGATTGTCCTGATGACCGGTCATGCCTGTGATTGAGTTGTCGAGTATTATGACGGTGTTGTTTCCCTTGTTGTAAACTATGTCAACAAGTCCCGTTATTCCCGAATGTATAAACGTCGAGTCGCCTATGACCGACACAAGCTTTTTATTGAACTCCGCGCCTCTCGCCTTTGCCATGCCGTGCGCCGCCGATACGGACGCTCCCATACATACAGTCGTGTCAACCGCCGCCAGAGGTGCTACCGCTCCGAGCGTATAACAGCCTATATCGCCTGATACAACAAGTCCGAGCTTTTTAAGCACATAGAATGTGCCTCTGTGAGGGCATCCCGCACACATTACCGGAGGTCTTACGGGGAGTACCTCATCGGCTTCGCTGTATTCCGGCGGATCAATGTCCAGCACAGCCTTCCTTATCATGTTGGGCGTATACTCGCCCAAAAGCGTGAATACCTCCTTGCCGATGACCTCTATGCCTATCGCCCTGCAATGCTCCTCGATAAACGGATCAAGCTCCTCGATAACGTACACCTTTTTGCATTTTGACGCGAAATCCTTCAAGGCGTTTTCGGGCATGGGATATACCATGCCGAGCTTACAGTAGTTGACTTTATCTCCCAAAGCTTCCTTGGCGTACATATACGATATACCGCTTGTGATAACGCCTATGTCCGAGCCGTTCATCTCGACAGTGTTGATCGGCGTTGTTTCCGCGTATTCCTTTAAAGCGGCGATCCTGTTCTCCACAACAACGTGGCGCTTTATAGCCATGCCCGGCATCATAACATATTTGGGTATGTTTTTTTCGTAATCCTTCAGCTCGTCATGCTCTCTCGGACATTCCTCCACAAGCCCCTGAGAGTGCGACACTCTTGTGGAAAGGCGCAGAAATACCGGCGTGTCATACTGTTCCGAAAGCTCATACGCAAGCTTCGTAAAATCCTTGCACTCCGCGCTGTCCGACGGTTCAAGCATAAGTATCTTCGACGCCTTCGCGTAATGGCGCGAATCCTGCTCGTTCTGTGATGAATGCATCCCCGGATCGTCAGCCACGCAAAGCACCATGCCGCCGTTTACGCCGGTATAGCTTGCTGTGAACACCGGATCCGCCATAACATTCAGTCCGACGTGCTTCATACATGACATCGACCTTGCTCCGCCTACAGACGCTCCGAGCGCAACTTCCGCCGCCACCTTTTCATTAGGCGCCCATTCAACATATATCTCATCATATTTTACTATGTTTTCGGTAATCTCCGTACTCGGTGTGCCCGGATATGACGATACTACCCTGACTCCCGCTTCATATGCTCCTCTGGCAACAGCCTCGTTGCCAAGCATTAATTTCTTCAACGTTTATTCCATCCTTTCCGATACGTATTCGTATATACTTATTATATAGCTATTTTAACAAATTTCCCTCAACACGTCAATAGTTTTTTATAAAAAAGATAAAATACGCAAAAAGGGGCGGTCAATGCCGCCTCGTGTTTGTTTTATCTCATTTCCCTTATATCATTTCTCTTATCTCATTTCTCCCACGCGTATTCTTGTAAGAGCGCGTTTCAGTTTTATTTCAGCCGCCCTTTCCTCATAGCCGGACACGCGGGATATTGTATTTTCGGCGCGTTCCTTCGCGCGTCTGGCGCGCTCGACATCTATATCCTCCGCCCATTCAAAAGTGTCTGCGGCAAGACGCGTTACGCCGCGCTTGACGCTTATAAGTCCTCCCGAACAGGCGGCAGTGCGTTCCGTTCCGTCTTGCGTGACTATTTTTGCGGCTCCTGTAGCCAGCGGACTTACATAATCGGCATGACCGCTCATTATGCCCGCATCGCCCTCGGTGGTGCGTACCGTTATTCTTTGCGCGCCGCCGTCATACATAAGCCCGTCGGGCGTGACTATCTGCAAATGAAACATGATCGCTAACTCCTTTTTACAAAATCAAGCTCCGAAAAGCTGCTGATAAGAGCGCTTTTATCCGAACCTATGCCCTTAGCCGCTCCGCTTTTTCCCTCACCTCGTCAATGCCTCCGGCAAACAGGAAGCAGGCTTCCGGTATATCGTCGCATTTGCCTTCGATTATTTCCCTAAAGCCGCGCACGGTTTCCCTGACAGGCACGTATTTGCCCTTCATGCCGGTAAACTGCTCCGCCACAGCGAACGGCTGCGACAAAAACCGCTGTATTTTTCTCGCGCGGTTGACCGTGTTCTTATCCTCCTCGCTCAGCTCGTCCATACCCATTATGGCGATTATATCCTGAAGCTCGGTATACCTTTGAAGTATTCTCTGCACCGCGCGCGCCGTTTCGTAATGCTCCCTGCCCACAATATCCGGCGTAAGTATGCGCGAGGCGGACTCCAGCGGATCTACTGCGGGATATATTCCCATAGACGATATTCTTCTCGAAAGCACTGTCGTAGCGTCAAGATGCGCGAATGTCGTGGCCGGAGCGGGATCGGTAAGGTCGTCAGCCGGCACATAAACCGCCTGTATGGACGTTATCGAGCCGTTCTTCGTGGAGGTGATCCTCTCCTGCAAGGCGCCCATCTCCGTTGAAAGCGTCGGCTGATACCCCACCGCTGACGGGATCCTGCCTATAAGCGCCGATACCTCCGAACCGGCCTGTGTGAAACGGAAGATGTTGTCTATGAACAGAAGCACGTCCTGATGCTGTTTATCGCGGAAATATTCCGCCATGGTAAGACCGGTAAGCGCGACTCTCATTCTTGCCCCCGGCGGCTCGTTCATCTGACCGTAAACAAGCGCGGTCTTTTCAAGAACACCGGACTCTTTCATCTCATTATACAGATCGTTTCCCTCGCGGGTTCTCTCGCCCACGCCCGTAAACACGCTTATACCGCCGTGTTCCTTGGCTATATTGTTGATAAGCTCCATGATAAGCACAGTCTTGCCGACTCCCGCGCCGCCGAAAAGACCTATCTTCCCGCCTCTTGCATACGGCGCTATCAGATCCACGACTTTTATTCCCGTTTCAAGGATCTCCGTTGTCGGATCCTGCTGATCGTAGGCGGGCGGCTCGCGGTGAATACACCATCTTTCCTCCGTTTCGGGGGCGGGCATATTGTCAACCGCGTCGCCCAGAACGTTAAATATACGTCCGAGAGTTTTGTTCCCCACGGGAACGGTTATTCCCGCTCCCGTATCAACGGCGTCCGCTCCGCGAACAAGTCCCTCCGTTGCACCCATACAGATACAGCGCACCACATTGTTGCCTATATGCTGGGCTGCCTCCGCGATAAGCTTTTTGCCGTTATTGTTTATTTCTATGGCATTGAGCAGCTCGGGAAGCCTGCCCTTTTCAAAGCGCACATCGATCACAGGACCGATTATCTGAATTATTTTCCCCGTATTCTTCATTGCTTCAGATCCTTCTTTACAAATTTTGTGCGCCGGCGATTATCTCGGTAAGCTCCTGAGTTATCGACGCCTGACGCGCACGGTTATATTCAAGGTTGAGGTCCGCTATCATTTCAGATGCGTTATCCGTTGCGGATCGCATGGCGTTTCTCCTCGCCGAAAGCTCCGACGCCACCGATTCCGCAGCCGCGCCGTATATCATGCCTGACAAATAATAAGGTATTATCTGATCAAACGCCGTTTCAGCGTCAGGCTCATATATTGTCAGGCTGCAGCTGACATTTTTTCTTCCCTCTTTTGTGTTTTCCACGTATACGGGCAGCATATTCACCGTTTTCGGCTCCTGCACAAGCGCGTTCACAAAGCTTGTATACGACAGCGTAAGCCGCGTGAACTCGCCCTTTTTATACGCTTTTGCAAGCAGCTGACCCATGGCGCGGCAGTCGGATATTTTTATGTCCCCCGCCTTTAAGTAAGCTTGCGTATATATATCCGCTTCGCTGAAATATTCCGCCGCCTTTTTGCCTATGGGAAATATTATATCCCCGCTTTTTACATTAAGCGACTTAAAGAGGTTGTGGTTATATCCGCCCGCAAGTCCCCTGTCGCCGGCGATAACTATATGGCACGTCTTTCCCTCGCGCACACGCGTAAACACCGACGAGAAATCATTGTTGTCCTTGGCTATATCCTCAATCGTTTCTCTAAGCACATTGAAATACGGCTTGGAATGTTCTATCCTCTCCGCGGCCGCGCGCATCTTCGAGGTCGCCACAAGCTCCATGGCTTTTGTGATCTGCATCGTGGAGCGAATACTTTTTATTCTGTTTTTGATCGCTTTCATCGATGACGCGGACATGGCTTACTCTCCTTTAAAAACGCTTTTGCACTCCTCTATGGCGCGCCTTAATTTATCCTCGGTATTATTGTCAAGATCCCCCGTCAGGGAAATGTTCCCGATTATATCGGGCGCTTTGTTCTCTATATGATAAAACAGCTCCCGTTCAAATTCGTGTATCTTATCGGTCGGAATATCTTCGAGCATATCATTCACAACGGCGTATATGATCGCCACCTGAAGCTCTACCCTTACAGGCGCGTTCCTGTCCTGCTTAAGCACCTCCACTATTCTCTCTCCCTTCGCAAGACGCGCCTTCGTATCCTTATCGAGATCGGACCCGAACTGCGCGAACGCCTGCAGCTCGCGATACTGCGAATACGACAGCTTCAAGCTGCCGGCGACCTTCTTCATCGCCTTTATCTGCGCGTTTCCACCGACACGCGACACGCTTATGCCGGGATTTACCGCAGGCATTATTCCCGAATGGAACAGCTCCGTTTCAAGAAATATCTGACCGTCGGTTATTGAGATGACATTCGTCGGAATGTACGCCGACACGTCTCCCGCCTGCGTTTCTATTATAGGCAGCGCCGTAAGGGAACCGCCGCCAAGCTCATCGGATAGTCTCGCCGCTCTTTCAAGCAGCCTTGAATGGAGATAAAACACATCGCCCGGATATGCCTCTCTTCCAGGAGAGCGTCTTAAAAGAAGCGACAGCGCCCTGTACGCCACAGCGTGTTTTGAAAGATCATCGTAGATTATAAGCGCGTCCTTGCCCTTGTACATAAAATACTCGCCCATGGCGCAGCCCGCGTACGGCGCTATATAAAGCATGGCTGGAGGCTCCGATGCGGTTGCGGAAACGACTATGGTGTAATCCATAGCTCCCGCCCGTTCAAGCGTATCGACTATAGACGCAACTGTGGAGCGTTTCTGTCCTATGGCAACGTAAATACATATAACGTCCGCATTTTTCTGGTTGATTATGGTATCTATCGCTATAGAGGTCTTTCCTGTCTGGCGGTCGCCTATTATAAGCTCGCGCTGTCCTCTGCCGATCGGTATCATGGAATCTATCGCCTTGATGCCCGTTTGAAGCGGCACGCTTACCGATTTTCTTTCTATTATACCCGATGCCGGTGACTCCACGGCCCTGTATTCAGCGGCTTCCACGCCGCCCTTTCCGTCGATAGGCCGTCCCAAAGCGTCCAAAACTCTGCCGATGATCCCCTCGCCGACGGGTACGTTTATGACCTTTCCCGTCCTCTTTGCCGCGCTGCCTTCCTTTATATGCGAATCCTCGCCAAGGACTATAACGCTCACGTTGTCCTCCTCAAGATTCATCGCCATGGACATAACGCCGCCCTCAAGCTCTATAAGCTCGCCCGCCATACAATTCTCCAGACCGTGTATCCGCGCGATACCGTCACCGACTTCGATTATATAGCCTGTTTCCGTTTCCTTTATAACGTTTTCATAATTTTTAATGCGGTCAATGATAACTTTACTTAGATCCTGCATTTTCCTCTCCTACTTCAACAGTCCCGCCGGTCATAGCCTGCTTAAGTCCGGCAAGCTCCGACTTAAGGCTTGAATCTATTGTTTTGCCGCCGGTGTCGATTATAATACCGCCTATGCAGCTCTCGTCAATATGTTTTTTCAGTATGACACTGCCGCCGGTCTTTGACTCAAGCCTTGCCACAAGCTTTTTTGCAAGCTCATCGCTCAAGGGCTTTGCCGTGGTGACCTCCACAACAAATATATTGCGGCTCTCGTTGTACAGCCGTTCATACTCCTCAAGACATTCGCTGATATGACGCGTCATGCGCCGCTCGCTCAGGAACTTTAAAAAACTGAGCGTATAACGGTGTACTTTGCCGAAAAAATCCTCGTTGAGGATGTTCATAAGATCTTCCCTGCCCATACGCGGAGAATCAAGTATTTTCATGTAGCCGGGATGCTCGCGAAAAACGCTCTCTATCTCCCTCAAATCGGCAAGTATTATATCCGCTGCACCTTCCTTTTCGGCAAGAGTATACAGTGACTGCCCGTAAAGTTTCGCCTTAGACATATCTGTCACCTCTAAATCCTGTCAATTATGTCCGAAATGATCTTGTCGTCGTCCTCTGCTTCAAGCCTTTTCCCTATCAGTTTTTCAGCCGCGCTCACAGCCATAGCGGCAATATCGTCACGCGCATCCTCCACAGCCTGCTTCTTGTCACGCTCTATCTGCCGGCGGGACCTTTCCATAAGCTGCCTTGCTTTTTCGTCAGCCTCGCTGACTATATCCTCCGAACGGCGCGACGCCTTTTCAACAGCGGCTTTTATTATGCCGTCGGCCTCCGCGTCCGCGCTTTGCAGACGCGCCTCGTACTCCGTTTTAAGGTTACGGGCGGAATTTTCAGCGTCCTCGGCGCTTTTGTAGACATTTTCTATTTCCTTTTCCCGCTCGTCAAGTATCCTCTTTATCGGTTTGAACAGAAAATGCTTCAAAAGCAGAAACAGAATAAGAAGATTCCCCCATGCCATGATGACCGTCCATGTATGGATAGACACAAAAGGTAAATATTCCTCCATTTCCGTTCCTTCCTCTCCTTACAAAAGTCCTATAAGCGGATTCGCAAACAGCAGTATTAGCGCCACAACCAGTCCGTAAATACCCGTTGACTCCGCAACGGCGCAGCCGAAAAGCATCGTTGACGTGATCGCGCCCTTTGCCTCCGGCTGACGTCCTACAGCCTCGGCCGCCTTTCCCGCGGCAAATCCCTGACCTATACCCGGTCCCACACCCGCTATCATAGCAAGTCCCGCGCCTATAGCCGACGCAGCCAATACGATCGCTTTTTCCATATTGATCTCTCCTTTACTATTTGTGATTTTTCCTTAAACTACTCACCCGCGCTCTTGACGAACACCATCGTCAGCATACACAGGATATACGCCTGCAAAAAGCTTGTAAACAGGTCGAAATATATCGACAATACGGCGGGCAGTCCGAGCTGGAATATAGGTATCGACGCTATAAAGCTGTTCGGTATCCATGAAAGCACCGCCGAGCTGAGCGCCGCAAGTCCGCTGTATACAAGCGATGTTATGACTATTCCCGCGGCAATATTGCCGAAATGACGGAACGTCATGGATATAGGGTTGGCTATCTCGCTTATGATATTCAGCGGCGTTATAAACGCCACCGGCTGTGTAAACGATTTCAGCCAGCCGAGCGCGCCGTGACTTTTTATATTGTTTATCTGTATCATCAGGAACGTAAGTATCGTCCATGACAGTATAACACTGAGATCTCCGGTGTACGGTCTGAGTCCGGTCAGCGAGGACAGGCTGCCTATGATAGATACGGCAAACAATGTGCCTATATACGGCATAAAAGGCATATACCTCTCGCCCATTGTGTCCTTTACAAGGTCGTGAAGCATCATATACAGCTTTTCTGCCGCAAGCTGCTTTTTTGACGGATTTCTTACCTTGAGCCCGTGCGTAAGCCATGCCGACACTGCCGTAATAAACGCCATAACTATCCACATATTCACTATGCTTTCCGTTACCTCTATGCCGCCGAGAACCGGTATTGTAAAAACAATTTTCGGCCCGTTCATTTCTCACCGCTTCCTTTTCGTCTTCGAAACGCGTTTATAATAAATATTGCCGCCTGGGGAAACAGCAGCGGTATCACAGCGCATACGTAATTGATGTAATCGGCCTTCATTGCCCATATTATCACAACGGCAATTACGGCAAGACGCAGTATATATCCGACGCCCATAAATCCCGACGCGCCCTTTTCCCGTGTCATGCTCTGTTCAAGCACTATGCCCATAAGCGTGAAATTCGCAAGCGCTATTATATATCCAAGCGCCGTTCCCGTCACCGCCGGAATACCGAAATATCCCGCAGGGATCGTTATCAGAAGCTGCGCAACCGCAAAGCCCGCCGTTATCAGCGCAATGTTGCGCACCTCTCTTATAAGTGTTCCCGACAAACCGCACCGCCTCCTTTATTCCGTATTCATCTTCCTTTAATTTTATTATATCACTTATTAACAAAAAGTCAACATACATTCCATACAATACTGTGTATTTTTATATATTTTCCGTCGGATGTCTGTTTTATCGGACGGATTCTCCCCGATGGCATCGGCCGAGCGGCGCTGATCTTGCATATATTTATATTTGTTTCCTTTATTTATATTTTTATCCGAGATTTTGAGCAAATCGGAATTTGAAAAAGAAAAAGTTTTCACAGTTTTTTTACAATTATATATTTATTTA
>CAZCZR010000032.1:11298-19235 GCA_964503455.1 uncultured Lachnospiraceae bacterium | reverse complement strand
ATGCCGCGCTTCGCCGTCCAGCCCAGCTCCTCTCTCGCCTTCGTCGGATCCGCGTAGCACTCGGCAATATCGCCCGGACGCCTCGGATCTATCTGATACGGCAGCTCCTTGCCGCACGCCCTTGAAAACGCCTTGATTATCTGAAGAACGCTGTAGCCGTTGCCCGTGCCGAGGTTGTAGATATGTACGCCCTCCTTGTTCGCGCAATGGTCTATCGCCTTTACATGGCCTATCGCCAGATCCACAACATGGATATAATCGCGCACGCCGGTGCCGTCGGGCGTGGGATAATCATTGCCGAATACGTGTACCTTCTCAAGCTTGCCGACAGCCACCTGAGCCACATACGGCAGCAGGTTGTTCGGAATGCCCTTCGGATCCTCGCCCATGATCCCGCTCTTGTGAGCGCCTATGGGGTTGAAGTAGCGCAGAAGCGTTACCGACAGCTTCGGATTCGCCTTTTGCGCGTCAGTCATGATCCTTTCGATAAACAGCTTTGTCGTACCGTAGGGGTTGGTGGTAAGAATCTTATCGCCCTTATTGTCCGACTCGACAATGGGAACTCTTTCAGGGTCGCCGTATACCGTAGCGGACGACGAGAATACTATGTTGTTGCAGCCGTATTTCTCCATCGCCTCCATGAGATGAAGCGTTCCCGTGATGTTGTTATCATAGTATCTGAGCGGTATTTGCGTTGACTCGCCGACAGCCTTAAGTCCCGCAAAATGGATCACCGCGTCTATCTTGTTCTCGGCAAATACCTTTTCCGTACCCTCGCGGTCGAGCAGATCGGTCTTGTAAAAAGGAAAATCCTTACCCGTCAGCTTCTTTACAGCCTCCAGACACTTTTCGCTGGCATTGTAAAGATTGTCAAGCACCACAATATCATAGCCCGCGTTCAAAAGCTCCACGCAGGTATGACTGCCGATATAACCGGCGCCGCCCGTAACCAATATATTCATACTTTTTTGTCCTCCTTGAAATGATTATATTACAGCCGTTTGCGCGATATTCAAGACGAACCGCAAAATCGGTCCGGCAGTTTGATAAAACAGTATGCCGGCTTATTCGACGGATAACGTCTTTACTATCTTTTCCGCGCAGTCGCGGCAGATGTATTTTGAGTCTACCTCAATAACATCATCGGAGCTTCCGCACAGTATGCATGAAGTTTCATACTTTTTCAGCATAATATAGCCGTTGTCCGTAAAAATTTCCAATCTGTCCGCCGGCTTGAGATTCATCACTCTGCGCAGCTCCTTGGGTAAAACCACTCTTCCCGCTTCATCGACCGGACGTGTAATTCCTGTTGCTTTCATTTGATTTCCTCCTTGTTAGCATTATGTTTTTTTAACCTTACACACTCATTATACCACAAAAAAATCTAAAAGTCAATAGTTTCTTGTCAAATTCTTCCTTAATTTTACAGATATTGCGTTCAATGAAAAAAAGATACATTTTTGGTGTTCAGGACAAATGTCATAACCGCGGCGTTCAAATTAACGTATCTGTCAAGCTTACGTTTTGCGGCGATCATTTCCTCAAGCGCCTTTACCGCCATGCGGGAGCTTACGGTATGAGCCGCCTTTGACACCGCCGCACTCACATCGGTGTTGACAATGCAGCTTTCGGCGTCGTTCTGTACGGCGATCATATCGCGGACAAAGGAGATCCATATATCGAGTATCGTGCCGGCGCTGTCCTTGTTTTTGTCGAAAAAGTCCGCTATCTTGTAAGCGTGGGCGATGCTTTTCGAAAAAAGCATACTTATGCGGGCAAGCGCGTCGGCGCGCAGGGAAGCGAAGGCTTCATCCGAAATAAGCTCATCGGCGCGCTTGGGTATGCCCGCCGAATAGCGCACGTAAAAGCGAAGGCTTTCGGGACTCGCCTCCGGGTGGCGTTTTCTGATGTAATCCTCCGTAACATCGTCTGTCACGGGAGGGAAGTGTATCTGCACGCAGCGCGACTGTGTTGTCGGAAGCACTCCCGCAAGAGATGTTGCCGTAAACAGGAACACCGCATACTCCGGCGGCTCCTCGATGAGCTTCAAAAGCTTGTTCTGCGCCGCCTCGGTCAGAAGGTCCGCATTTGTGATAAATACCTTTTTTCCGCTGTAAAACGGCTTGATATGCGCTTCGGCGGACATTTTTTCTATCTCGCTCACTCCGATGCTTTTTTTCCTGTCCTCCGGCGCGACGCGCACTATATCCGGATGAGTGAGGGCGGCTGTCATGGCGCAGCTTTTGCAGGAGCAGCACGGCGCGGCTTCGCGGTTTGAGCATAAAAGAGCCTTGGCAAAAAGCATTGCCGCCTCGGATTTTCCGAGTCCCGCCTCGCCTTCAAATATATACGCGTGAGAGGCGGTGCCGTTCCTCGCCGCGCGCAGCAGCGTATTCATAAGCTTCGGGTGAAATATTTCATATCCGTACACGGCTTAGTCCTTCCTTTCCGCAGGCGTCATGGCTTCAACGCTGTCCCACACAAACACACGGCTTTCGTCGTTGTTAAGCTTCACCTCATATGCTTCCCCTGGGCTGAACGTTCTCTCAACGATACGGCTGCCCTTAAACGTGCCGTCCGCTTCATATTCCGCTATTATCACCGAGGCTTTGCGCGCATAGGCGGAGGTGTTGGTTATTACGGCGCCGCCTCCGCTTATGTCCGCCGTGAATACGGGACACGGCTTTGCCTTTCGCACATCGCCGTACCAGAGATCGCCGTCAACATCTCCCTCAACTCCCGAAACCGACGCGCTGCCGCTGTACTGCCACATGGTATATTCTCCCTTGTATGTACACTCATCGCTATACTGGGCAACCCATTTGTACCATGACGGATCATCAAAGGCGGGATCCGTCAGGCGCGTTTCCCAATGGTTTTTGTCGGCGTATATGCCCGCCTCGTAACCCGCCGCCTGTATTACGGCGCAAAACGTCTTTGCTATTTCGGCAAGCTCTTTCGGGGTGAGCTTATCCTGAATACTGTCCTCAATATCGTAATACACCGGAAACGTAAGCGTATGCCCTTCCAACAGCCGAAGCGCGTGATTCGCCTCGCTTTCGGCCTTTTCAACGGTGTCCGCATAAGAATACAGATACGCGCCGTAGGGAATACCCAGCTCCTCG
The DNA here is from genome assembly GCA_964503455.1 of uncultured Lachnospiraceae bacterium. Classification (GTDB taxonomy): domain Bacteria; phylum Bacillota; class Clostridia; order UBA1381; family UBA1381; genus CAZCZR01. The sequence goes on along the minus strand of CAZCZR010000032.1, from coordinate 16,110 downwards.
CACGCGCGGGCGTTATCCTCCCAAAAAGGATCGTCCTGACTTTCAATATCGCTGCCGTAGCCGCAGCGGATCACCGCAAAACCGATTTCCTCCGCTGTTTTTTCCCAGTCGATCTCTCCCTGATAACGGCTCACGTCTATACCCGACATCGCCGGCTCCGCAGCTCCCGCGGCGGGACACGGCAGCATAAGCGCGGATAATAAAATACAAATAATTTTCTTCATTGAATATTCCTCCCGAAAACATTATACCACACCGCCGGCGATTTGTCCATACACAATTAAATAAGCCGGGTGCGTTTTGCAATCATCTAAGGCTTGCCGCGCAAAAACGGACAAAGCCGCCATTGTGCCTTGTCCGTTTCGGTGTTTATTATCTTACCGTACCCTCAAACGCGCTGAAATCGGCTTCGCCGTAGTCCTCCGGCTCTTCCTCCGCGGGGATTTCAAAATCGGCGTATTCCCCGCCGGCAGCGTACTCCTCCGGTTCGCCGTAGCGAACATGGAGCAGCTCATGGGCGTTATCAAGGATTATATCCTTATACGCGTAGTCAACCATGGGGTTCTTGGACGCGTACTTGATTTGTATGCGGTCATCGGTGCTGTAAAGACCCTTCGCTCTTTTATCGCGGGCGGAGCGCATCGCAAACGGCTGACCCGCGCCGCCGATACATCCTTCGGGACACGCCATGACCTCTACCAGATCATACTGCATCTCGCCGCTTTCTATACCCTGTATGACCTTCTCTGCGTTCGCAAGACCGTGAACGACACACAGCTTTATATCAAGGCCGCCCATCTTGAAAACGGCTTCCTTAATACCTTCTTTGCCCCTGATACCCAGATCGGATATGGCTCTTATAGTATGGATTGACATTCTTGAAGCGCAGTATCTCAGCACCGCCTCCGAAACGCCGCCGGTAACGCCGAAGATAACTCCCGCGCCCGAACCGCCCATATCGAACGGGCCGTCCAGATACTCGTGTCCCAGCGAATTGAAATTGATGCCCGCGTTGCGGATCATTCTCGCGATCTCCTGTGTCGTCAGAACAAGATCCGTTTCCTCCGAGCCGTCTTTTCTGATAAACTCGGGGCGCTGCGCCTCATATTTCTTTGCCGTACACGGCATGATCGCCACGTTTACGATCTCTTTGCCGTCAACAGGCTCTATATTCCTGAAATACTCCTTCGTCACAGCCGAGAACATCTGCATGGGAGAACGGCAGGAGGAAATGTTCCTGTTTATAAGCTCCGGATGCTTCTGCTCGGCGTACTTTATCCACGCGGGGCAGCAGGACGTGAACATCGGCAGAGGGCCGTTGTCGCTGAGTCTGTCCATAAACTCGTGCGCCTCCTCGACTACCGTCAGATCCGCGCCCAATGACGTGTCGTACACTCTGTCAACACCCATCATCTTAAGCGCGTGTACCAGCTTGCCCAGAATATTCTCGCCCGGCTCGCAGCCGAACTCATCTCCCAAGCCCACTCTTACGGCGGGAGCGATCTGAACGACTACGAACTTTGACGGATCGTTTATATAATGCCACATTTTGGTGGTTTCATCCTTGACGGTTATAGCTCCGGTCGGACATACGGACGAGCATTGACCGCAGTTTACGCAGTCCGTTTCGGCAAGCTTTCTGTTAAACGCCGGCATTACGCGCATCTTCGAGCCTCTGAACGCGAAGTCGAGAACGCCCACATTCTGTTTTTCCTGACAAACTCTCACACAGTCGCCGCAGAGAATACACTTGTTCGGATTGCGCACAAGGCTAACCGAGCTTGTGTCAAGCTCCTGCTCCTCGCGGTGGTCGGCGAAACGCACGTTATGTATGCCGAATCTGTACGCAAGCTCCTGCAGACGGCACTTTCCGGTCTTTGAGCAGGTGGTGCAGTCGCGGCAATGAGCGGCAAGCAGCAGCTCAAGTATCATCGAACGGTGCTTATGAAGCGCGGGGGTATTGGTTTTGATTCTCATGCCCGGACGCGGCAGCGTCGAGCAGGCAGCCTCTATGCCGCCCCTTTCGTTCTCGACAACGCACATACGGCACGCGCCGTAGGTCGAAAGCTCCGAATAGTAACAAAATGTCGGCAGCTCTATACCGGCTTTTCTTACGATTTCAAGTATATTTTTTTCTCCCTCGATGGGGACTTTCATTTCATCAACGTACATATATTCCATGCTCAGACCTCCTCTACAGCGCCGAATTTACACGTTTCCTTGCAGGCGCCGCACTTGATGCACTTCGACGAGTCTATCACGAACGGACTTTTCACAACGCCGCTTATCGCCCCGACGGGACATTTTCTCGAACAAAGCGAGCATCCCCGGCATTTATCGGCGTTTATCCTGAAGGTCTTAAGCGCCTGACACGCTCCGGCGGGACATTTCTTGTCCACTACGTGAGCGATATACTCATCGCGGAAAAATTCCAGCGTGGAAAGCACAGGGTTCGCGGCGGTCTTTCCCAAGCCGCACAGCGCCGTCTTTGACACGGTTTGCGCGATCTCCTCCAAAAGGTCCAAATCCTCCAAGACGCCTTCTCCCGCCACTATGCGCTCCAGAATCTCAAGCATCCTCTTTGTTCCCTCGCGGCACGGAACGCATTTTCCGCAGGATTCGTTCTGCGTAAAGTTCATAAAGAAGCGCGCGACCTCCACCATGCAGGTGTTCTCGTCCATGACGACAAGTCCGCCAGAGCCTATCATAGCTCCGACTTTTTTCAAAGAATCGAAGTCAAGCTTCATGTCAAGGTGTTTCTCGTCAAAGGTGAGGCATCCGCCGGATGGTCCGCCTATCTGAACGGCCTTGAATTTCTTGCCGCCCTTAATGCCGCCGCCTATATCGAATACCACCTCTCTTAGCGTGGTTCCCATAGGCACCTCGATAAGTCCGGTATTGTTTACGTTTCCCGTAATGGCAAAGGCTTTTGTGCCGGGACTTGTTTCCGTTCCGATCGAGCGGTACCATTCAACACCCCTGTCAATGATAAGAGGCACATTCGCGTAGGTTTCCACATTGTTAAGCACGGTAGGCTTCGCGAACAGACCGTGTTCGACGGTTCTGGGCGGCTTTACTCTGGGCATTCCGCGCTCGCCTTCAATGGAAGCCGTAAGCGCGCTGCCCTCGCCGCATACGAAAGCTCCCGCGCCCTGATTGATATGCACAAAAAAGTCAAAGCCTGATCCGAGTATGTTTTCGCCCAAAAGACCGCGCTCCTCCGCCTGGGCAATAGCGTTTTTCAGACGCTCCACCGCCAGCGGGTACTCCGCTCTGACGTATATGTAGCCGTTGTGCGCCTCTGTCGCGATGCCGGCTATTATCATGCCCTCAATCATTCTGTGAGGGTTGCCCTCCATAATGCTTCTGTCCATAAACGCGCCGGGATCGCCCTCGTCGCCGTTGCACACGACGTATCTTTCGGTTTCCTCCTGCGAACGCACCTGACTCCATTTTTTGCCCGCCGGATATCCGCCGCCGCCTCTGCCGCGAAGCGCCGAGCGCTCTATCGTGCGGCATATTTCCTCGGGGTTCATGTCAAACAGCGCCTTTTTCACGGCGCTGTAGCCGCCGTAGGCTATGTACTCGTCTATAAGATCCGCGTCGATCTGACCGCACTCGTCAAGCACGATCCTTGTCTGCTTTTTATAAAAAGGTATGTCAAACTGCTTGGGGTATACCACTCCGTCCTGACTGTAGAAAAGCCTTTCCACAGGCTCGCCGTTCATTATCGTCTTTTCCACGATCTCCTCGCAGTCGGAGACCTTCACCTTGAGATACAGATAGCCGTAAGGCTCGATCTTTACAAGCGGTCCCATTTCGCAGAAGCCGTTGCAGCCGCTTTTCTTTATGCCGATGCCGTGGCCGTGCTTTTCCTCAAAGTCAAGCTCGATATGCACGTCAAGACCCTTTTCCTCGGCAAGCTCTATAAGCCGGCGGTATATGTCAAGGCTGCCGCCCGCCACGCATCCAGTACCCGCGCATACAAGCACTTTCACCTTCTGAAGCTCCAGCGCCCTGCGGCAGCTCTCTCTCAAAGCCTCAAGCTCCAAAGCGGAACTCAATCTCATAACACCCGCTCCTTTCTTATCCCGTCAATAATATCGACAGCCTTGTCCGGCGTCATGGACGGGTATACCTTATCGTTTAACGTCATTACCGGCGCAAGACCGCACGCGCCCAGACACGACACCGTTTCGACTGTGAACATCATATCGTCGGTGGTTGCCTTTGACTCGGACAAGCCCAGCTCCGCTCTGACCCTTTCGAGTATAGGCACCGATTTTCTTACGTGACACGCCGTGCCGTCGCACATTTTTATAACGTACCTGCCCTTCGGCTCAAGAGAAAAGTTCTCGTAAAAGGTCGCCACCGAATATATCTTCGCCATGCTGACCTTCATCTTTTCAGCCACGTACTCCAGTACCTCAACAGGCAGATACCTGTACTCCGCCTGAATGCTTTGCAATATTGTGATAAGATTTCTCTGCTCGCTGCCAAAACGCTCAAGGATCTCGTCAACGGGCGCAAAATCAAATTCCTGCTGCATATTATTCCTCCTTTTTCCCTCCGCGGATACCCGGAGTGGTCAAACGCATATAATTTCCATTATACTTTATTATATCAAATAAAAGCCTCTGTTGTCAATTTATTTATTTCAATTTGACGGCCTTGAGGGGTGTTTTGGTTGATACTGATAAATTTTTAACGGAAAATTGGGCATTTCATAGAAAAAAAGTGAGTTAATTTCATAAAACCCCGCCGCGAAAGGATGTTATATAAGCTTAGGCGGCGGGGACTTTGATTGATTTT
>CAZCZR010000032.1:0-11198 GCA_964503455.1 uncultured Lachnospiraceae bacterium | reverse complement strand
AAAAAGCAGCCGCCCTGATGTTTTTATCATATCACGGCTTTCTATCTTGTAAAGGGATTTTTTATTATATGCTTGCAATTAAAGAGAAAATGTGGTATAATACCGAATAAGGATAACCGGACAGCCGATCGGGCGGAAAGTTCTCTTTTCGCATTTCCTTTATAATATCCGAAACGGCAAAACCGCCTTGCTCCTGTATTATATCACGGGCACCCCTTTTTTCAAGGGAATTTATTAAAATTATCTCATAAAACGAAAGGATGATATTTATGTCAAAATCACCTGTTGCGCTGCTTATTATGGACGGCTACGGACTGAATCCGTCAACCGAGGGCAACGCCATAGCGGCTGCAAAGAAACCCAATTTAGATAAATATTTTGCCGAATATCCGAACACGCAGCTTTCGGCAAGCGGACTGGACGTCGGTCTGCCCGACGGTCAGATGGGCAACTCCGAGGTGGGCCACACCAACATCGGCGCCGGCAGAATAGTGTATCAGATGCTTGTCAAAATTTCCAAGGATATTGAAAGCGGCGCGATCTATTCAAACAAGGTACTCGAAAACGCTATGCTTTCGGCAAAAAAGAACGGCAAAAAGCTTCATTTTATCGGTCTTTTGTCAAACGGCGGCGTTCATTCGCACAACGGGCATCTTTACGGACTGCTTGCCATGGCAAAAAAGCTCGGCGTTGAGAATGTTTATATCCATACCTTCCATGACGGGCGCGACGTACCACCGACCTCAGGCGCCGGCTTTATGGAGGAGCTTGTCGCAAAAACACAGGAAACAGGCGTCGGCAAGGTTGCCACTATAAGCGGCAGATACTACGCCATGGACCGCGACAACGCGTGGGACAGAGTGGAGAAGGCTTATAAGGCTATGGTATTCGGCGAGGGCATACAGGAAAGCGACCCCGTCGAGGCTATAAAACATTCCTACGAAAACGGCGTTACCGACGAGTTCATAATCCCGACAGTCGTAGATAGATCGGGCATGATAGAGGAAGGCGACAGCATTATCAACATCAACTTCCGCCCCGACCGCGCGCGTCAGATAACAAGAACGTTTGTCGATCCCGATTTTGACGGCTTTGAAAGAAAATACTTCCCCGTAAGCTATGTCTGCATGGCGCAGTATGACGCTTCCATGCCTAACGTTACCGTGGCGTATCCGCCCGAACAGCTCCATATGACATTCGGCGAATACGTGAGCAAGCTCGGCATGACACAGCTGAGAATAGCCGAAACACAGAAGTACGCCCATGTGACCTTCTTCTTCAACGGCGGCGAGGAACGCCAATTCCCCGGCGAGGACAGAATCCTTATCAAGTCGCCCGATGTGCCTACCTTTGATCTTAAGCCGGAGATGAGCGCTTACGAGGTGACGGACGCCGTATTAAAGGAGATCGCCGCGGACAAGTTCGATGTTATAATCCTCAACTTCGCGAACTGCGATATGGTGGGACACACAGGAGTATTCGAAGCCGCCGTAAAGGCTGTCGAGGCGGTTGACGAATGTGTCGGCAAAGTCACGGAGGCGGTTCTCGCAAAGGGCGGCAAGGTTATAATCACGGCGGATCACGGCAACGCGGACTGTCTTATCGATCCCGTGACAAAGGCTCCGTTTACGGCTCACACCACCAATCCCGTGCCGATGATACTCGCCGGCGCCGGAAATGTGAAGCTCAAGCCCGGACGTCTGTGCGATCTGTGTCCGACGATGCTTAAGCTGATGAACGTTGAACAGCCTAAAGAAATGACGGGCGAATGTCTGATAGTTTAACGCAAAAAAGCACGCGGGCGGACACGTCTGCGGACAGCTTCTTTTCCGCGTTACGGAGGATAATATGGATCTGACTTCAATAAAAACCATACGTTCGCTGCAGGAGCGTTTCGGGTTTAGGTTCAGCAAGAGCTTCGGACAGAATTTTTTAACCTCGTCCGACGTCCTTGAACGGATAGCCGACGCAGCCGAAATAAACGGCGGCGCGCTTGAGATCGGGCCTGGCTTCGGCGTGCTTACGGCGGAGCTTGCGAAACGCGCGGATAAAGTCGTCGCGCTTGAAATCGACCCGACGCTTCTGCCGGTGCTTGATTACACTCTGGCGGAATTTGACAATGTGAAAATAATAAACGCCGATGTTATGAAAACCGATCTGGCGGAGCTTGTCAGGGAGGAGTTCCAAGGGAAGATAAGCGTTGCCGCAAATCTGCCCTACTATATCACCACGCCGGTCATAACAAGGCTTCTGGAGTCGGAGCTTCCCGCCGACAATATAACGGTAATGGTGCAAAAGGAAGTCGCCGACAGGCTTGCGGCGGCTCCCGGCAAAAAGGATTACGGCGCTGTAAGCGTGTTTTGCCGCTATTATGCCGACTGCGAGATCGTGACAACGGTTAGCGCCGGATGCTTTGTCCCCGCGCCGAAGGTGGATTCGGCTGTGGTGCGTATGCGTCTTAGGGGGCGTCCTCCGGCGAGGGTCGCGGACAAGGAGCTGTTTTTCCGCACGGTAAGGGCGGCGTTCTCCCAAAGAAGAAAGACTCTTTCAAACTGTCTTTCCTCAGGCTTCGGCCTCGAAAAAAGCGTAATAAACGATGCTTTGACCTCGATCGGCATAGATCCGAAACGCAGGGGCGAAACCCTGTCCTTTGAGGAATTTGCGGACGCGGCGGACAGGCTCGGCGCGCTGCTTAACGCGTAATCATGCGATGATCGGTCATTATATCAAGGAGCGAAAATGAATACAGGCAGGATAATATTTTTAGCGGTCCTCAGTGCGGTGTTTGTCGCGCTGGTGATCATAGATACGGTAAGAAAATACAAAAAATTCCGCAGAAAGTAAATAACATGGATATAAAATTACCCAAAGAATTTATAAATCTTATGCGCGAGCAGCTCGGCGGCGAGGCGGCGGAGTTTTTCAGCGCCTGCGCCGGCACGGGCGCGCATCGGGGCATACGGGTCAACACATTGAAATCCGGCGCTTTTGACGCGCTTTCAGCCGCGGGGATAATATCCGGAGAGCAGGTGCCGTGGTGTCCCGACGGCTATTATGCTGCGGACTCCGCTCCGGGCGGCAATCACCCCTATCATATATGCGGGCTTTTTTATTTTCAGGAGCCTTCGGCGATGTGCGCCGTTGAAGGACTCGGCATAGAACCCGGAGATACTGTACTCGATCTGTGCGCGGCTCCCGGAGGAAAGGCGACGCAGGCAGCGGCGAAGCTTGCGGGCAAGGGCCTGCTTGTCGCGAACGAGATTGTGCCTAAGCGCGCGGCGGTGCTTGCGGACAATATCGCCCGCATGGGCGTTAAAAACGCCGTGGTGACAAACGAGCGGCCGCAGCGGCTTGCCGCGAAATATCCGTGCTTTTTTGACAAAATCATCGTTGACGCGCCATGCTCCGGCGAGGGGATGTTCAGAAAGGAGCCGCAGGCATTGGAGGAATGGAGCCTTGAACACTCGATCTCGTGCGGCGAGCGGCAAAAAAGCATCCTTGCGTCGGCATACGAAATGCTGAAGCCGGGCGGGTACCTTCTCTATTCCACCTGCACCTTCTCAAAATACGAAAACGAGCTTGTCGCCGCGCATATGGCGGACACATACGATGTTACCATCGAGCCTATGCCGGCGCTTTCCATGCTTTCGCCGGGGATCGGCGCCCTTGCGCCCCATACCGCCGGCATCGAAAACACGCGGCGGATATATCCCCACAGGCATGGCGGCGAGGGGCATTTCGCGGCGCTTTTCAAAAAGGGCGGCACCCAAAACACATCGCCTATGCCCTCCGAAGCAAAACCCAAAAAGAAAAAACCCGCCTCGAAGCAAGACCCCGTTTCGGACGCCGTAAAGCTATGGCGCGGCTTTGAGGAAAAGTATCTGAACACTCACACGGACGGCGCGTTCGCGCTTTTCGGAGAGCATCTCTATCTTGTGCCGGATATAAACACCGACGGCATAAAGACGGTGCGCGGCGGGCAGGAGCTGGGAGTCTGTAAAAAGAACCGGTTCGAGCCGTCGTGGGCGCTTGCGTCGGCTCTCGGACGCGGGGATATACGCAGCACCATCCGCTTTGAGCCATATGACAGCGGACTTTTTAAGTATCTTACGGGTGATGTTATCGGGTGCGAAGCTTCCGGCTGGTGCGCCGTATGCGCGGGGGATTTCCCGATAGGCTGGGTAAAAGCCTCCGGCGGCATAGGTAAAAACCGCCTGCCTGCCCGAATGAGAATACACGGCTGAAAAACGAAAGGAGCAGTCTATGACAGAATTACAGAAAACGCTTTTTGATATGGCGGATCCCGAATATAAGGAATTTCATCAGCGCCTGATGCCTACGGTCGATCCGGACACGGTCATTGGCGTAAGAACGCCCGTTCTGCGCACATTCGCAAAGAAATTCTCAAAAACGCCCGAAGCCTCGGATTTCCTTGCGGCGCTTCCGCACAAGTACTATGAGGAAAACAATCTTCACGCGTTTGTGATCGAGCCGACACGCGGTTTTGCCGAGGCGGCCGCTCTAACAGAGAATTTTTTGCCGTATATTGACAACTGGGCAACCTGCGATATGTTCCTCCCGCGCGAATTTAAAAAGCATCCGCAGGAGCTTTTGCCGTATATAAAGCGCTGGATAAGCAGCTCCAAGCCGTATACGGTGCGTTTTGCCATAGGACTTTTAATGAAGCTGTACCTCGATGAAAATTACAAGCCGGAATATCTCGAAGCGGTCGCCGCGGTGCGCTCGGACGAATACTATGTAAAAATGATGGCGGCATGGTATTTCGCAACAGCTCTCGCGAAACGGTACGATGACGCGGTGAAATACATATCCGGACATCGTCTTGACCCGCAGACGCATAAAATGGCAGTCCGCAAAGCCTGCGAGTCAAATCGCATAAGCAGGGAGGTCAAGGCGGAGCTTCGGGCGATACCCGAAGAATAGAGCGATCCGCGCGGCGGCTGTGAAACGGCGATTTTGCATACCGCCGCCTCCCTTGCCGGTAATTGCTTACCGTTTAAAAGCTGCGAGTTTTATTCAAATTCAAACCGCACCTCCGTTTCATACTCACACTCCTCAAGCTTTTTTTGCCAGTCATACCTTCCGAAGGAATTGTAATCCAAAAAACGGCTTTTTATAAAATTGCCCGTGCCGGCGATGTCCGCGCGGTAATCGCGGGCGGTCTTGTTCAAAAAATTATCGAGCGCTTCCTCTGTGTCGGCGATTATCCTCTCGCGCAGGCGGCTCAGGTTTTCCGCGCCGATATACCGTCCCGACAGGCTTCCGGCGCTGCCCTCAAGCCACAGCGTGTATTTTACCCTCGGCGTGCCGCCCGAAAGATTGACCTTGACCGACGGTCTGCGTTTTTGCTCAATTCTTACCGTCACCGGCGCTTCGTCCTCATCGCCTTGGTACGTGAGGTAGCCGCGCCTAAATTCGCCCTTTATCAGATTCAAAAGCTTGCACTCGATCAGTCCCGCCTCGGCGATCATCTTGTCGCCGGAAAATACCGCCATTCCCGCCGTTTCGCCCTTGTTGGTTTTGGATTCGGCGATCTCGCCGGCGCGGTAGTCGCGGATGCGGTACTCAAAGGCTCCTTCGTTGACGGGAGCGCTTTGTTTTTTGGAGGCGCTTTTTTCTCGGCTGCCGCCGGCGTCCGAGGCTTCGGTATCGCTCCCGCCGGAGCTTTCGCCCCCGCCCGAAGGCTCCGTCATACCCATGCCGTCCGATCCCTCGCCCGATCCGCCCGAAGCTTCCGCGCCGGAGCTTTCGCCGCTGTCCGAGCCAGAGGCGACATTTGTAAGCGGCAGAGCAACATCCGTTATGCCGCCCTCGTTTACAAGGTAAAAATCCTGCATGACGCTCTTTACCATGCCGGAATTTTCACTGTCCTCAAACACCAGCCGGTAATACATCGCGGGGTTGACCTCCATAAGCGGCTTAACATTGTTAAGATAATCCTTCGCGTCGGTAAGGCTCACCGCCAGATACGCGTCCGGACGCACCTCCTCGCTGCGCACAAGACTCTCTATGATCCCGCCGATGCCCTCGCGGGCGATCTCCTCCGAAAAAACGATAAGCTTTGTATGCGCAAGGGAGAATTTTTTGCTGATGATCTGATTCGCCGCGTCCACGGCGGAATATATGTTAGGCGCCCCGATCGTAAGCGTGTCGGTGACGTCGCCGCCCTTGCCGCCTTCCCCCGAAGCGCCGCCGCTTATCTGATTCGGCTTCGCAAACTGTATCGTGACCGAATAATCATCACCCTCGCCCTTATCCACGCCCAGTCCCACCACATAGGCGATTTCGTTAGGCTCGTCCGATCCCGAACACGATGACAGCGCGGCGGCGGATATAACGGCCGCGGCGGACAAGGCTATAATACGATGTGTTTTCATGACATTCTCCTTAAAACAGCCGGCAGACAGAAATTACAGGTTGCAAATCAAAGTGCGCCGGCTCCGGATTGTTTCACGTGAAACAATTTTACCGGTTTCTCTTTTTCTCCGCTTTTTTCATTACGGCATACGCCGCCGAAAGCGCCGCCCACGCGCCCAGCGCGGCAAGATACAGTCTGCGGCTCAGCTTCACAAGCAGCGCCTCGGAATCCGCAAGCGCCAAAAAGACGCACAATCCCGCGACTGTCAGCGTGATTATTATGTTGCGGCATTTCAGACAGAAGGTCTTTTGCACCGTTTCGGCTATGGCGTTTACGTACACGCAGGCATACAGCACAAAAAGCAGCGTTATTATAAACTCGAACAGCGCCTCAAAACGTCCGAAATACGTGCCGAAGCGCATATTCTTGCTTAGCGAATACATCGGCAGAATATTGTTTTTCACAACGGGGTACGGGTACACCATGGCGTACATTATCATAAACGCCGCCGCGAGCGCGCCGCTGATAATAATTCCCCGAAAAAGCGCGCTTCTCGCCTCGGCTTTGCTTTCGCACCTTGAGGCGAGGACGTTTAACACGATTATATCGTTAAACAGCGACACGAAAAACAGTCCGTCAAGGAATACCTTTCTCGCGCCCTCGCCGAGCAGCGGCGTAATATTGTTAAAATTCGCCGGCTTGAACAGCAGAAGCGATGCCGCCGCGATTATAGCCGCCGCAATGGGCATAAATATCGTGTGTATGCGCGCAGCCGCTTTTATGCCCGCGTATGACGCTGTTAAAACGGCAGCCGTCAGCGCCGCGATTATCAGATTTATATCGGAAAACTGCAGCATGACGGTCTTTACCGATATAGGGAAAAAGCAAGCCGTGTTTATCAGATTGGCACTAAGCGCCGCCGTAAGAAGCGTTCCCGATGCTATTCTCACGCCGCCGTTTCCCGCAAGATCTGGCACGCATTTTCCGCCGCAAAGGAAATCCCCGCCGCATAACGCAAGCGCCAGAGCCGCCGGCGTCGCAATTATACACGTCATCCACGCCGCGCAGCCGCTGTTCTCGGCGATAAAGCGCGGATATACCATCATCATTTTAAGCATGACCGCGTTTACGGTAATGTATATAAGTTCTTTCCGTGACATATCCTACCTCTTGCCGCGCCGCCATTTGCGGCTTATCCTCGGCTCAAGACGCTCATTCTTCGGCGCGAGAAATTTCGGGCGTTTTTCAGACCTCCATAAAGGACTTACAACGGCGGCGCTCTCGGCTCTGCCTCTGCTTATAAAAAACCTCTCCGGCAAAAACGGCACGCCGAAGCTCCTCATATTCGCCACATACAGCGCGTAAACCGCTATTCCAAGCGCTATCCCGAAAAATCCCAGCGCGGATCCAAGCAATATAAACATTATCCTCAATATCCGAAAGCTCCACCCGAGCGAGTAATCCGTCACGGCAAACGAGCCTATGCCGGTGACCGCTATAATAATTATGGTTATCGGACTGACGATCTTCGCGTCCACAGCCGCCTGACCGAGTATAAGTCCGCCCACGATGCTCAGCGTCGAGCCTATAGCCGCCGGCATCCGAAGTCCCGCCTCGCGTATCATCTCAAAGGCAAAATCCATCAGTATAAGCTCTATAAAGCTTGAAAACGGCACATTCTCCCTTGCCGCGCTAATCGAATACAGCAGATACGTCGGGATCATCTCCTGGTGAAAAAGCGTCGCCGCAAGGTACATTCCCGGCAGCAAACACGAGAAAAAGCACGCCGCAAACCGTATCAGCCGCGCCATATTCGCAAAATCCACCCTCATGTACGTGTCCGACGGCGAGGACATCATCTCAAGCGCGGTAGTCGGCAGCACAAGCGCGTTGGGACTGCCGTTTAAAAGCAGCACCGCCTTGCCGCGCGTAAGCGCTCTGGCTGCTCTGTCCGGACGCTCGGTGGTAAAGATGCGGTTTGTGACGGTGTAGCTGCTTTCCTCAATCATCAAAGCAACGTCCTCTATGGCGATAACGTAATCCATGGAAATGCCGTTGATCCTGCGGCGGATCTCGTTTATAAGGGAATCGTTCGCCACGTCCCTGATGTACATTAAAACGCCGCGCGTCTTGCTTACATCACCTATCTTGACGGCTTCGCATATGAGCTTTTCGGTCTTGACGATCTTTCTTATAAGCGCGGAATTTGCGCGAAGCATTTCCCCGAACGCCTCCTGCGGACCGTAAATGGACTGCTCCTTTTCCGGCTTGTCTATGCCGCGGTGTTCCCAGCCGCGCACATCCATGGAAAAGCACATCTCAAGCCCGTCCACGAACACAGCCGCCGAACCGAAATTGATCTCCTCGCACACCGAGTCAAGATCAATAAGCGCCTCCGCCTGAGCATGGCTGATGAACCGTTTCATAATGCTCTCGTCAACGCGGTATTCCTCATCAAGCAGCGTCAGCTCCTGCATCGGTCTGATAATGCCGTTATTGACGTGATCGGTCTTGACCATGCCGTCGATAAACATACAAAAGCACCTTGTGCCGCGCGCCATTTCAAACCGCTTTATAACTATGTCGTTGTTTTCAGGATAGGAAAAACGCTCCTTCATGTAAGCATAGTTCTTTTCAATATCCCCCGATATGGCGGGCGTTTCCGCCCTCCCGCGCTCCCCGCCGCAGGCATACGCCGCCGCGGAAGCGTTCTCTTTCAGCTTAAATCCGCTGTCCTCCGTATTATATAAGAAGAAATTTTTTATTTTATCAAAAGCCTTCATTCGTTCCTCCGTCAGATCAGATGCAAAGCATATATTTATTATAATACTCAATTTATACCGCATAATACATAATCGCACATGGAAATATATGGGTATTTTCATGCTCTCCCACGCCTGCCAGATTGCCGATCTCCCTCGGATTTTTAAACGCACCGGAATGTTTCACGTGAAACATTTTCAGTTTTTTGCCGCAAAAGTATTGTAATTTTTTTTATATATGTTATAATATATATTGTTGAAAGGGGTGATCGTTTGGGTAAAACAAGGGTTATTGCCGTGACTAACCAAAAGGGCGGGGTCGGAAAGACTACCACGTCGGTAAATCTGGCGGCGTGTCTGGCTTATCTGGGCAAAAGCGTGCTGCTGATAGACTCGGACCCTCAAGGAAATTCCACGAGCGGCCTCGGCATCGAAAAGGGTTATACATATTCGGTCTACAGCGCTCTCGCGGATGAGAGCGTAACGGAGGACGCGATTATCGCGACAAGGTATAAAAACCTTTACGTGCTTCCCTCGTCGCAGGATCTGTCCGGAGCGGAAATAGAGCTTGCGTATGAGGATAACAGGGAATATTTCTTAAAAAAGATAACAGACAGGCTTCGCGGGAAATATGATTTCATACTTATAGACTCGCCTCCGTCGCTTGGGATGCTTACGGTAAACATTCTCACTGCCGCCGATTCGATAATTATACCTATACAGTGCGAGTATTACGCTCTGGAGGGGTTGAGTCAGCTTATCGCGTCGGTGAGAGCCATAAAAAAGACAACCAATCCGGCGATAGAGATCGAGGGCGTTCTCGCCACGATGTACGACGGCAGGACAAACCTGTCGATACAGGTGCTTGACGAGGTGAAAAAATTCTTCCCAAGCAAGGTCTATAAAACCGTTATACCGAGAAATATCAGGCTTTCCGAGGCTCCGAGCTTCGGCGAGCCGATAATAAAATACGATGTGACCTCAAAGGGAGCGAAAGCGTATGTGGAGCTTGCGAGAGAGGTCATAAACGAAAACGACGGGAGGTGAATCATATGAAAAAAGGCAAGGGTCTCGGCAGAGGGTTAAGCTCTCTTTTGCCGGAGGCGGATCCTCTCGCGAAAGCGGACGCGTCGGAGGAAAATCCGAGCTCGCCGGCACAGCCTTCGCGTGAAGCGTCGGAGCTGAAGCTCTTCGAGATAGAGCCGAACCGAAAACAGCCGAGGCGGTATTTTGACGAGCAAAGCATACAGACGCTTGCGGAGTCGATAAAGGAAAACGGCGTTATTCAGCCGATAATCGTAAGGAAGAACGACATCGGCTACACAATAGTTGCGGGAGAGCGCCGTTGGAGAGCCGCCAAGGCCGCCGGACTTAAAACAATACCCGCCGTAATCAGGGATTACAGCGATGAGCAGTCGGCTGCCGCCGCGCTGATAGAAAACCTTCAAAGAGAGGACTTAAACCCTATCGAGGAGGCCGCCGGGTACAAGGCTTTAATGGAGGATTTCGGCATGACGCAGGACGGCGTGGCAAAGCGGCTCGGAAAGTCGCGCAGCGCCGTGGCAAATACAATGCGGCTTTTAACGCTTGATGAGGAAATACGGGAATTTCTCGTAAACGGCGAGCTTACAAGCGGTCACGCAAGAGCGCTTTTGTCGGTGGAGGATCCGCAGCTAAGGCATGAGCTTGCGCAGAAGATCATCGCCGACGGGCTTAATGTCCGTCAGTCGGAGCAGCTTGCAAAAAGGTTCAAAAACCGCCCCAAAAAGCCGTCCGCGGACAAAGAAAGCGGGAACAAGGCATATCAGATACAGCTGGAACGGCTTCAGGCAGGTCTTTCCGAGCGTTTCGGGACTAAGGTCAAAATAATCTCCGGCGCGCGCAAGGGCCGCATAGAGCTGGAATTTTACGGCGGCGATGATCTTGAGCGTCTGCTGGAGCTTTTGGGAGAGGATATGAGCTTGTAAGCTTATCCGCACAAAAATATAAAAAATTAAGGAGCAATTATGGACAACAATATTTTTATTATAGGCGCGCTGCTAGTCATCATGGTGCTG
>CAZCZR010000031.1:0-19870 GCA_964503455.1 uncultured Lachnospiraceae bacterium | reverse complement strand
CCGGCGAACGCACCAGCTGACTGACGATGACACGCTCCGCGCCGTTTATGATAAAGGTGCCCTGCTCGGTCATAAGCGGGAAATCGCCCATAAAGATCTCCTGCTCCTTTATCTCGCCCGTTTCATTGTTTATAAGCCTTACGCTTACGCGCAGCGGAGCCGCGTACTTCGCGTCTCTTTCCTTACATTCCTCGACGGAGTACTTCGGCGTGTATTCCAGTCTGTAATCGTAAAATTCCAGACACAGATTGCCCGAATGGTCGGTTATCGGAGAAATATCGCGGAATACCTCTCTTAAACCCTCCTCCAAAAACCACTTGTACGAGTTCTTCTGCACCTCTATAAGATTCGGCATCTCCAGAGGCTCCTTGATCTTTGCGTAATTCAAGCGGATGTTCTTGCCTGCATTTTCTGCGTGCACCATTTAGCTGATCACCTCATTAAAAAATTTGTTGTGCGTGATTTTTCTTCAATATAGCCTGTCAATACATAAATCGGGTCTGTTAATAAAAAAATATCAATAAGCACTTGATTTTTCCGCCGATCTGTGTTATACTTCATATGACGGACGGGATTAAAAGGATCCGATCCCCTTATTTTTTCAGACTATAATACATTTTATTATAATATCACAAATCAAGCGGTATGTCAATAGGCACAGCGCGTTTTTTTAGAAAATTTTTGCATTTTTATACGAGGTGAAGCATCAATGGCTGAATTTATTATAAAAAACCGTTTTGTAAGCGTTCCGGAGACTTTTATTACCGATATAATGCCTTCGGCAAACGGAGCGTACGTCAAGGTGTATCTGTATGCCCTCGCGTCAGCCTCCGCCCAAAGACCCGCCGACACGCGCTCCATAGCTACGGCGCTCAATCTGATCGAAAGCGACGTTGTAAACGCCTTGGAATATTTCAGAAAAGCCGGCGCTCTTTCATACGACGGAACAAACTATTCCTTTAATGCTCTGCCCGCCGCGTCAGGCGCGGTAAAGGAGCCGTTTTCCTTTATGGATACGGTGGGCGAGCCTTCGGCGGTCAAGAAGTCATATACCACGGGAGAGGTTTCGGCGAATCTCCACCGAAACAAGGATCTCTCCGATATGATAACAATGGCGCAGAAAATGCTCGGAAGGACTCTCAACTCCAACGACACTCAAACGCTTTACTGGTTTTATGACGGGCTTGGCTTAAAGCCGGAGATTATACTTATGATAATAGAATACTGTCTGGGCGAGGGGAAAAGCAATATGCCGTTCATTGAAAAAGTCGCCATAGAATGGCACGGGCGCGGCATTAACACCGTCGAGGACGCTGTGAAATATACCTCCTACAAGTCCGACTCGAACGCCTACTCGTCATCGCTCAAAAAGATAATGGGCATAACGGACAGAAAGCTGGTTCCCAAGGAGGAGGAATTTCTGCGCGCGTGGCGCGAGGATCTCAACATGAAAGAGGATATGGTGGCGCTTGCGTATGAGTACTGCATACTTCAAATAAACAAGCTGTCCTTCGCGTATATGGATAAAATCCTGCGCCGCTGGCACAGTCAGGGCATATTCACCATAGCCGAGGCAGAGGAGGACGACCGCCGCTACCGCGAGGAGCGCCGCCGCCCCGATCCGTCCGATTCGGAAAACGACCTCTACTCCGCCAACCCCGAACAAGGCGAGCTGGACAGGATGATGATAGAAAAATACAATTCATAACGGGCATGAAAAAGCCGCGGCATCCGCATATCGCAGCCGCGGTTTTTTTGTGTTGCGTTTTAAATTTTTGCTTTGAATTTTTATTGCTTGCTTTTGCCCGCCTTTGAAAGGATCGTTTTTACAAATTCCCCGTTATCGGCGGTGGCTGCGAGGATGCGCAGAATATTAAGCGTATTGTCCGCGCCCTGCTTGGACTCGCGGCGCAGGATGTAAGCTGTGTCAAGCTCCTCCTTTGTGAGCAGATCCTCCTCGCGGCGCGTACCCGAACGGAGCATATCTATCGCCGGGAAGATACGTCTTTCCTGCAGTGCGCGGTCAAGCTTCAGCTCCATATTGCCGGTACCCTTAAATTCCTCGAAGATAACGTCATCCATACGGCTGCCTGTTTCGACAAGAGCCGTCGCTATTACGGTAAGGCTTCCGCCCTCCTCTATATTTCTCGCCGCGCCAAAGAATTTTTTCGGCGCTATGAGCGCGTCCGGATCAAGACCGCCCGAAAGCGTTCTTCCCGTCGGCGTCACCGTCAGATTGTACGCTCTGGCAAGACGCGTTATGGAGTCAAGCAGCACCACAACATCCTTTTTCTGCTCCACCAGACGCTTCGCCCTCTCAAGCACTATTTCCGATACCTTGCAGTGATTTTCCGGCGTCTGATCGAAGGTCGAATATATAACGTCCCCGTCAATGGAGCGCTTCATGTCCGTGACCTCCTCCGGACGCTCGTCAATAAGCAGCACTATCAGCTTTACATCGGGGTAGTTTTCGCGTATCGAGCGGGCGATCTGCTTTATGATGGTGGTTTTTCCGGCTTTGGGCGGCGCTACTATCATTCCGCGCTGACCCTTGCCTATGGGCGCGATTATATCTATAAGACGCGCCGCTCTGTTTTTGCGTTCGCCCGTGTCGAGCGTGAGCTTTTCGGTCGGATATATGGGCGTGAGCTTCTCAAAGGGGCGGCGTCTTAAAGCGCCGTCAATGGGATCGCCGTTTATCTTCTTTATAAACAGCAGCGGCGCGTATCTGTCGGTTTCCTGTGTCGGGCGCGCGTCGCCGGTGATCTCATCGCCCGTCTTTAATCCGAAACGGCGTATCTGTGTCGGCGCGACATATATATCCTTATCGGAGGAGCTGTAGTTTTCCATTCTCAAAAAGCCGAACCCGTCCTGCATAACGTCAAGCACTCCCGTAACCTCGATAACGTCTGCGGGGCGCTCGCGTTTCGGCGCCTGCTTCTTTTTGCTCTCCTCTTCCCTGTTTTTTTCCCGCACCTCGTTAATGCGCGCTATAAGCTCGTCTTTTTTAAGCGCGTATATTTTTTCTATTCCGAGTCCTATCGCTATTTGCTTCAATTCCTCTTTCGTTTGCCTTGCAAGTGATATTTCTTCAGACATTTCATCACCAACGCGTTATGAAACGCTTCCTTTCTTAAATTCGGTTTTATATTATGTATTCCAGAGAAAACGCCAGTGCGCATACGGCTGTGAATACGGCTATTCCCTTTATATCAACCGCGCTTATCCTGCACTGCTTCATCTTTGTGCGGTTTTTGCCTCCTCGGTAGCAGCGCGCCTCCATAGCCGTCGCAAGCTCGTCGGCGCGGCGAAACGCGCTTATAAACAGCGGCACCAGCAAAGGCACCATTGCCTTGGCTCTTTTTAAAATATTGCCCGACTCAAAATCGGCTCCCCTCGCCGTCTGTGCCTTGATTATCTTATCCGTTTCCTCGGCAAGCGTCGGTATGAACCGAAGCGCTATGGACATCATCATGGCTATCTCGTGCGCGGGGACTTTTATAATCTCAAGCGGCTTTAAAAGGCGTTCTATGCCGTCGGTGAGCATCAGCGGCGCGGTTGTAAGCGTCAGCATGGACGACATTGTTACAAGATACATAAGCCTTATCAGCATAAGCGCTCCCGCATATACGCCCTCTTTTGTGATCTGAATCGTCCACGAGCCTATATCCGCTCCCCAGATGCGTTCTCCCGGCGTGAGGAACAGATTGAATACCGCCGTAAACGCCAGTATCATCGCCATAGGCTTCAGTCCGCGCAGAATAAACCTTACAGGCACCCTGCTCATTATCATGACCGCCGCCACGAATACCGTCACAACGGCGTATGCCCATATGCTGTCAAGCATAAACAGCGCCACTATAAACGCAAGCGTCAGTATTATCTTTACGCGCGCGTCCATTTTATGCAGCGCGGAAGTCCCGTAAATGTACTGACCTATTATAATATTCTTAAACATGGCAGTCAATTCCTTTCCGGCTCCCGCGCGCCGTTTATCATGCGCGCCAGATGCTTCGCGGCGTATTCGACGGTGTATACGTGTTCGGGTACGGCGAATCCGTCGGCTCTCAGATTGTCCGTCACTCTTGTGACCTCTGGCACATTCAGCCCCATGCTTTTAAGCTCCTCCCCATGCGAGAACACCTCCGCTACGCTTCCCGTCATGGCAACGCGTCCCTCATTCATTACGACTACCATTTCGGCGGTTTCCGCGACGTCCTCCATTGAGTGGGACACAAAGATCACCGTCATATCTTCTCTTTTCCCGTGCAGACGCTTGAGCATGGAAAGAATATCGTCCCTTCCCTTCGGATCAAGTCCCGCCGTAGGCTCGTCAAGAATCAGCACCTTGGGACTCATCGCAAGCACGCCTGCTATAGCGACTCTCCTTTTCTGTCCGCCGGAAAGCTCAAAGGGCGAGCGTTCAAGATATTTCTCCTTAAGACCGACCAGCGCCAGCGAGGTATACACTCTTTTTCTGATTTCTTCCTCGGAAAGTCCCATGTTGGACGGGCCGTAGGCAATATCCTTGTAAACCGTTTCCTCAAACAGCTGATGCTCCGGGTACTGGAACACCAGTCCCACAGTCCGCCTTATAAGCTTCAAATCCGCCGACGGCGCGGTAACGTCTATGCCGTCTATAAATATCCTGCCCGACGTCGGCTTTATAAGCGCGTTGAAATGCTGAATAAGAGTGGATTTGCCGCTGCCGGTGTGACCTATAAAGGCGCAGAAGGCTCCGTCGGGTATTTCAAGGTTCACATCGGTGAGAGCTGTGCGCTCATTTGGCATTCCCTGCTGATATACGTAGCTTACATTCTCCGCTTTTATCATCGCTTCACCCTCCCAAGCAAACGCTCAAGCTCGCTTGTACATTCCTCCACGGTCAGCACATCGTCGCGTATGTCCACGCCCTGTTTTCTCAGCTCATAGCAAAGCTCCGTCACCTGCGGCACGTCCAGTCCGATGCTTTTGATAAACTCAACGTTCCTGAACACATCTCCCGGCGTGGAATCTATGCGTATTCTGCCTTTATCCATAACGATTACCCTGTCCGCCATGGCAGCCTCGTCCATGTAATGAGTGATAAGCACAACCGTCATGCCGCGGGTCTTGTTGAGCATTTTTATTGTTTTTATGACCTCGGCGCGTCCCTCCGGATCAAGCATTGCCGTAGGCTCGTCAAGCACTATGCACTCCGGCTCCATCGCAAGCACCCCCGCTATAGCCACTCTCTGCTTCTGTCCGCCCGAAAGCTGCGCCGGAGACGCTTCGGCGTACTTCGTCATGCCGACTATTTCAAGGCATCTGTCAACGCGGCGGCGTATCTCCGACGGCTCCACCCCCAGATTTTCCGGCGCGAAGGCTATCTCGTCCTCCACCACGGCGGCGACCATTTGGTTGTCGGGGTTCTGAAACACCATTCCCGCCGCTGAACGTATATCATAAATATGCTCCTCATCGGCGGTGTCCATACCCTTGACGTACACCTTTCCGCCCGACGGCAGGAGTATCGCGTTGAAATGCTTGGCAAGCGTCGATTTGCCGCTGCCGTTGCAGCCGAGAACGGCTGTAAACGAGCCTTTTTCTATATGCAGGCTGATGTCGTCCAAAACCACGTCGGACTTGACCTCCGGACGTTCGCTTTCCCCGTCCTCCTCCGTGTAAACGTATGATAAATGCTCGGTAAGTATCATTGTTAATCCTCTCCGTACCCTGAAAGAAACCGGATCGCGTCCCCGCTCATCCACCTCGCGGATATTCCGCACGGCAAAACAAGATCGGAGTCCGAGACGGGTATGCCTATCTCATCGCACTCGGCGCTTCCGCCGAAACGCGCTGTCAGCGTCCGTTCCGTTATTATTTTCATTATCGCGGGCGAAAGCCCTGTTGTGTAGGAATTTATCAGAAAGAAAAGCGGTTTTTTGGAAAGTATTTTCATGCAGTCCTCAATGAGAGGATACAGCTCGTCCTCGATCTTCCAAAGCTCTCCGGAAGGGCCTCTTCCGTAAGACGGCGGATCCATTATAACGGCGTCGTACTGTCTGGCGCGCCTGCCCTCGCGGGCGACGAATTTTTTCACATCATCGACTATATATCTTACGGGCCTGTCCGAAAGTCCCGACGCAAGGACGTTTTCCTTTGCCTGAGCGACCATGCCCTTTGACGCGTCCACGTGGCATACCTCCGCTCCCGCCGCAAGCGCCGCAGCCGTGGCTCCGCCGGTGTAGGCGAACAGATTGAGTATACGCACAGGTCTTTCGGGGCGAGCCGCCCTTGCTCTTTTTATAACAGCCGAAAACCAGTCCCAGTTGACCGCCTGTTCGGGAAACAGTCCCGTATGCTTGAAGCCCATCGGCTTTATCACAAAGGTGAGGTCCTTGTATTTTATATTCCATTTATCCGGCAGCTTTTTTATATATTCCCAGCTGCCGCCGCCCTTTGGGGAGCGGTGATACCATGCGTCCGCCTTTTCCCACATTGCGGAGGTTCTTCCCCGCCATACCGCCTGCGGCTCGGGGCGGCGCAGAAGGTATCTGCCCCAGTATTCCAGCTTTTCGCCCGACTCGCAGTCAAGCAGACGGTAATCCGTCCATTTGTCGGCTGTCCACATAGCTTTGCTCCTTTTTTGATATGTTTGCAGCACATATTGATGCTTATATTATATTGTATACCAAATTTCGCCAACCGTCAAGTGTTTTTTTAACTAAAGGGCGTGTCCGAAAACATAACGGTACTTGACAATTTATACAAATAATGCCGTATTCAAGGTAAAAAAGCCTCGTAAATACTTGCGTGCTTCAATTTTTTAACGCGTGATACGCCATCAGCCGCGCAGTTTGACGTGCGCCGGAAGGTTTTTAAGGCGCCCCTAAAAATTTTTGCAAAAAAACAATTGCTATTTAAGATATTGTATGCTATAATGTATACTATGAGAAATTTCAAGATAATTCTTCAGTATGACGGCGGGGCGTATCACGGCTGGCAGATACAGAAAAACGGCGTTACGGTGCAGGAGACCGTGCAAAATGCCGTGCGCGCGGTAACGGGCGAAAATATCACCCTTAAGGGCGCGGGCCGCACCGACGCGGGCGTTCACGCTCTGCGCTATCCGGCAAGCTTTCGCTCCCAAACGCGCATACCCTGCGGCAGACTGCCGTATGCCATAAACTCCAAGCTCCCTCCGGATATAGTATGTCTTTTCGCGGAGGAAATGCCGCCGGAGTTTGACGCTTCAAAAAACGCGAAGGGCAAAACGTATATATACAAAATCTTAAACTCGGATCTCCCCGACGCGTTTTTGCGCAGATACGCATGGCAGGTCAGAGGGCGGCTTGACGTTGAGAAAATGCGCTCAGCGGCAAAGGCTTTTACGGGCGAGCATGACTTTGCCGGCTTCTGCTCGGCAGGCTTTACGGTCAAAACCACAGTGCGCACGATATACGCTCTCAATGTGGAAAAGGACGGGGATATTATCACCGTTTCCGTAACGGGGAACGGGTTTTTATACAATATGGTACGCATCATAGCGGGCACTCTTGTTTTCGCCGGTCAGGGCAGGCTCTGTCCCGATGACATGGCTGACATTATCGCCTCGCGCGACCGCACACGCGCCGGTATTACGGCTCCTCCGCAGGGGTTGTTTCTGGCTGAGGTCTTTTACTGATTTTAATGATATGGATAATAAAATGAACGAGAACAACGATAACAATGATTTTATAGACTACTTCGCCGACGATACCGCCGATGAGGAGTCCGCAAAAGCCGCGGAGCCGGAAGCCTCCGAATCCGATGCGGACGGAGAGGGCGTTTGCGAAAACGAAGATGCGCAAAGCGCCTCCGAAGCCGAATCCGAAGCCGATGCGCCTCGCGCCGATGACGATGACGTGCCGGAGCGCTTCGCCGCAGCCGGACAGGAATCTGCCGAGGATGTGCCTGATGGCGGCGAATATTTTCCCGACGAATATGACGGGGACGATGAGTACGATGAGTATGACGAATACGACGAGTACGACGAGTATGATGATGACGACGGCGCTGTGCTTATACGGATAATCATAGTGCTTTCGTCAATAGCGCTGTGCGCGCTGGTGCTGTATTTTGTGAGCATCAAGTCAGGGCCGGTGGCGGAGTGGCGCAATTACGCGGTGAGTCTTTTCAAGCCTGACAGCGCCGAGATTCCCATCGCGCAGCCCACCTTTGATCCCGTGACCGAAAACAGCCGCACAATGCCCTTTGAGGGCGCCGCCGACGCCTCGTACAGCAAATACAGAAACGGCATACTCGCCGCCAAGCAGAATTACCTGTGTTTTCTTTCCGAGGACAGCGGCACCGTATGGGAAAAGGATACCGTCATAGTAAACCCGATCCTTAAATCGGAGGGCAACTATATAATGCTTGCCGACAAGGGCAGCCGCAAGCTGTGCCTTTACAACCGCGAAAAGCTCATATACTCTATAGAAACCAAAAACAATATCATATCCGCCAACGTTTCGGCAAACGGCGATGTGATAGTCATAGAGGAAAAGGATTATTACAAGGGCGCCGTTGTCGTATACAACCGCGGCGGCGAGGAAATATTCGCGTGGAATTCCGGCTCCGACACAATACTTTCGGCGGATATATCTGCCTCGTCAAGGCGCGTGGCAGTGTCGCTTTTAAAGGCCGATACCAAGATCATCTCCACGGTGCTTATGTTCAGCACCAAGGAAACGGAAAGCTACTTCTCGTCGGAATTTGAGGACAGCGTTGTATTCGATCTGAATTTCACCGGCGAAACTCTGAACGTCACCTCGGACAACCGTATCGCGGGCATATCGACTCGCGGACGTATTCTCTGGGACATAACATACGACGGTCTGACGCCTGTCCATACCGCCACCGATGAATCGGGCAACCGCCTTATACTCATAGACGACAACAACTCCGCCGTCATCGACTACTACTCCTCCTCGGGCAAGAAGCGCTTTACGCAAAAAGCGGCGGATATTCCCGACTATATGGACGTCAACGGCACCAACTTCGTTTACAATGCCGGACGCTCGGTCATATGCGGAAAAATCAACGCCAATGAAATGCATCAGTTTACCGCGTCGATGGATATACACGGTCTGGTAGTGACAGACAGCGGCGGCGTGCTGATCATATACGGGAACAGTCTTGAATTTATAAAGGTATGATTTTATGTGTTTTGATCTGATACTGATCGGGATTGTGCTTTTATGCACGCTTATCGGAATAAAGCGCGGACTTGTGAGGTCGGTGTATCTTTCCGTTGCGCGGTGGGGCTGCGTTTTAGTCGTGTGTATGCTTCTGCGCCCCGTGGCGGACAGGCTGTCCACCACCGCTTTTGCCCATGATATATACGACAGGATATATACGTCAATAAACGCGGGCGCGGCTTTCAATGCCGACGCCGTCGCCGTGAATGTCACGACGTCGGTCTTAAAGGGAATATCCTTTATCGGACTGTTTATCATTATCCGTCCGCTGTTTTTCATAGCGTACAAGCTGCTCGACTCCGCGGCGAAGCTTCCGGCGATAAACAGCGCCAACCGGCTTTTGGGCGCGGCGCTCGGCGCGGCAAACGGTATTCTGATAAGCTGTATACTTCTTATGGCGGTAAAAACAGCGTTATACTTCAATATAGACGCTCTGTCGGTTTTAACCGAAGGGTCGGTGCTTTTAAGCCTGTTTTAGGGCGGGCGCCAAAGCATAAAAAATTGCAAAATAATCTTTAGGAGGTCAAATATTATGTACAGTGATTTGGTAAAAAAGGGCGTGGAAAAAACGCCGCACCGTTCGCTTTTCAAGGCGGCGGGTTTTACGGACGAGGAGATAAAGCGTCCGCTTATAGGCGTGGTAAGCTCGAAAAACGAGATCATCCCCGGTCATATAAACCTTGACAAAATAGCCGAGGCCGTAAAAGCCGGAGTACGCATCGCGGGCGGCACGCCGATAGAGTTCCCGTCCATAGGCGTGTGCGACGGTATCGCGATGGGTCATATCGGAATGAAGTATTCTCTTGTTACCCGCGACCTTATAGCCGACTCCATAGAGGCAATGACTATGGCTCACGGCTTCGACGCCCTCGTTCTGATACCCAACTGCGACAAGATCGTCCCCGGTATGCTTATAGCGGCGGCGCGTCTTAACAAGCCCGCGATCATAGTTTCGGGCGGTCCTATGCTGTCCCTTAACTACAAGGGCGAATACCGCGACCTGAACACCACCTTCGAGGCCGTGGGCGCTTTCAAGGCGGGCACCATAGACGAGGAGGAGCTTTTGAATCTTGAAAACGCGGCTTGTCCCTCATGCGGTTCCTGCTCCGGTATGTTTACCGCCAACTCGATGAATTGTCTGACGGAGGTTCTCGGCATGGCGCTTCCCGGCAACGGAACTATACCGGCTGTTTACTCGGAAAGGATACGTCTTGCAAAAGAAACCGGCATGAAGATAATGGAGCTTTTGGAAAAGGACATCAAGCCGCGCGACATTATGACTCCCGACGCTTTCTATAACGCTTTGAGAGTCGATATGGCTCTTGGCTGCTCGACAAACTCCATGCTCCACCTTCCGGCTATCGCGCACGAGGCAAAGGCGCCGATCACTCTTGACTACGCCAACGAGATCAGCGCGGAAACACCGAATCTGTGCCATCTGGCTCCCGCCGGCAAGCATCATGTGCAGGATCTGTACGCCGCTGGCGGCGTGTATGCCGTTATGAACGAGCTTTCAAAGAAGAATCTGCTGAAGCTTGACATTATTACCGCAACAGGCAGGACAATGGCTGAAAATATAAAGGGTCACGAGGTGAAGGACTACGATGTCATAAGACCTATCTCCGATCCTTATTCGCAGACGGGCGGCATAGCCGTATTGAAGGGCAATCTTGCCATTGACGGCTCGGTCGTAAAGAGAAGCGCCGTCGCAAAGGAAATGCTCCGGCATGAAGGCCCCGCAAGAGTGTTCGACTCGGAGGAGGACGCTATCGACGCTATATATAAGGGAAAGATCGTCAAGGGCGATGTGGTAGTTATAAGATACGAGGGTCCAAAGGGCGGCCCCGGAATGAGAGAGATGCTCTCGCCCACCTCCGCTATCTGCGGCATGGGTCTTGACAAGGATGTGGCG
The DNA here is from genome assembly GCA_964503455.1 of uncultured Lachnospiraceae bacterium. GTDB lineage: Bacteria > Bacillota > Clostridia > UBA1381 > UBA1381 > CAZCZR01. The sequence goes on along the minus strand of CAZCZR010000031.1, from coordinate 8,737 downwards.
CTCATAACCGACGGACGTTTCTCCGGCGCGACACGCGGCGCCGCTATAGGTCATGTATCTCCCGAAGCTATGGAAGGCGGTCCCATCGCTTTTGTAAAAGACGGCGATATAATAGAGATAGACATCGAAAAGGGCATACTGAACGTGAAGGTGTCCGATGAGGAAATGGCTTCGCGCAAAAAGGGCTGGACGCCCAACGAGCCTAAGGTAAAGACGGGTTATCTCAGAAGATACTCCAAGATGGTTTCCTCCGCTATGCAGGGAGCCGTAATGCTTGAGGATTGATCGGGCAAACACAGTATCCCATATACAACAGAAAAAGCGGCATATCACATGAGCGTGACAGCCGCTTTTTTCGTACTTGACTGATAAACTGTTTTTAAGGCTATTACTGCAGCACTCTCTTTGCGCCGATGTAATTTTTGGTGTAATAGCTTGAATTAATGGACGTATACTTGACCACATCGCCCGTATGCGGCGAATGGATCATCATGCCGTCTCCCACGTAAATGCCCACATGACCGACTGTGCCGTTGGTTCCGAAGAATACTAAGTCGCCCGGCTGAAGATCGCTCTTCTTTACATATACGCCGTCATTCGCGTACTGCGATTTGGACGAGCGCGAAAGCGTTATGCCGTTTTTCTTGAACACATAGCTCGTGAAACCGGAACAGTCAAATCCCGATGGGGTGGATCCTCCGTACACATACGGAACACCCAAATACTTGGCAGCTTCATCCAGAACCGCGTCGACCTTGGCGTTTGATACCGCTACCGGCTTCGAGGGGTCTGTGTATGTAAAGCTTACGGGCATACTGAATACCAATAGTTCGTCGGCAGTTATGCCCGCGATGTAAACGGAATATTTTACTCCGCTTTTTATCGAGCCTGTAAGTATATTTATCGAGGTCTCTGTAGTATCATCTGTGAGAACGAATTTTCCGTCGTCGGTTTTGATAAGGACTCTATAGCGTACCGCGTTGGACATAGGCGTCCACGATACAACAAAGTCCCCGCCTTCTATTAGGCTGTTATCCGATGGCGATGTCACCGTCGGAACATCCATCGTGATCTGTTCGGGCTTAAATTCATTATACGCCCTGTTTACGCTTGCTATCGCCTGTTCTCTTGTCGTATAGTCAAGAGGATTTAAGGTCGTCTCCGTCATGCCGTTCATAAAGCCGTAATGAATGGCTGTGGCAAGAGGAGCCGTCGCCCAATAGCTTACCGTGGAGCCGTCGGTGTACTTGTCTATCACCGCGGCGGTCTCTTCTGTCGCGAAATCAAGGCTGACCTCCGCGACATTGAGCGTGTTTATGAGCATTTTTGCAAATTCTTCTCTTGTTACAAGCTTTTCCGGACTGAATGTCGTCTCGGATGTACCCGATACTATTCCGTAATAGTACGCCTGCATAACGGGTACGCTTTCCGCATCCGTAAACGGAGATACGGAAGGGGTTATCAGTTCATCATCTGTAAGTCTCTTGTAAAGATTGACGGCAAGCTCACAGCACTGTTCACGGGTTATATTCCCCTGCAGGCTGTTCGCCACGATCGAGTACGGAAGAAGCTGCGCTGCGCTTGCCTCTTGATATTCCGATACAACCCAATCGCTCAGCTGAGCCGCTTGAGCATACACGCCGCATGACGCGAATGCCGCAGCAGCGGCTATGACCGCCGCAATCCTTTTGATTTGCTTAACCAATGGTCGAAATCCACCTTTCTCGGAAAATACGCCGGCGCGTACTCTCCGTCAGTAACCTGTCCCCGAAAAGCCTTCGCCTTGCGCGGACGTTTGCCTTTTGTGTGTCTACCAACGAACTATTTCCATTATACTCTATATTTTTCCGTTTGTCAATGTTTTTCTGAAATCTTTTTTCATAACTTCGTAAAAAGTTTTTAATATTTGTAATGTGTTCATAAATTCCGCACCGTTTTTTCAAAATCTTTGGGCATCTTTTCGGCTACTGAATATTTGCGCTTTGCCCGTTCCTGACCTCCGCCTCAAGCTCCGCCAAAGACTCCGCCGACTCTTTTGCCTCCATAGCCTTTTTCTCCTCCTCGGTCCACAGGCGCTTGGCTATGACAACAAGTCTGCCGTTTTTCTGACCGTAGGAGCAGGTGGAAAGCGTCAAAAGCTCCTCTCCCGGCTCCGCCGAAACACCCGTATCGTAAAACGCCAGCTGCTTGGCTGTATCCACATACGCCTTGAACACCGCCGGATCGTCCATCTCTATGGACTGATTGTATTTAAAGGCTTGCTCGGTGTCGTTTGCCGTAGTTTCCAGCGCCGCTATGACCTCGTAAGTGCCTCTGCGGTAAAGCGTGTCAAAATTAACCGTCCTATGCTCCTCCCAAAACGCCTTGTCCTCATAGCCGTGGAGCGCCGCGAACATAGTCTTGTCGCGCATATTATGGGCGTAAAGCACTATATTCGTGCTTGGCTTGAACACATTGCTTTCCACATCGGCAAAGGGCAGACCGTGCGACTGCTTGTTTTTGTCAAAGTCGTGCTTCATATAAAACTGCCAGTCGTCCGCCTTGTACATCACCGGATAATCTATCACGGTGCCGTCTATCCGGATCCAGCCTACCATGTCGCTGTTGCGCTTCCACAGCTCGTAATAACCCGCCAGCATACCGTTTTCGGCATACTGCTCCTCGCCGCCGTTTTCATCGGGCAAAGCGTCCGACGCCACGTCCTGTATCTCGGAAAAGCTGTTCTTTGCGCGGCGGCTGTCGGAAAAATATTTTATCAGTATCGTTGCCGACACGGCTAAAACACACGCGAAAAACACGATAAGCACAGCGCGTATATGTTTTTTCGTTTTCATATCTGTCACCTCGGTTAAAAAAAGCCGCCGCGTTAAGCTTTATCCTCTTAACACGGCAGCCGTCCGATCGTTTCGGAAAAATACCGATCAGTTTTCCTTGCCTTTTTTGTATATATACGCTATCGCCGCTATCGACATCATTCCCATGACCGCCGCAAGTCCTATGGGAGCGTTATCGCCGGTTTTCGGGTTGGTTTTTGAAGCAGCGGTTGTCTTTGTGGTGGGCTTTGCCGTAGCCGCCGGCTTTACCGTAGGTACCGCGGTTGGCTTTGCCGTAGGCGCGGGCGTGGGAGCGACTCCGTTTACGATCTCGCCTACCTCGTTCTTATCGACTGCGCGCGAAACTATTCCCGACGCCAGCTTGTCCGCCGCGTCCTTATGCTCGTCATCCGTATTGTTCAGCTTATAAACTATCTCGAAGCTCTTCTCCTCGCCCGGCTGAAGATATGCCGCGTCTATTGTCTTTTCGTTGCCCTTGCTTTCCACGCTGTTTTGCGCAGAGTCAAACACAAGCTTCATAGACTCCGATGCGGGAGCGGCTGTCGCTGTAGGAGCCGCTGTAGGAGCGGCTGTGGGCGCTGCTGCAAGAGCCGCTGCAGGCTCCGCCGATGAAACAGCCTCAGGCGATGAAACCGGATTCTCCTGCGAAAGAAGCATCAAAGAAGCAGCCAATTCGCTGTCGGGAGCCGTTTCGCCGTCGCCCGCGTCCATACTGAGGGCGGCAACCTCCGGTGTTTGAGCCGCTTCGGGAGATGCGGAAGCCTCTGGAGAAGCCGTTGCTTCGCTGTCGGCGGTTTCCTCCGCGTATATCTTTATATCTATTCCCTCGTCTATAAGCTTCCAGACGTCGGCAGCGGTTGCGGCGTCCTTTTTCGCCTCATCGCCAAGAGCAAATCTAAAGCTTACCAGAACTATATCCTTGCCGTCATTCTTTATTGTAAATTCGGTTGTCGTTTCCTCGCCGCTTTTCAGCTTGTCGGGATTTATAAGCTTGTCGTCAAGCTCCAAATAATTTTCCTTTTTATCCCCATCCTCATATTTAAGAGGCAGCGTTTCCCCGTCCTTTGTGTATGTAATCTCAGCCGCGCCGACCGAAACGGAGCTGATCGCAACGCTTGCGGCCATAACGCCGGCAGCTATTATTCTCGCTAATTTTTTCATTATAATCCTCCATGCCGCCTTTTGGGCGGCTCAAATCGGTAACGCGGAAAGGAAGCAAGCAGCTTGCCTTCTTAAGGGGCAACGGCGTATGTGTATACTCCGTCCCGAAAGGAGGTGTATGCAAAGCTTATTTTTCACGTTAATCCTCCGCAATTGACAGTTAAATACTCCTATTGTTCACATAGAGCTATTATAACACACACTTTTTCGCTTGTCACTACTTTTTTTCATTTTTATTAAATATTTTATATAACGGCGGTTTTCGGCCGCCTTATTATGTAGAATATCACCAAAACACGCTTTTTATCTTATGCGAAAGCATCAAAAGAATGTCGGTGCATGAATATATTTCCCGCCCGACATTCCTTTATTCTTTTGTCAGCTTACCGAGATCATCGACCTCAGATTTTCAACGGCGATCTCCGCAAAACGCACAAGAAGCTCTTTTTGACCATCGTCCGAGCCGGAGCCTGCCGTTATCGTCACAAGATAACCGTCACAGTAAAAGTGCAGCGACGGATACGCCACATAAGCGTCGCAGCCGAGAGTGTCTATCGTTTCCGCGCTCGACCTCTTGCTCCTCATCTCGTCAAACTTCGCCTGGATCTCTTCCTTCGCGACCGTTTCGGAATACTGGCGCACCTCTACCTTTACCGTATCCGCCTCGCCTATAGGCTCCGTGCGGTACAAAACGCTCTTAACCCCGTCCGACTCCTTTGTTCCGTCATCCGTCATATCGTAGCCCGTAAGCTCCTTGACCGTGTCAAGGCTTATAAGCTCCGTCGGCTCAATCGTAACTATCTGAACCTTCTGGGCCTCCTCGCTATCCGTCCGGCTTATCCTCGTGCAGCCGCATACGCAGCACACGGCGATCGCCGTCAATATAAACAGTTTAAATATCTTTTTCATGTTGATCCCTCGTGTTTCATGCAGTATGCTTTTATTTCAGCGCGATAGCTTCCTTGGCCTTCGCGGCTATATTCTCCGCCGTAAGACCGTACTCGCGGAACAGCTCCGCGGGCTTGCCCGACTTTCCGAAGCGGTCGGTGCCTATGATCCTCATGGGGCACGGAGCGTTTTTGCACACGGCTTCAGCCACCGCACTGCCCAGACCGCCCATGATGTAATGCTCCTCGGCTGTCACTATAGCGCCTGTTTCCTTTGAAGCCCTTGTGATGATCTCCTCATCAATAGGCTTGATTGTGTGGATGTTTATCACTCTCGCGCTTATGCCGTCAGCCGCAAGCAGCTCCCTCGCCTTTAAGGACTCCTGCACCATAAGACCCGTCGCTATAAGCGTAACATCGCTTCCTTCGGCAAGCTGTACGCCCTTGCCAAGCTCAAACCTATAATCCTCTGCGTTGACGTCCTCTACCGCAAGGCGGCCGAAGCGCATATATACGGGGCCGTCATGCTCTATAGCGGCCTTTACACACGCCATAGCCTCCGCGTCATCGGCGGGGTTCAGTACCACCATGCCCGGTATCGAACGCATGAGCGCTATGTCCTCAAGGCACTGGTGCGACGCTCCGTCCTCGCCCACGGAAATACCCGCGTGAGTAGCGCCTATCTTTACGTTGAGTCCCGTGTAGCCTATGGAGTTTCTCACCTGCTCGAACGCTCTGCCCGCCGCGAACATCGCAAACGTTGACGCGAACACGGTCTTTCCGCACGAGGCAAGTCCCGCCGCCACGCACATCATATTGCCCTCGGCGATACCCATGTTGATAAACCTCTCCGGGTACGCCTTTTTGAACACCTCCGTCTTGGTCGATTTTGAAAGGTCGGCATCCAGTACCAGTATGTTCTCGTTTGCGCCGTATTCAGCAAGCGCGGCGCCGTATGATTCTCTTGTCGCTCTTTTCATTACAGTGTACCCTCCAGTTCCTTTATTATCGCGTCAAGCTCCGATATTGCCTGATCGTACTGCTCTTTGTTGGGAGCCGCGCCGTGCCATGCGGGGTTGTTCTCCATAAACGACACGTTCTTTCCCTTTACGGACTTCATTATGACCGCCGTGGGCTGTCCCTTTGTCGCCTTGGCTTCTTCCACAGCCGCCAAAAGCTTCTCAAAGTCATGCGCGTCCGTCACGATAACGTGCCAGCCGAATGCCCTGAACTTTTCATCGATAGGCGTGGGGTTCATTACCTTTGTTATATCGCCGTCTATCTGCAGGCCGTTGTTGTCGATAAAGATAGTGAAGTTGTCAAGCTTATAGTGAGCCGCGAACATCGCCTGCTCCCATACCTGACCTTCCTCCAGCTCGCCGTCGCCGAGGACAGAGTATACTCTGTAGCTTTTGCCGTCAAGCTTTCCCGCAAGCGCCATGCCGCCCGCAGCCGACACGCCCTGTCCGAGAGAGCCTGTGGACATATCAACGCCCGGCACCTTGTTCATATCGGGATGCCCCTGAAGATAGCTGCCTATGCTTCTGAAGGTCGCCACGTCCTCTACAGGGAAAAAGCCTCTTTCGGCAAGCGTTCCGTAAAGCGCCGGAGCCGTGTGTCCCTTTGACAGCACGAAACGGTCGCGGTCGGGATTTTTCGGATCCTTCGGATCCACATTCATTACCTCAAAATACAAAAGCGTAAGCACATCGGCTATGCTCAGCGATCCGCCCGGATGACCGGACTTTGCGTTATACACGGCTGTAAGAGCATTCTTGCGCACCTTGTTCGCGATAATAGAAAGCTCTGTGATTCTTTTTTGTTCCATCGCTTATGTTCCTCCTTAAATCAGCTGTGCGGCAAATACCGCTTATTTATGGTTTATTTTAATGCCTTTCGGCAGTGTTTTCCCCGCGGGCGCACTCGTATGCAAGACACATTATCCGCTCAAGCCTTTCGTTCTCTCCCGAAAGGTACAGCCACCCCGCCAAAGCCTCGAACCCCGTCGCGTGACGGTATTCCGAAAGACCCGCGTTTTTCGGCACGGTATGGGATTTGGCGTTTCTGCCTCGCTTGTATACGGCAAGCTCCTTCTCCGACAAAAGCTCCTCCATGGCGCGGACGCTCGCCGCCTGGGCCTTGGCGCTCACATACTTTATGCTCTCGCGATGCAGCATATGCGCCGGCATATCGGGATGCTCCGCTATGACGCGAGTCCTGACGTACACCTCATACACCGCGTCGCCTATATACGCAAGCACCAACGGCGCGAACTCGCCGGAGCGCTTCTTTACATCTATATCAAATTCCATTGTTTACTGTATCCTGCTCCATTTTACGCCCATCGGCGTGTCCTTAAGCTCGATATTCATCGCCTTGAGCCTGTCGCGTATAGCGTCCGCCTCCGCCCAGTTTTTGGCTTTTCTCGCGGCGTTCCTTTGCTCTATAAGCGATTCAACCTCGGCGTCTATGCTGTCGTCCTTCCTGTTTTCAAACAGTCCCAAAACGCCGCCAAGCTCCGCTATCATATCAAGCGCCTGCCTTACGGCCCGCTCGGCGTTCGGCTCCGACTGCGAAAGCATGGTATTCGCCGCGTGTACTATGTCGAATATCGCCGCTATGGCGCCGGCGGTGTTCAAATCATCGTCCATAGCCGCCGTGAACTTATCGCGGCAGGCGGCAACGGTCTTTGAAAATTCCTCTTCCTTTTCATTAAGCTGTCTGTCCTCGCTGTTTTTTAAAAGGAAGCTCAGATTGTCTATGCAGTTGTAAACTCTGTCCACAGCCGACTTTGCCGATTCCATGAGCTTTCTTTCAAAGTTGATGGGACTTCTGTAATGCGCCGAGAGCATGAAAAACCTCAGCACCTCAGGCTCGAACTGCGACATGATGTCGCGCACCGTAAAGAAGTTGCCCTTCGATTTGCTCATCTTCTCGCCGTCTATGTTAATATAGCCGTTGTGCATCCAGTAATGCGCGAAGGGTTTGCCGTTGGCGCACTCGGACTGCGCGATCTCGTTCTCGTGATGCGGGAAGATAAGATCCTTGCCGCCGGAGTGTATGTCTATCGTTTCGCCGAGATACCTGTTCGCCATCGCCGAACATTCTATGTGCCAGCCGGGTCTGCCCATGCCCCACGGACTTTCCCACGCAGGCTCGCCCTCCTTGCGCTTTTTCCACAGGGCGAAGTCCATCGGGTCGCGCTTTTTGTCGCTGACGTCTATTCGCGCCCCCGCTTCAAGCTCCTCCAGCGGCTGCTTTGACAGCTTGCCGTACTCGGCGAATTTTTTCGTTGAAAAGTACACGTCGCCGTCAACATTGTAGGCGTAGCCCTTGTCCTCAAGCCTCTTTATTATATCGATTATCGCGTCTATATTTTCGGTCGCCTTGGGATGCACCGTCGCGGGATGTATGCCGAGCCTTTCGGCATCATTGAAATACTCCGCTATAAACCGGTCGCCCAGCTCCTTTACGGTAATGCCCTCCTTATTGGCGCGGTTTATCATCTTATCGTCAACATCGGTAAAGTTCTGAACGAATTTTACCTTATACCCCTTGTATTCAAGGTATCTGCGCATTGTGTCGAACACAATGAACGGACGCGCGTTTCCTATATGGAAGTAATCATAAACCGTCGGGCCGCATGAGTACATGGTCACCTCGTCCTTGTTTATAGGCACAAACTCCTGTTTTTCGCGCGTCAGCGTGTTATATATTTTCATATGGATCCTCCTGTGAAAACCGTAATCGATTATACAAAACATTATACATTATTTCATCGGAAAATACAACCCCTTTTTCAAAATTTGGCGCCGGTATTATATAAAAATATATTTCAAATTCGGATATGAACGG
>CAZCZR010000030.1:0-21162 GCA_964503455.1 uncultured Lachnospiraceae bacterium | reverse complement strand
CTCCCGCCGAGAAGTAAATTATCGCCACAAACGCCAGTATCACAAAACAGGCGATCTCCATTCGTATCATAGTTTTTCCTCCTCATTATCTTTATTTTACCGTATTCCCCGACAGAAAAATAGGTCTTTTTTATAGGGAAATGTGTCAATTTTATAGCTCGGCAAAATATTGCTAAACCCTTATAGCTTAATTATATCTGACAATTGTTGGCTTGTCAATGCTCTTTTTGATGTATTTGCCGGAGCGCCCGAAAAACGGAGCGGCAGGCTGTCAGCTTTTTGAGGAGTGCGGATAATAAAAGGCAGTAGCATTTTTCTTTTTTGACAGACGAAATTTTTGCAAAAAAGTGTTGAAATTTGCATATTTATATGCTATAATACTGTTGTATAGTTATATACTGCAGGTTTTATCGCATGAAAACACGGTTTTTATACCGCTTATTTCCGTAAAAAGAAAGGATGTCTACCGTTATGAATAAAAAAACTTTTATGGGCGTACTGCTGAGTGCGGCAATCACGCTTTCATCGGCAGCCGGCGTATTTGCGGCAACACCCGTACCTTCCAAGTCGGGCAGCTCGTCGGCCTCGCAGGTTACTCAACCCCCTGCCTCAACCGCAACTCAAAAGCCCGCTTCAACCGCGACGCAAAAACCCGCCTCAACCGCGACGCAAAAGCCTTCGTCATCAACGTCCAAGGCTACTCAAAAGCCGTCCTCAAATGCGACGCAAAAGCCTACCGCATCGGCATCCAAGGCTACTCAAAAGCCGTCCTCGGCTACAAACAAGCCTTCGGCGACAGCGGCGCCCTCGGCAGCTCCGTCTGCGTCCCCGGCTCCGACTATCGACCCTGCCAAGGACAATATTATCTATATGGAAAACGAATCGCTTGACGAGCCGAATATAGAATATGCTCCCTCCGCTATCCTCACCGATGCGAAAAGCGGCAGAGTCCTCTATTCAAAAAATGCGGATGACAGAATGTATCCGGCAAGCACCACAAAGATAATGACGGCGATTCTTATTCTTGAGGACGAGAGTATGCCGTTTTCAAAGACGGTGACCGCGTCTTACACGGCTCTTTCCGATATAGCTACGGACGAGTCGCATATGGGCATCCTTACCAACGAGGAATTGAGCGTTGAGGACCTTATGTACGGTATGCTTGTCGAGTCGGCAAACGACGCCGCAAATGTGCTGGCAATTGAAGCTGCCGGAAGCATAGAGGCTTTTACGGAAAGAATGAATAAAAAAGCGTCCGATCTCGGTATGACGGGAACACACTTCGCAAACGCCTGCGGCGTACAGGACACTGACCACTACACCACCGTTTCGGATATGGCAAAGCTTGCGAAATACGCTATGCAAAACGAAAAGTTCCGCGAGATCGTTGCAACCGAAAAGTACACCATCGAGCCTACAAACAAGTATACCGAAACAAGAAATCTTGTAAATACCAACCTGTTCCTCGGCAATTCGCGCTCCTCCTATAACGGCTACGAGCCGGCTATAGGCATTAAAACAGGGCACACCTCGGATGCAAAATACTGCCTTGTATCAGCCGCGCAGAATGACGGCACGGAGCTTATCGCCGTTGTCATGGGCTGCGACAACAAGGACGAGCAGAACAAGGCATATTCTTATATCGACTCAAAGAAGCTCTTTGAGTTCGGCTTTAATAATTACACAAACCAGTCCGTCATAAAGCCGGGTGATGTTCTTACGGATCATGACGTAAAAGAAGCGAAGGGCGGCACAAAGGTATCGGTTACCGTTGAAAAGGAAGTCAGCGCGCTTCTGCCAAACGATTCGGAAAACAGCATAGAGCAGATAATAGACCTGCCCGATGAGATCAAGGCGCCCGTCAAAAAGGGCGACATCCTCGGAACGGTGTCCTATTCATATAACGGGACATTGATCGATCAGGTGAATCTTCTCGCGGCGAACGACGTTGAAAGAAACGCTTTTATACACGTTCTGGGTATTATAGGAAAGGTGATCTCCAGTCCGCTGTTTATCATACCGCTTATCCTTATAATACTGCTGCTTATATTCAGAGCGTACCGGTTAAAAAAGCGCGCCAAGAGGCGCAGACGCGCTCAGCGCGAGCGTATGGCATCGGGCGGATCCGTGCAGCGCACTCCCAACCGCAAGGCGTCAAATAATCAGCGCAGCAGCGCGCGCTCCAACTCAAACGCCCGCTATACACGCGACAGCAACAGCCGCCGCAAATAGCCTGACAGAAGCTTCCCGCCGTGCCTTCAGCCGGTGTACGTATTTGCCGTTGCGCATTTCGTACATACCGCCTTTTGGCGCGGCGGTTTTATATTAATTTTTTATAAATAATGTTCAAAAACTATTGCAAAAACCGCGAATCTATAATATAATATAATTGTTTACAGATCGAAACGAAATAATTTATCGGCATAAATAATGACAAAAGCAAAGGAGGCTGTGTTTTGAAAAACGATGACAAAAACAACTCGTGGGACGCATGGGACAACTATCCCTCCGGCTCAGGAAACAGCAGACGCCGTTCCGGAAACGATGGTTTTGATGATCCGTTCTCTAAAAGCGCATCCCGCCCGAACGGACTGTATTCCGACAGAGAATATGAAGAATCACGCAGACGCGCTGACAATAGCGACGATATTTCCAAAATGACGCGCAGGGACGTACCTTCGCGCGTATCGCCCAAGCAGCGCAAAAAAAATCAAAAAAAATCAAGGCGGAAAAAAGTGCTTATAACTCTCGGCGCTATATTCTTTGTTGCGGTTATAGTCTGCACAGGTATGCTTGTGGGTATGTACACCGCAGTCAAGTCCGAGATCAAGGATATGAATATAAAAACGCTGGCGCTGAACCAGACGTCTATCATATACTGCAAAAACAGCGACGGCAAGTTTGAGGAGTACGAGTCCATACACGGCGACGGCGGTAACAGAATATATACCGATAATATACCTCAGCACGTCAAGGACGCGCTTGTGTCCATCGAGGACGAGCGCTTTTATTCGCATCACGGCGTGGATTTGAAGCGTACTCTGGGCGCCACGGTGAAATACGCCCTTTCAAAGATAGGTATAGGCTCGGCGAATTACGGCGGCAGCACGATCACCCAGCAGGTCATAAAAAACATCACCCAGGAAAATACAAAAACTCCCACGCGTAAAATAAAGGAAATGCTGCGCGCGATAGCTCTTGAAAACGAGCTTAACGATAAGGATCAGATCCTGAATATGTATCTTAATATAGCTTATTTTTCAAGCGGCTGCTACGGTATAGAGGCGGCGGCGCAAACGTATTACGGCAAAAGCACAGAGGATCTGTCGATCGCCGAGGCGGCTTCCATTGTGGGAATAACGCAGCGGCCCGCCTATTATGACCCGATAAAGCATCCCGACAACAACGAGAAAAAACGCAATACTGTGCTTGCGAAAATGCTTGAACTGAATAAGATCACCCAAGAGGAATACGACAAGGCGGTAAGCACTCCGGTTGAAGTGAAAAAATCAGCCTCGGACAATCAGTCCAAGGTATCGTCATACTTTGTGGATATGGTTATACGGGATCTTATTCTCGATCTTCAGGACAAAAAAGGATATACCGAGTCCTTCGCGACCAAGCAGGTATACAACGGCGGTCTTAAGATATATATCACCATGGATGAGGATATTCAGGACAAAATGGAAGAGGTGTATGAAGATACCTCCAACTTCCCTCAAGCGGACGCGCAGTCGGCTATGATAATTATTGACTATCATAACGGCGAGATCAAGGGCGTTGTCGGCGGAATAGGCGAAAAAACGACTATACGCGGTCTTAACAGAGCTGTCCAGTCGAAGCGTCAGCCGGGTTCGGCGATAAAGCCGCTGTCCATTTATACGCCCGCCATAGAGGAAGGCAAAAAGCAATCCGCATCGGAGCAGACCGACTCGTCCGACAAGGCTTCCGATGTAAAGGACGGTACGGCGTTTACGGAAGCCACCATTGTAAATGACTCGCCGAGAACCTTCATCACCGAAACCAAGGAGGAATGGAAGCCGAGCAACTCGTATTCCTCCCCTGTGGGCAATATGACGGCGAAGCAGGCTCTTGAGATTTCTTCAAATGTGGCGGCTGCCGCTATTTTGGAGGACTATCTCGGCGGGCCGGATACTTCATATAAGTATCTTGAGGATAAGTTCCATATTTCGACCCTTGACGAGTCGTCGGACAAAGCGTTAAGCCCGATGTCTTTGGGCGGTCTTACCTATGGCGTTTCGCCAAAGGAGCTGGCGGCGGCTTACGGCGTCATCGCTAACGAAGGCAAGTATATCAAGCCGTACTCCTACACAAAGGTTGAGGACGCTTCGGGAGATGTGATACTTGAAAACAAGTCCTCCTCCTCGCAGGTAATATCCGCTTCGACGGCATATATCATGTCGGATATGCTTTATGAAGTCGTCAACGGCACCGATCCTCACGCCACAGGCACAAAGGCGAAAATACCCTCGCAGAACACCTACGGCAAAACCGGTACCACCAACGATGATTACGATAAATGGTTTGTCGGATTCACGCCATATTATGTGGCGGCGGCATGGTACGGATTTGACGAGCCGAAGGCTATAAGCTCTTCGGGGAATCCGGCGCTTACGGCATGGCAGCAGGTAATGAGATCCGTGCATGACGGACTCGACACCAAAGAGCTTCCCAAGCCGACAAACGTATTCAGCGAAAAAATATGCAAGCAGACGGGACTGAAAGCCAATTCGGGATGTCCGTCCACGGTATGTTATTTTGAGGAAGGCACTTCCATAAAGGACTGCACCTCGCATAGCGGCTCAAAATCGCTTACCTCAAAAGCCACCGCAAAGCCGAGCGGAGCATCCGGCGCGGCGACGCCAAAGCCTCTGGGCGACAGCGACTCAAATATCCCCGCGTCAACTCCGGCAGTTAAACCCAATGCGGGAGCGGGTACGCCTTCGGGAGGTTCGAGCGGAAATTCAAGCTCCGGCGCTTCGAGCGGCAGCTCATCTCATGAGGAAGATACCCATACGGGCAGCGGCTCTCAATCGGGCGGAAATACGAGTTCCGCGGAGGAAAGCAATTCCGGCGGCTCGGCGAATCAGTCAAGCGCCACGGCTGTTCCTAAAAAGACATGATCAGGAGATTAACGTGAAATGAATTTTCCAAAGAGAAACGTGCTGTATGCCGTTACGGACCGGCGCGGTCTTGATATGCCGCTTGAAAAGGCTGTCGAGCTTGCGCTCGCAGGCGGTGTCAACGTGATTCAGCTGCGCGAAAAGAACACGGATTTTACGGAGTTTCTCGCTCTCGCCGAAAAGCTCAGAAAAGTCACCTCGGCATACGGAGTACCGCTTATAATAAACGACAATGTTGATATTGCCATAGCCTCCGGCGCCGACGGGGTGCATCTGGGTCAGGGCGACGGGGATGTAAGGGAGGCAAGAGATCGCCTTGGCGGCGATAAAATAATAGGCGTGTCGGCAAGAACTGTTGAACAGGCTTTATTCGCCAAGGAAAACGGCGCGGACTATCTCGGCGTCGGAGCCGCGTTCTCCACCTCCACAAAAGCGGACGCGAAGCATATCGAACGCGCCATGTACCGAAAGATCAGGGATGCCGTCGATATACCTATAGTGGCAATAGGCGGCATTACGGCGGAAAATATACACGGGCTTGAAGGTCTGGGCATAGACGGAGCGGCCGTTGTGTCGGCGATATTCTCCGCAAAGGATATAAAAAAAGCCGCCCAAGAGCTGGCGGCTGCGGTAAAAAAGCTTTGATTAATATGATATGATGCGCTGAATTTCCGGCATAAAAAGGAATCTCGGCGCATCTTTTTATTTTACCCGTTCGGGAGAAGCCGCCTTACCTTGCAAAGCAGATAAGGCGTATACTCCCCCGATCCAATCCGGTAATATTATTTCTTCTTCACAGCGATCCATATTTCGCAGGCGTAGTCCTCGCTTTGAGTATCGGCGGAGGGATATGCCTCTATTTCAACTCCCGCAGGCTCGTATTCGCTTGCCGGAAAAAATTCGGTGCAGATATATTTATACACCCTCTGAAACGCCTCCGGCATCTTTCCGACGCATTTAAAAACCGCATAAGTATTTGCAGGAACGGTTTCAACCGTCAGATACTCCTCCTCGATTTTCCCGCCGTTATAATGCGCGCCTATTCCGTAAGGAAAATCATCCTCAAGCTCCGCGTTTTCCGCCCCGAAGCTGATCCCTATGATACACTTATCAAAAATATTATCCTTATGAATATACTTGCACACAGCGGAAATCGTTCCGTCAGAAGCACATTCCGCCCAAAACCCCGCTATTTCCCGCGTTGTGATCTCGTGCTGCTTTGCAAACCTCTTTTTCCTCAAAACAACCTCAAAAGCCTCTTTGTTTTCGATTCTGTAATCCATAACCGAACCTCCGTTTAAAATTAGTTTTACGGAAAGACGCGAAAAGGATTTCAGCGTTGCGCCGTTTTTTGCCTGCGATGGAGTAACACCGTGGAATCCGGTAAATGCGCGTGAAAAGCTTTCGGGCGTTTCATAGCCGTATTTTAACGCCGCGTCAATTACCTTGATATTTCCCGACGCAAGCTCGCTGCCGGCAAGCGAAAGTCTGCGCAGGCGTATATACTCACCCAGCGTATACCCGCATATTATGCTGAAAACCCTCTGAAAATGAAATCTCGACGAATAAGCTCTCTTTGCCGTTTCCTCATAATCGATAGGCTCTGTAATATGCTCCTCCACGTAGTCCAACGCGCGCTGCAAGCCGCTGATCCAATCCATATTCTCTCCTCCTCTCCGTATAACTGTATTTTACATTGATTCGGATCTGTTTTCATGATAAGCCTTGCTCTTAGGTGTTAGCATTTAAAGCCGGTCTTGCGAGCGATCGCATCCGGCGCTTTAATTCTCTTTGTAATGAGCGGACAGTGTTGAGATGAACTTCTTCCTCTCGCTATCCTCATACCCTCTGAAATACACCTTGGCTATCTGCTCGTGATTGAATAAAAACATAGATTCCTGACCGAGATGACCCTCCGGATACAGCTCGGCAAGATAATCATAGGTGCCGCCGGTTTTTCCGTCAAGCTGCTTGATGCCCGTTATCATAACGCGCTTTTTCCCGTTTTTTAATACAACCACCGAGCCTATCGGCAATAAATCTTTTATTTTCATACTGTTCCGTTTCCCTTTCTTTTAAAGACGACGCGTTTTTTACAGCTGCTCTTTCGCAAGCTCCAGCGCCTGCGCAAGCTGATCGGGGCAGGATGTTCCTTTGCCGTTGCAGTCGGTGTTTTTCAGCCTGCATATAACATCGTCTATCTTCATGCCCTCCACAAGGCGCGAAATACCCTGCGTGTTGCCGTTGCAGCCTCTGGTAAAGCGCACATTATGAACCGTATTGTCAGTGTCAACATCAAAGGTTATGCGCACGGAACATACTCCGTGCGGCGTGTAGGAATAGCTTTTCATGGTTAGAATCTCCTCTTTAAATTATCTTTAAATTATCTTTTTTATCCTTAAAATTTTCTCGATCTCATGGCAGGTCTTTGTGACAAAATCGTCCATTTCCTGCTCTGTCATAAACGTATACTCGCGGTCAAGCCTGTCTGCGGGAATATCCTTTTTATAAAAGTCGGCAATGAATCGAAGCTGCTTTGTGAGCTGACCTGGCTCGTAATAGTCAAAATAATCTCTGACGCTTACTGTGCCGTCAAGCAGGGAATATATCTCAAGCGGGGGATGATCGCGCAGGTACTTGAAATCAAGGTCATACCAGTCCGCCTTGATGACCTTTAAATATTCCGGATCCTTCTTATATTCCGCAGCGTATTTTACAGTCGTAGGCAGATATTTTTCAATCGTCCACCTTATATCCGTCGCCAGATGCACATAGTATCCCAGATAAAACGACCGGCCGTCATCCTTGGGCGTTCCGCCCTCAAGATATGCTTTGTAAAACCGCTCGGCATTGATATTTAACTTGCTGTCGGTGTCGCTCCAGTGAGTGACGCGCGGCGGGGGAGTAAATCCGCCGATGCTGTCCTTTTCGCCGTAGCCGCAATCCGGCGCGACGTTTCCCAAGGCGAACTGTCTTTTGTCAAGACCCGGTATACGGTTTAAAAAATACTCTCCCACTCTGAAATGAACCACCCATGTAGCCATTACTCTATCTCTCCGCCCTGCGGTTCCTCGTCAAGTATCAGCTCGCCGGCGCGCATCATCTCTATCATGTCCCATACCGTATACTTGCCCTCGTCATCCTTGACCGAAAACGGCACCAGTATATCGTCCTCTCCGAGTCCCAGTGTGCGCCATATCATCTCAAGATTATTTTCTATATCGCTCTTTTTCAGCTTATCGAGCTTTGTCGCGACAACTATCACTCTGTCATTGTAATGACGTATCCAGTCGCACATCTGTTGATCGTCCTCTGTAGGCTTGTGGCGGCAGTCCACAAGAAGTATTGTCTGCACCAGCTGATCGCGGCTGCTCAGATAGCTCTCCATCATCTCTCCCCAACCGGCTATTTCCGCTTTTGACCGTTTCGCGTAGCCATATCCGGGGAGATCCACCAGATGTATCGTATCGTCAATGTTATAGAAATTGATGGTGGTCGTCTTGCCCGGTGTCTGCGAAACTCTCGCGAACGACTTGCGGTTTACAAGCTTATTTATAAGCGACGACTTCCCCACGTTTGATCTGCCGGCAAATGCAAATTCGGGATAATCCGTGTCGGGATACTGCTCCGGACGAACCGCCGATACAGTCAGTGAAATGTTGTTTGTATTCATATTGTTTTCCTCTCCGTTTTATATTAAAGCTGTTTTTAAAACCGTGTCCATACTGTTTACGGGGATAAATTCCATTGTGTTTCTGATTTCCTCAGGTATATCGTCAAGGTCGGGTTTGTTGTCCTCGGGAATGATGACCGTCTTTATGCCCGCCTGATACGCGGCGATGGATTTTTCCTTAAGTCCGCCGATAGGAAGGACCCTTCCTCTTAATGTGATCTCGCCCGTCATTGCCACATCCCTACGGACAGCTCTTTCCGTCAGCGAGGACACTACGGCAGTCGCCATAGTTATTCCTGCGGAGGGGCCATCCTTCGGCACAGCGCCCTCGGGTACGTGTATATGTATATCCTTAGTCTTATAAAAATCATGCTCTATGCTCAGGCTGTCCGCGCGGGAGCGTATATATCCGATAGCCGTCTTAGCCGACTCCTTCATAACGTCGCCAAGCTGACCTGTAAGCTCAACCTTGCCGTCGCCGTCCATGACATTGACCTCGACCGACAGCGTTTCACCGCCCATAGCCGTCCACGCAAGTCCTCTGACGATACCCACCTCATCGTGCGCGTTGATCTTGTCATGGCTATACCTGTGTTTCCCCAGATAATCGCCGAGCCTTTTTTCGGATATGCGCAGAGTTTTTTTGTTTTCCGTAAGCATCCTCTTCGCGGCTTTTCTTACGAGCTTATCTATTGTCTGTTCAAGCTTTCTTACTCCCGCCTCGCGGGTATAATAGCTGATAATATCCTCTATCGCGCCGTCCGTCACGGTAAGAGCCGACTTTTTCATGCCGTTTCTCTTAAGCACCTTCGGCAGAAGATGACGCTTTGCGATATTCAGCTTCTCTATATCCGTGTAGCCGGTGAGGTTTATGACCTCCATTCTGTCAAGCAGCGGGCGGGATATGGTATCAAGCGTATTCGCCGTGGTGATAAACATCACGTCCGACAGGTCAAACTCAAGCTCTATATAATGATCCCTGAAGGCGCTGTTTTGCTCATAGTCAAGCACCTCCAAAAGCGCCGCCTGCGGATCTCCTCTGTAATCGGTTCCCACCTTGTCTATCTCGTCAAGCAGTATCAGCGGATTTTTTACGCCGGCTCTTTTTACGGCGTCCATTATCCGTCCGCACATTGCTCCGATATAGGTCTTTCTGTGGCCGCGTATATCCGCCTCGTCATGTATGCCTCCGAGGGATATTCTCACATATTTTCTGTTAAGCGCTCTCGCTACAGATTTGGCAACCGACGTCTTGCCGACTCCCGGCGGCCCCACAAGGCACATGACCGCCGTTCCCATGCCGCCCGTCATACGGCGCACCGCAAGGTATTCAAGGATCCTTTCCTTTACGTCCTCAAGTCCGTAGTGGTCCTCGTCAAGTACCCTCTTGGCGGCGGCTATATCTATGACCTCCTCGGTCTTTTCGTTCCACGGCAGGGAAAGCACCGTTTCAAGATACGTTCTTGTGACGTTGCTGTCCGGCGATGTCGACTGCATCATCTCAAAGCGCGACACCTCCTTCAAAAGCTTTTCCTCATCCTGCTCGGAAAATCCTATTTCCTTTATACGGCTGCGAAATTTTTCGGCTTCCTCCTCCGTGGTGTCACGGTCGCCAAGCTCCTCGTGTATCACCTTAAGCTGCTCATGCAGAAAATACTCTCTTTGATTGCGGTCAAGATTATCCTTAACCTTATCCTTGATCTCTCTTTCGATGGACATTATCTCCACCTCGCCGTTTATTATGCGAAGGAGAGCTTCCGCCCTTTCATATACATTGAACATCTCCAAAAGCATTTGCTTCACATCGGGATTCAAAAGCAGCGCGCCCGATACTATATTCGTAAGCTCCTTGAGGTTTTTAACGCCCATAAGCGAAACGAACTGCTCTATATTGATGTGCGGCGTCACCGAAAAATACTCATGCACACCCTTTAAAAGCGCGCGCGTGTACGCCTCGTTCTTCGCTGTCAGGCTTTCGTCAAAGTATTCCTCCACAGGCTCCACATACACGGTGCGTATTCCGCCCGAAATGCTGTACTTTCTTATGATAGCCCTGTCAAGACCAGATACGGTAAGCGTAATGCTGTTGTCCGGCTTTGTTGTCACCTGCGTGATCCTCGCCACCGTGCCGACACGGTATATGTTCTCATACGTTTCCTTTTCGTCAATGTCTATCCTGCCTGTCACGAATATGAGTCCGTCACGTTCGGATGCAGCGCATATTCCTTTTATCGCCGCTTTGTTTGCGATGTCTATGCTGACAGCCATATTCGGATAAACCGTAAGCAGCTTCAGCGACAGCAGCGGCAGCGGATATAACTTATCCTCCATGTTATATTATCATCCTTTCGATTCCTTTACGTCAATCAAAGTGTTTCCTAATATATTCCGTCATTTCCAGCGCGTGATACGTGATAATAATATCCGCGCCCGCGCGTTTCATGGCGGTCAGGCTTTCCGCCACGATGCGCCGTTCATCTATCCAGCCTCTTTCGGCTGCGGCTTTGACCATAGCATACTCGCCGCTTACATTATACACCGCGAAAGGCATATTATACTTGCTTGAAGCTTCCTTCAGCACGTCCAGATACGCAAGCGCGGGTTTGACCATTACAATATCGGCTCCCTCGGCAATATCGTCCGCTATTTCCCTCAACGCCTCGCGTCCGTTCGCCGGATCCATCTGGTAGCTGCGCCTGTCGCCGAAAGCCGGCGCCGAATCCGCAGCGTCACGGAACGGGCCGTAGTACGCCGAGGCAAATTTGGCGCTGTACGCCATGATCGCCCTGTCATAAAATCCCGCCTCATCAAGGGCATTGCGGATATAGCCGACTCTTCCGTCCATCATATCCGACGGCGCTATAATATCGGCTCCCGCTTCCGCAAGGCTTACCGCCATTTTCGCAAGCAGCGGCAGCGTTTCGTCATTCAGGACCCTGCCCTCCGACACCACCCCGCAGTGGCCGTGCGAGGTATACTCGCAAAGACACACGTCAACGGTGACTATCATATCCGGATAGCGCTTTTTTATATACCGGACGGCTCTTTGAGTGACGCCGTCCTTATCGTAAGCGCCGCTTGCGCGCTCATCCTTATGATCGGGTATGCCGAACAGAAGCACCCCCGATATGCCGCTTTTATCAACTCTTTCAAGTATCTCGTCAAGGCAGTCAACCGAATAGCGGTACACTCCCGGCATGGATTCCACGCCTTGTTTGACGCCGCTGCCCTCTGTCACAAACAGCGGATATATCATATCCTCAGGGCGCACGGCGGTTTCGCGCACCATGCGGCGCATATTTTCCGACACTCTGAGCCGTCTGAAACGTTTCATTGTCAAATTCCTTTCATAATCGCAGCCGCCATACTTTCGGCTGTCTGTTTATCCGCCGTAAGCGGATTTATATCAAATTCCCTCAACGCCGCTGCCGTTTCCGCGCCTATCGCCGCGGCTTTTGCCGTAAACGGTTCGCTGTTTCCCTCAAAGAACACTCTTGCCGCGGAGGATGAGGCGAATGTCACAGCATCCATATCCGCCGCCGCGCGTCTTGCGCGGGCAAGCCTTTTTTCATCGATCCTCAGCCTGTATGCGTGTGTGTCCTTAAAGACTGCGCCGTGCTTTTCAAGCTCGCGGTCAAGCGCCGGAGAACCAAGCTGCGCCCTGAATATAAGCATCCTTCCCGCCTCACGCTTCTTTTCGCAAAGCAGCCTCGACAGTGCGGCGACAGTGTAATCCTTTGGCATAAAGTCCGGGAATATGCCGCGCTTTTCAAGCTCCGCCGCCGTGCCGCTGCCTATTGCGGCAAATTTCTTTTTCCAAAGCGTCCTTACGTCAATGCCGTCTTTTAAAAGCTTATCGAAAAACACTCTTACGC
Organism: uncultured Lachnospiraceae bacterium; assembly: GCA_964503455.1. Classification (GTDB taxonomy): domain Bacteria; phylum Bacillota; class Clostridia; order UBA1381; family UBA1381; genus CAZCZR01. Next base: position 8,470 of record CAZCZR010000030.1, on the reverse strand, counting down.
CGTTCGCGCCGGTAAACACAATCGTGTCATAGCCGCCGATGTCCGACAGGTCTGTTTCAAGCGGTTCAACGTATGAAAAGCCGAGATCGAAAATCTGCACATCATACGGCGCAAACGCGGATTTCATCCGCTTTATCATATGCGGCGTGCCGGTGACGCCAACCCTCACAGGTCTTGTATAATGAAGCTCCATAGCCGCCGTTTCGCCTACGGCTATGACTGCGGGGGATTCCGCCTGTAACGCGGCTTTGCCAAGATCCTCAAGCGCCGTCCTTATGACCTTTTGTCCCTTCATATACGCGCGTGAGATCACAGCCGCCGGAGTATCGGCGTTCATGCCCGCGCCTATAAGTCCCGACGCAAGCTCCGAAGCCGCTGAAAGTCCCATCAGGAATATGAGCGTTCCGTCAAGCCGCGCCCATTTTTCAAAGCCGCCGCTTAATTTTCCGTCCGACGTATGAGCCGTTATAACGTGAAACGACCTCGAAGCTCCCCTGTGCGTCACGGGGATCCCCGCTGCGGAACACGCGGCATACGCCGAGCTTATGCCCGGCACTACCTCGTATGCGATACCGTGCTTTTCCAAAAGCTCCGCTTCCTCGCCGCCTCTGCCGAACACAAAGGGATCTCCGCCCTTAAGACGGGCTATCGTTCCTCCCTTTCGCGCCTCCTCAAGTATCAGCGCGTTTATTTCCTCCTGACGCATATAATGCTCACCGGCTCTTTTGCCGGCATATATACGCCTGCACCTCGGAGGCGTAAGCTCCAAAAGCTCCTCCGGGATAAGTCTGTCGTATATAACGCAGGCGCATTTTTTCAGTATTTCGGCGCCGCGCACGCTAATAAGCCTCGGATCGCCGCAGCCCGCGCCTATAAGATATACCTTAGCGTTCATTTTCAGCCTCCAGCATCGCGGCGGCTTTTTTGGCAAGCGCAGCTCTGTCGCCGACAGCTCCGCTTAGCTCTATCACGCCGCTTTTTCCATACACGGCGCTTATATGCAGCATACCGCCGCATATTTTCGCATATGCTCCGGCAGGCTCGCTGCAGTCGGCGCCTATAAGACGCATAATCATTCTCTCCGTTTCAAAAGCAGCCATTGTGTCCGCATCGGATATAAGGCTCAAAAGTCCCGCCGCCGCGCTGCCCGAAACACATTCCGCCGCTATTATTCCCTGGCAGGCAGCCGGTACGAATTTCTCTCCAAGCTCCGTCACTGATATATCCTTATCTGTCACGCCCAGCCTGTCAAGTCCCGCCTTTGCAAGTATTAGCGCGTCATATTCTCCGCTTTTCAGCTTCTCTAACCTTGTTCCCACATTTCCGCGCAGAAATTTCACACGGCAGCTCGGGTAGCGCCGCTTTATAAGCATCTCGCGCCGCGCGCTTGATGTGCCTGCAATAAAGCTGTCAGCCTCAAAAAATTCCGTTCCCGCCCTTGTTATCAAGACATCAAAGGGATCATCTCTTTTTGCCACGGCGGATATTTCAAGTCCATCGGCAAGAGCTGACGGAAGATCCTTCGCGCTGTGTACCGCAGCGTCTATCCTGCCCCGCAAAAGCGCCTGTTCAAATTCAGCGACAAACATTCCCTTGCCGTCAAGCTCGGACAGCCGCGCGTCTTTGTTTCTGTCGCCCGCCGTGGACATTGTAACTATCTCATAATCAACTCCGAAGCGCGTCTTTAAAAGCTCGCCTATCCTCCTGCCCTGTATCACGGCAAGCTCGCTTTTGCGCGTGCCTATGCGTATAGGCGCGCCGGCAAAGAGCCTTTCGGTAATATCGTTCATAAGCCTTCTCTTTTCATCGGCTGTCATGCCGCTTTTTTTCACGCAGGCGCGTATCTTCTCCAAGGCGGCAGTCGCCTCTTTGGTATTTTCCGGCAGAGCAGACCTTACGCTGTTTTTAAGATACCTTGCTGCCGACGGAGCCGAACCGCCCGTGGATATGCCGATCACAGCCGCGCCCTCTCTTATTACCGACGGGAATATAAAGCTGCCCTTCTCCGGACAGTCCGCCACATCGCAAGGTATTCCTCTCTCGCTTGCCGCTTGGGCAAAACGGCTGTTCACCTCCGGATCGCCGGCGGCGCATATTACCATAAACGCCCCGTCCATATACGCGGTCTCGGCTTCTCCGCACACGGTTTTTACGCCGAGAGAACGTATATCCTCCGATATTTCGGGTGCAGCGACCGTCACGTCCGCGCCCGCTTCAAAAAGCCTCTTTGCCTTTCTTGCCGCGACTCTGCCGCCGCCTATGATGACGCACTTTTTATCTTTTAGGTCAATAAACACAGGAAAATATGCCATATCAGGTATCCAGCTTCAGAACCGACATAAACGCCTCCTGCGGCACCTCTACGCTGCCGACCTGACGCATCCGCTTCTTTCCTTCCTTCTGTTTTTCGAGCAGCTTCTTTTTTCTCGTAATATCGCCGCCGTAGCATTTCGCAAGCACGTCCTTGCGCAAGGCGCGCACGGTCTCGCGGGCGATTATCTTCGAGCCTATAGCCGCTTGGATAGGCACCTCGAAAAGCTGACGCGGTATAACCTCCTTCAGCTTCTCCGTCATCTTTCTTCCGCGCGAATACGCCTTATCCTTGTGAACGATAAACGACAGCGCGTCCACCATATCGCCGTTTAGCAGAATATCAAGCTTTACAAGCTCCGACCTCACATATCCGCACAGCTCATAGTCAAAGGATGCGTAGCCCTTTGTGCGCGATTTCAAGGCGTCGAAAAAGTCGTATATTATCTCGTTCAGCGGGAGCTGATAATGTATCTGCGCCCTTGTTTCCTCCATGTAGGTCATGTTTTTAAATATGCCGCGTCTTTCCTGACAAAGCTCCATAACATTGCCGACATAATCCACCGGAGCCATAATATCCGCGTCCACCATAGGCTCCTCCATATATTCTATCTCGCCGGCGGGGGGAAGATTTGTAGGGTTATCGCACCATACCTCCTCGCCGTTGGTCTTGTGTACCTTATATATAACGCTCGGCGCCGTGGTGACAAGATCAAGATTATACTCGCGCTCAAGCCTTTCCTGTATGATCTCCATATGCAGAAGTCCCAGAAATCCGCATCTGAAACCGAATCCCAGCGCTACTGACGTTTCCGGCTCGAACATAAGCGCCGCGTCGTTGAGCTGCAGCTTCATAAGCGCCTCTCTCAAATCCTCGTACTGCGCCCCGTCCGCCGGATAAATGCCGCAGTAAACCATAGGATTGACCTTTTTATATCCGGGAAGCGGCTCCTTTGCGCCGTTTTCCGCAGTTGTGACCGTGTCGCCTACCTGTGTTTCGCGGATATTTTTGATGCTTGCGGCTATATAACCCACATCTCCCGCATACAGGCCGTCAGTCGGGACAAGTCCCATGGGGTTCATCACGCCAACCTCAACAACGTCAAACTGCGCTCCGGTCTGTATCATCTTTATGCGCTGCCCCGGCTTGAGAGAGCCGTTTTTGACTCTCACGTACACGATAACGCCCTTGTAGCTGTCATAGTAGGAATCGAATATCAGCGCCTGAAGCGGGGCGTTCTCATCCCCCGAAGGCGCGGGTATCATATTGACTATCTCCTCCAGCACGCTTTCCACGTTTTCGCCTGTCTTTGCCGAGATTCTCGGCGCATCCTCGGCGGGTATGCCTATAACGTCCTCAATCTCCTTTATAACGTGTTCCGGCTGCGCCGACGGAAGGTCGATCTTGTTTATAACAGGCACGACTTCAAGCTCGTGATCTATCGCGAGATAAGTGTTTGCAAGCGTCTGCGCCTCTATGCCCTGTGAAGCGTCAACAATAAGTATGGCGCCCTCGCAGGCGGCAAGGCTGCGCGACACCTCATAGTTAAAGTCAACATGACCCGGAGTGTCTATAAGATTCAGCGTGTAGATTTCTCCGTCATGAGCCTGATACTTAAGCCGGACGGCATGAGCCTTTATGGTAATGCCGCGCTCGCGCTCAAGCTCCATATCATCAAGTATCTGATCCTCCATATCGCGCTTTTGAACCTCGCCTGTAAGCTCCAAAAGCCTGTCGGCAAGCGTTGACTTGCCATGGTCGATATGCGCTATTATGCAGAAATTCCTTATTTTTTCCTGTCTCGTCTTGGACATTGGATCTCCTCCGAAATTTATTTGCGTGTTTTTATCTGCTTACATTAATTATACCATACATTTTCGCGTATGTCACTGTTTTGTTAAAAAAATTTATACCAAAATTCCCTTTATCGCGCCGTCCGAAATTGTATCAAGGCGCACATTGCGCATCTGCCCAGACAGCTCCTCGTCCGTCTTGACCGCCACTGTTACATAATTCGCGGTCTTGCCCTCGAAATATGCCCTGTCCGGCTTCATCCGCTGCTCAAAAAGAACCGTTTCCGTCCTGCCGAGCATTGACTCCAAAAAGGCGTTTCGCGATACCGCGGTTATCTTTTCTATTATCTTGCTGCGCTTATCCTTTATCTTCGGGTCGATCTGCGGTTTTTTCGCCGCCGGCGTGCCTTTTCTCGGAGAGTATTTGAATATGTGCGCGTCCGCGAAAGCGGCTTTTTTTACAAACTCCGCCGTTTGCTCAAACTCGCTGTCCGTCTCGCCCGGAAATCCCACCATAATATCGGTGGTTATCGCGGGATTGTCAAAATTAGCGCGCAACGAGCTTACCACCTCATAATACTGCTTCGCGGTATAATGCCTGTTCATGCGTTTGAGCGTTTCATCGCAGCCGGACTGGAGCGACAGATGAAAATGCGGACACAGCTTATCGCAGTCCTTTATATTCTCCACAAGCTCCGCCGAAAGCGTCATCGGCTCTATGGAGCTTAAACGTATGCGCTCTATGCCGTCAACGGCGTTGACCTTATGAAGCAGCTCCTCCAAGGAGGTGTCCGTGTCCGTGCCGTATGAGGCGACATGGATCCCCGTCAGCACCACCTCGCAAAAGCCTCCCGCCGCAAGCCTTTCGATTTCTTTTAATATCTCCTTTTCCCCGCGGCTCCTTACCGGCCCGCGCGCGTAGGGGATTATACAGTAGGAGCAGAACTGACTGCATCCCTCCTGTATCTTTATAAATGCCCTCGTCCGCTCCGAATACGTTTCGATGCTCATCTCCTCGAATTTATGCACATCCATGATATTCCCGACAGCGCTGCGCCTTTCGCCCGGCGTCAGGGACTCGGCGATTTTTACTATATCCTTTCGCCTGTCCGTTCCCAGCACAAGGTTCACGCCGTCTATGGCAAGCACCTCCGCCGGAGCTGTCTGTGCGTAGCAGCCGGTGACGCATATAAGCGCCGAGGGGTTGGCTTTTCTTGCGCGGCTGATCATCTGACGGGATTTGCGGTCGCTCATTCCCGTGACAGTACAGGTGTTTATTATATATATGTCGGCGGCGGAGGAAAAATCTCCTATCTCGTAGCCCTCCGCGCGGAAAAGCTCCTCCATCGCCTCGGTTTCGTACTGATTCACCTTGCAGCCAAGTGTGTAAAATGCCGCTGTTTTCATTTGCTGTTCCTTTCCAAAACATAGTATTTGTCTTATTTTTATCAATCAGTTACTGCATTTTCACCAGTTCAGCATATGTTTTTTTTAATTATTTAACATTTATTGCTAAATTTCAAATAATTTGCGAAAATGCTCTTGACTTATCCCCGAATTTGAGGTATTATGTACTTGTAACATAAAAATGTTGCAAAGAGTTATAATATACTACATGAACTATTTAAGGAGGATAAGAGCATGAAATCATTTAATATTCTGTTAAGCTCGATCACCGATGTTAAGGAATTTGTAAACCTCGTAAGTAAGTGTGATTTTGACGTTGATCTTACATCTGACAGATATGTCGTTGATGCTAAGTCGATTATGGGTATATTCAGCCTTGACCTCTCAAAGCCCATCAAGCTTGAGATACACAGCGATAATGCTGATGCCTTCATTGCAGGACTGAAGAAGTACATCGTTGACTGATTTAACAAGATAATAGTGCGGAAGCCGGTGTCAGCCGGCTTTTGTTTTTTTTGCAAATTAATTTGCGCATATCCGCGCGGCGCGAAATAAAATCAGGGGCGGATCCGCTGCCAGCTGCCGAAGCCTCCCCTGTGTCTTATCTGCTTTACGCATCCCGTTCGGATAACGTCTCCGGCTTTTCCAGAGTTATTCTTCCTATTTTTGCGCTTCTAAATTCATCCAGAACTATATTCGCGGCGCGTTCAGTGTCGATCTCGCCGCCGGAAATCATAAATCCGCGCTTTTTGCCTATCATCTCAAGAATTTCATAGCCTTCAAGCCCTTCCACGCTGTCGAGCTTATACCGTGTCTTTAACGCGTCCGCGTATTCATCCCTCAAATATTCCAGCAGCGAATACGCCAAAAGCTCGCGGTTCATTATCTCGTCCTTTATCGCACCCGTGTAGGCAAGCCGCTTCGCCGCTTCGGTATCCTCAAGCTTCGGCGGAAGTATTCCCGGTGTGTCCAGAAGCTCAACATCCGCGCGCAGACGTATCCACTGCTTGCCGCGCGTCACGCCCGGGCGGTCTCCGGTCCTTGTGCTTGCCTTGCCGATAAGCCTGTTTATAAGCGTGGACTTGCCCACATTGGGCGCGCCCACCATCATCAGCTTAAGCGTTCTTTTCATTCCGCGCTCCGCGTCGCGCTTGATCCTATCGCGCACTATATCGGCAGCGCCGGGAATGATCTTGTTTGTACCCATGCCGGTAGCGCAGCTTATGGGTATGACCTTAAGACCTTTTTTTGCGTAAAAATCTATCCACTGTCTTGTCACGTTCTCGTCGGCAAGATCCGATTTGTTCATTACAACAAGACGCGGCTTGTTTTTTATAATGTCGTCAAAGGTGTGGTTTCTGCCCGAATAGGGCGCCCTCGCGTCAAGGATCTCCACAACGACGTCTATCATTTTCAGATTTTCCTCTATCATACGGCGCGTCTTTGCCATATGACCGGGATACCATTGCAGCTGCATATCCGCCTCTTATTTCGTTACGCCGATGGAAGTGAACGGGAATATACGGAACTGCGATTTTCCGAGTATCGCCTCAAACGGCACCTGACCAAGCCTTGATGAACGGCTGTCCTCGCTGTGAGCGCGGTTGTCGCCCATTACAAATACCATTCCCTCCTCAACCGTTACAGGGTAATGCACTCTCGTATCTATTGAAAAGGTCTCGCCCTGATAATATTCTTCCTCCAACGGTTCGCCGTCCACATATACCTTGTTGTTTTCAAGCGACACTGTCTGACCGGGCAATGCTATGATACGCTTTACATAATACTTCTTCTTGTAGTCGGAGGGGACGGAAAACTGCGTCTTGAAATACTTTTCCAAGGATGAATATTCCCTTCCCTCGGCAGCCTCCTGCTGTTCGAAATACTCCTCCCTCTCCTTGTAACGGGAGTCGAGTATTATTATGTCGCCCTGCTTCGGCTCATAGTTAAGCTTAGTCACAATAAGGCGGTCGTTGTCTACAAGCGTGGGGTACATACTGCTGCCGTCTACCTTTACCACGTCAAATAAAAACGCCTTTATCACAAGCGCTATGGCAAGAGCTATAGCTATGGTGTATACCCACTCAAATATTTCCTTGCCCAAATTGAACGGCTCCTTTTCGGCTTCTTGTTCATTCTCGCCGGATGCCGTATTCTCCGTGCTTTTTGTATCTTCCGGTGCTGTGTTCTCCGGAGTTGTGTTCTCCGGTGTTAAGTCTTGCGGTGTAATATCTTCCGGCGTTAAGTTTTCCTTGTTTTCCTCGCTCATGTCAAACCTCCGTAAACGCCGCATATATATGCGGTTTTTTAAGTAATTGCTGAATAATTCCGTTTTGCGCTTCAAAACATAAAAAGGAACGAGATTTCCCCGCTCCTTTTTATGTCGCAGGTCAAGTGAACTGTTATATTCTTTCCTTAACCTTTGCAGCCTTTCCGACTCTGTCACGCAGGTAGTACAGCTTAGCGCGTCTGACTTTACCTTTTCTTGACGTTTCGATCTTCTCGATATTTGGCGAGTTGACCGGCCATGTCTTTTCAACGCCTACGCCGTAGGATATACGTCTTACGGTAAATGTCTCGGCGATACCGCCGCCCTGCTTTTTGATGATCGTACCTTCAAACATCTGTGTTCTGGTACGGTTGCCCTCTGTTACCTTCTGGTATACCTTTACGTTGTTTCCGACAACAAGCTCGGGCAAGTCTGTTCTGATTTGGTCTTTTGTCAAAGCGTTAATGATTTCTGTTGAGTTCATCATTAAATCCTCCTTGTGTATTCTCCGGAAGCAAGCGGCTGACATTCCGCCGTTCCGTTTGATATATCTCGCGGACGTTCGTGCCGACCAAGGCAGAGGACCATCCGAAATCCGTAATATTATATCACATTTCTTTAGATATTGCAAGCCTTTTTTTGAAAAAAATTTATTATTTCCCAAAAACTTATTTGTAATATTTTTCCGCT
>CAZCZR010000029.1:0-21306 GCA_964503455.1 uncultured Lachnospiraceae bacterium | reverse complement strand
AAAAAAGAAACCCGCCGCACGAAGCAGCGAGTCCCCTGAATATCCGAATTTTATTTTGTTACACGGCGTGCGCAGTAGAATCCGTTCACTCTGTATGAGGTGTTTATTGACGAATACTTTACCACATCTCCTGTCTGCGGCGCGTGGATCATCTGACCGTTGCCGACATATATTCCGACATGATGTACTGTGCCGTTCTTTGCGAAGAAGAGCAGATCTCCCGGCTGAAGGTTATCTCTGCTTACGGCAACTCCAACCTTCGCTTGTTCGCGCGCTGTTCTCGGCAGGCTTATACCGTTCTTTGCACATACGTACTGTACAAGTCCGGAGCAGTCAAAGCCTGACGGGGACGATCCTCCCCAGACGTATCTTATGCCAAGATAATTCTTTGCCGTATTTACTATTGCGCTTCCGGATGCGCTTCCTGTCACCGCTGCGGGGGTTGACTGTGATACCGCTCCCGCCGAAGGCGTTACTGCCGCTCTTGCCTTAGCCTCCGCAGCCGCCTTTGACTCTGCCGCTGCCTTTTCGGCAGCCGCTTTCGCCTCGGCTTCTTCCTTTGCCTTCTTCTGTGCCGCCGCAAGCTCGGCTTTTACCCTTTCCTGAACCTCTGTTACCTCGGATTTCGCGATCCAGCCGTCCGTTGCCGAAACAGCGCCTTCCGTAATATAACCCTCTGTGTATTCGGGGCCGTATGCGATCTTGGCATAGCCGTTTTCGCTTCCGAGAACCGTTACAGTGTCATTCTCCGACAGTGTAAGCACCGCCTGCGAGCTTGATGAAGCGCCCGTTCTTACGGTAGCCTTTGTTGTTATATGTCCTTTTTTATAATTATCGTAGTTCTTAGCCGACTCCGCAGCCTCGGAATAATCCTCGGTTATAAAATCGGTGCGCACATAGCCTGTCTTGCCGCCCGAATAGCTTACCTTATACCATCCTTCGGTACAGCCCATGATCTGAACCTCGGTCAGCTTTTCAATTCTGTCGCTTACAGCCGCTTCAGCCGAAGGCATTTGCCTTACCGCAAGCGTGCCGCTTGATAAATTTACATAGCCTACTTTTAAATAGCTTGTTTTTCCCTCATCGGCGATCTCTTTTTTATTTTCGGCAGCCTCCTCGCTCTCATTTTCCTCATCGGATGCTACCGCAAATGCTACGGCTGTACCGCCCTCCGATTCCTTTTCCGTAATGGTTATAACATTACGGCTCGTGTCCGCTGTAATATTTCTGATACGCTCCTTGCTTGCCTCTGAAAAATCCATGCCCTGCTTAGTCGCTAACGCCGATATCATGGCTACGGTTATCAGAGCAAGTACAGTATGCTTCAGATTCTTCTTCATTAATATAGCTCCCTTTCCATGCCGAAAAAAACGGCATATTGGTTTTCTTGATTTTTCTGTTGATTTTTCCGGACGAATGTGGTACAATATATGTATCAGATGCCGTTCGGCTTTTTGTGTTAAATATGTTTTACAATATTACCTTTGTGTTGCAATATTGTTACTAAATTATTACAAAACAGATTATACACTATTTTATTTCTCTTGTCAAGGGGTTTTGTAAAAACTTTTTAACAATTTGTAATTTTGTTGTAATATACATAATACAGAGTACCGTTTTACGGTGAGTTTTTATGATTTTACAAATATTTGTCACGAATGGAGCATTTATATGGCGGGCAATTCACAGCTGATACAGCTCAAAAAGGAGCTTCGCGCGAAAAAACTTCATAATATATATCTGTTCTACGGCGAGGAAGCGTATCTTCGCGAAAAGTATCTTCACGATCTTATGGCTCTGATCCCCGACGGAGGCTTTCCGGAATTTAACCGCGTCACCTTTGTGAACAGAAGCTTCACCCGTGACGATGTTTCCGACGCGGTGGAGTCTTTTCCCATGATGAGCGAAAAGAAGCTTATATACTTCAACGATTCCCATCTTTTTATTACAAAAGACGACGCTGTCGCAAAAAAGCCGGATGAAGATGAGAAAGTATTCTGGAAAAACATTCTTAAATCGCCGCCCGCCGATACGATCATTATTTTCAACGAAACAAGCGTTGACAAAAAAAGCGCAATATATAAAGCCGTGGCAAAGAGCGGGTTCGTTATAGAATTTAGCTATATGCAGGAGCGCGATCTGACAGAATGGACGCTCAAGCAGTGTCTTGACGCAAAGGTCAAGCTTAAAAAGGAAAACGCGCAGCTTTTAGTGAGTCTTTGCGACAGCGGACTTTCCAACATAAAAAATGAGCTTGACAAGCTTTTTTCCTACTGTAAAGACGAGATCACCCGAAACGACATTGAACGCGTAGTGTCAAAGCCTTTGCAGTACCGCATATTCGATCTTACGGACGGTATCTTAAACGGCAGCACATTATCTGTGCTTACTGTCTTAAACGATCTCAAAACGCAGAACGAGCCGTCATTCGGAACGCTGTATCTTCTGTATTCCACCTTTAACCGCATACTAAAGGCTCAGGCGCTTAAAAGCGCCGGAAAAACCTACGCCGAGATCACCTCCGAGCTTGGCTGCCACCGTTTTGTGGCTGAAAAGAGTATCGGCTATGCTCAGAAGATCCCGTCACAGGTGCTTATACAGCTTGTGAGCAGGGTGTCGGATATAGATATGGAGATCAAGGAGGGTACGGTAAGCGACAGGGACGCGCTGGAAAAATACGTGCTGGACGCTGTGCATCTTATGCACTCAACATGATTATTATGGAGTATAATGAAAAATTTATGCGGGAGGCTCTCAAGCAGGCAAAAAAAGCGGCTTCCGCGGGCGAAACTCCCATAGGCGCCGTTATCGTTCGCGACGGGCGGATAATAGCAAGAGCATATAACAAGCGCGAGATAAAGAAAAACGCCCTTTGCCACGCCGAGATACTCGCTATAAACAAAGCGTGCCGCAAGCTTGGCGGCTGGCGGCTTATAGGCTGTGACCTTTATGTGACTCTGGAGCCGTGCGCAATGTGCGCGGGGGCCTGCAATCAGGCAAGGCTTGAAAACGTGTACTTCGCCGCGTATGACGCCAAAGCCGGATGCGCGGGATCGGTTACTGATATGTTTGAACAGGGACTGTTCCCCCATACGGCGGCTGTAAGCGGAGGGCATATGGCGGAAGAAGCTTCAAAGCTTATGCGGGACTTCTTTTGCGGGCTTCGCGAAAAAAAGCGCCTTTTAAAGGAACAGGCATCAACCGAAAAAACTTAACCTCATATACAAAAGCCGCCGCGTTAAAGACTGTACGTCCCAACGCGGCGGCTTTACATTTTTCTTCATTTAAAAGGCTTGGTTACAGAACATCGTTTATCAGCAGATCGTCATAGGACTCTCTTTTGACGATAACCTTCGCTTCGCCGCCCGAAACCGCCACAACGGCAGGTCTGGGTATACGGTTGTAATTCGACGCCATGGAATAGTTATACGCTCCCGTGGCAAGAACCGCCAGAGTGTCGCCGACCTTTATTTCGGGCATCATTGTGTCCTTTAGGAGAAGATCCCCCGATTCGCAGCATTTTCCGGCTATGGTCACCTTTTCGGTGCGCTCGGCTCCGGCGTTGTTCGCCACAACCGCCGTATATTCCGACTCGTACAAGATATAGCGGGGATTGTCGCCCATGCCGCCGTCTACGGACACATACTTTCTGACATTCTTTATATCCTTCACTCCGCCGACCGTGTAAAGCGTTATACCCGCCGGCGCAGCTATTGACCGTCCCGGCTCCATTATGATAAACGGCTGCTTTACTCCGCGTTCGTGCGCTTTTTCGCGCACCGTTTCACGCACGCAGCGTATATACTCATCATACGGCACCGGATCATCGCTTTCGGTATAGCGTATTCCGAATCCTCCGCCGAGATTAAGCTCTTCTATTTCTATTCCCAGCCTATCCTTCAGATCGCCGATGAAATCCATCATTACCTCGGCGGCTTTTCTGAAGGGTTCGATCTCGAATATCTGCGATCCTATATGGCAATGAACGCCTGTTGCCTTTACATTCGGCATCCCGACCGCCTTTTCGTATATCTCAAAAGCCTCTCCGTTTTCAAGAGCCACACCGAACTTCGAATCTATCTGACCTGTCCGTATAAAGCTGTGAGTATGAGCGTCTATGCCCGGCTTGATCCTAAACATTATCTTCTGCACAATGCCGTGCTTTTGCGCTATTTCATTAAGAGTCTCAAGCTCATATATATTATCGACAATAATATGTCCCACGCCGTTGGAAACGGCCATTTCCAGTTCCTCTGCCGTTTTATTGTTGCCGTGGAAGTACACTTTTTCCATCGGAAAGCCTGCTTTTACAGCCGTATACAGTTCGCCGCCGGATACAACATCCGCGCCGAGGCCCTCCTCGTCCGTAACGCGGAACGTATGCAGCGTACAGAGCGCCTTATTCGCGTACAGAACAAGTCCCCTTCCGTCATAGTATTTATCCAGCGCGTCCTTGTATACGCGGCAGTTTTTACGGAACAGATCCTCGTCTATGACATAAAGCGGCGTGCCGAACCGCTTTGCAAGCTCCACTGTATCATTGCCGCCGATCACAAGATGATTTTTTTCGTTAACCGACAGGTTCTCCGAAATGAACATAATTTTGCCCTCCTTTGTTGCTTTCAGTCCAGCTTGAGCGCCTCGGACATGGGAATCCTCTCGCGGTAAACGATAGTCGGAGCCGTTTTGTTTTCGACGCAATCGCGCGTCACAATGACCTTATCGGCGTTTTCAACCGAGGGAATATCATACATTATATCCGTCATAGTTTCCTCAATCACCGAGCGAAGTCCGCGCGCGCCTGTGTTTCTTTCAAGCGCCTTCTCCGCCACAAGGTCAAGCGCGTCATCGTCAAATTCCAGCTGTACTCCGTCCATCTTAAGAAGCAGCTGATACTGCTTCACAAGGGAATTTTTCGGTTCTTTAAGTATTCTGATAAGCGTGTCCTTGTCAAGCTTATCTATAGTCGCGACCATAGGCAGTCTGCCGACAAATTCGGGTATAAGACCGAATTTTAAAAGATCCTTCGGCGTAAGCTGATGCAAAAGCTCGGATACATCGGCTGTTTTTTTGCTCTCGATCTCGGCTCCGAAGCCAAGTCCCTTTTTGCCTGTGCGTCTTCTTATTATGCGCTCTATACCGTCAAAGGCGCCGCCGCATATGAAAAGGATATTTGTAGTGTCTATCTGCAAAAATTCCTGATGCGGATGCTTTCTTCCGCCCTGGGGCGGCACGGACGCTTCGGTACCCTCTATGATCTTCAGAAGCGCCTGCTGTACTCCCTCTCCGCTTACATCGCGCGTGATCGACGGATTTTCCGACTTTCTGGCGATTTTATCTATCTCATCAATGTATATTATACCGCGTTCGGCGGCTTCTATATCGTAATCCGCAGCCTGAATAAGCTTCAGCAGTATGTTTTCCACGTCCTCGCCGACATAACCCGCCTCCGTCAGACTTGTGGCGTCAGTTATCGCGATAGGCACGTTAAGTATGCGGGCAAGATTCTGTACGAGGTACGTCTTTCCCGCTCCTGTGGGACCTATTATAAGAATGTTGCTTTTTTGAAGCTCCGTATCATCGGCATCCGCAATATCAAGATGACTGATCCTCTTGTAATGATTATACACAGCGACGGAAAGTACCTTCTTTGCCCTTTCCTGTCCGATGATATATTCATCAAGATACTCCTTTATCTCATGCGGCTTCGGAAGCTCGGCGGCGTAATGATCGCCGGTATACTTTTTCTCCGGCTCCTGACTGTTGCCGAGGATAGCGTTGCACACATCTACGCACTCATCGCATATAAATATCCCGTTCGGACCGACCAGCAGCCTATATACCTCATCCTCCGACTTTCCGCAGAAAGAACAGAAATGCTTTTTTATAATATTGTCCATGTTCTTTATTCCTTACTTTTTATATGCTATAACACTGTCGATAAGTCCGTATTCCTTAGCTTCCTCCGCTGAAAGGAAATTATCGCGCTCGGTATCCCCCGCGACAACATCATACGGCTTGCCCGTTCTCTCGCTGAGTATCTTAGTCAGATTTTCTTTTATCTTGACCATTCTGTCAACATGGATCTTCATATCCGTTGTCTGACCCTGCATTCCGCCCAAAGGCTGATGGATCATGATCTCGCTGTTCGGCAGAGCGTATCTCTTGCCCTTTGTTCCGGCAGCCAGCAGGAACGCGCCCATCGACGCCGCCATGCCGACGCATATCGTCGAAACATCGCACTTGATATACTGTATCGTATCATAGATGGCCATGCCGGCGGTGACTGAGCCGCCGGGGCTGTTTATATACAGCTGTATGTCTTTGTCGGGATCCTTCGCTTCAAGGAACAGAAGCTGCGCGACAACAAGGCTTGCGCTTGCGTCGGTGACCTCCTCGCCCAAAAATATTATTCTGTCCTCAAGCAGTCTTGAAAAAATGTCGTAGGAACGTTCTCCTCTGTTAGTCTGCTCCACAACCATAGGTACTAAACTCATGATAAAACCTCCTAAAAAAGCAGGGGCAGTCACAAGGACTCCATGTCCCCGCAAGCACCCCGTTGTGTCATTATTTTACAACAGCAAAGTTTACAAGCATATCTATTGTCTTGTTTATCTTGATCTGTCCTCTTATGTTTGAAATCTCGCTTTCGGGAAGCATCTCCTTAAGCTTGTCTATCTCCATATTGTATTTCTTCGCCATATCCGCAAGATGAAGCTCCAGCTCCTCTGGGCCGACCTCGATATTCTCGGCCTTTGCGATAGCCTCAAGCACGAGAGTGTTCTTTACCTGTGTTTCAGCCTGCTGTCTGAACTGAGCGCGAAATTCTTCCGGCGTTGAGTTTGTCATCTGCAGATACTGCTCCATTGTAATGCCCTGATACTGAAGTCTTTGCGCCATGTCGTTTACAATGTAATCAAGCTGTATTTCGATCATAGCGTCGGGAATATCAACCGAGGCATTCTCTACTACTTTTGTGACAACGGCGTTTTCCGTTTCGGACTTGGCTTTGTTCTCGGCATTCTGTTCAAGACGCTTTCTGATGTCCTCTTTAAATTCAGACATTGTATCAAACTCCGATACCTCCGATGCGAAATCGTCGTCAAGCTCCGGAAGCTCTCTTGTCTTTATATCGTTTACTGTAACCTTGAACACCGCTTCCTTGCCCGCGAGATCGGGTGCGTGATAATCCTCTGGGAAGGTCACGGTAACATCTACAAGGTCATTTGTCTTGGCGCCTATAAGCTGCTCCTCAAAGCCCGGAATGAACGTGTTCGAACCGATCTCCAGATCGTAATTCTCGCCCTTGCCGCCTTCAAACGCGGCGCCGTCAACAAAGCCTTCAAAGTTTATTTCAACAATATCGCCGTTCTCGGCGGCTCTGTCCTCAACGGGAACAAGCCTTGCGTTTTTCTTTTGCGAAGCTTCAAGATCCTTGGCAATATCTTCATCTGTTACAGTATACTCGATTTTGTCTGTCTCTATACCCTTATATTCGCCGAGCTCCACTTCGGGTTTTGTTGTTACCAGCGCGACAAATACTACAGGCTCGCCCTTCTTTATATCCTCAACGTCTATCTCCGGTTTTCCCACAGCGTCAAGTCCGCTCTCCTCAAGAGCCTTGGGGTATTCCTGCTGCAAAAGAGCGTTTATGGCATCCTCGTAAAATATGCTCGCGCCATAGAATTTTTCGATAATGGCTCTGGGCGCTTTGCCCTTTCTGAAGCCCTGTACATTTATCTTGCCGACATTCTTCCTGTAAACCTTGTTTATTTCCTTGTCAAACTCCTCGTAATCCACTTCGAAGGTAAGCTTTGACAGGTTCTTTTCGATCTGTTCGGTTTTTACTGCCATTATATAACTCTCCTTAATTTAGAAATTTTTACATACGCCTTATTATAACATATACCTGTAAATATTTCAATCGTTTTGAGCAATTTTTTTACATATTTACAAATAAAATTTGTCTTTGCGCTGTTGCTTTAGTATTATACACAATTGTATGCATATTATGTCACGTATAAAGTCTGTAAAACAATGCTCCCGCATCGTAAAAGCGGTGCGGGAGCCGTTATAAGCGCGATCACTTATTGCCCTTTGTCTGCTTAGCTTCAAGCTTAGCCTTCTTTTCAGCTTCCTTCCATGCGCCCCAGAAAGGTCCCGCAATGAATATTGAGCTGTACGCTCCGATAACAATACCGACTATAAGCGGCAGAGCAAATTCCTTTACCGCCGATACGCCGATGATGTACAAAAGAACTATTGTAATAAGAGTTGTTATGGTCGAGTTAATGGTTCTGCCCATGCTCTCCCTTATACTCTCGTCAACGGTCGTTGAGATAGACGCGCCTTTAAGACCCTTTGTCTTTTTCATATTCTCGCGAATACGGTCAAAGATAACGATGGTATTATTGATCGAATATCCCACGACTGTGAGCATCGCCGCGATAAACGTCGTGTTCAGAGGTATGTAGGAGATCGCGTAAACAGCCATCATTACAAGCACGTTTATAATAAGCGCGATAACAGCCATGATAGCCGAGCGCCATTCAAAACGTATCGCTATATAAATAAGTATGCATATGATAGCGAGCAGCGTAAAGGTGAATGCTTTTTGCTGTATTTCGCGTCCGAAGCTTGCCGAAGCCGACTGCGCGTTCAAAAGCGCGTCATCGGACAGTGAATACTCGTCCTTTACGGCATTGAATATCTCCATTTTCTTGGTTTCGTCAACGGGAGGAGTTTTTATAACGGCATTCTCTCCCGAAGTCTGAACTATAGCGTCAACATCTGTCTTGTCCTTGATAAGAGTCTTTATATCCTCATGCGAGAAATCCGATGTACCCATAGCGATCTGCATCCTGATACCGCCCATGAACTCAACGTCATAGTTAAAGCCGCCCTTAACGGCAAACATTATTATACCTGCTATGATAATGACCGCGGGAATAATGATCGCCTTCCATCTGTTTTTTACTGTAGCTATGCTTTTCATTATTCCGCACCTCCCTTGTTCTTATACGCGTAAAAGAGCTTTCTGTTCTTTACTCCGATACCCACAAGCTGCTTGAGAAGGAACTTTGTGATAACGATAGCCGTGAACATACTGAGCACAACGCCGATACCCAAAGTCGTGGCAAATCCTGTTACTGTGCCTATGCCCGAAGCGTAAAGCACAACGCAGGTGATGATCGTTGTAACGTTCGAGTCAACAATCGCCGAGAACGCCTTGTTAAAGCCTGCGTCAACGCTTGCCTTTATGGTCTTGCCCAGACGCAGCTCCTCTTTCATTCTTTCAAATATGATAACGTTCGCGTCCACTGCCATACCTATCGAAAGCACGATACCCGCTATACCCGAAAGGCTGAGGTTTACGTGCATCACTCCGAGAACCAAGCCTATCAAGCCTACATATATAAGAAGCGATATATCAGCTATAAGACCCGTTATTCTGTACATAATGACCATGAACAGCATTATAAGCAAAACGCCGATGCCCGCCGCAAGCAAGCTCTTCGGAAGCGCGGTCTCTCCAAGCTCCGCGCCTACGGTTTCCTGCGTGATGACCGTCAGGTTGAACGGAAGCTGACCGGACTTTATCTGATTTGCAAGAGCCTGAGCTTCTTCCGTGGTGAACTGACCCGTTATAACACAGCTCTCCGAATTGATCGTTTCGCTTACTCTCGGCGATGAGATGATCGTATCATCCATTTTAATGGATATGTAATTCTTGTTTGCCGAGCTTTGCGCCACAGCGGCAGCCGTCGCGCTTGCGAACTTCTCTCTTGCCTCGGAGGTAAATTCAACCTCTACATAGGGCTGAGAGTTTGAACCCTCGCTGACCTGGCCGTAACGGTAATTGGCGTCCTTAATGTCGGTAGCGCCGTCAAGCACAACGTTTCCGTCAGCGTCGGTAAAGGTAAGCTTCGCCATTGAGCCGAGAAGGCTTGCGGCCTCGTCCGTTTCAAATACCGAAGGTATTTCAACGGTTATTTTGCCGCCCTCGCTCTTTGAGATCTTTGCCTCTGTGTAACCGGCATTTGTAAGACGTGTCTGGAAAATAGCCTCAACGACGTCCATCTGTTCGTCGGTCGGGTTTTCCGAATCCGCCTGGAAGGTAATAACCGAGCCGCCGGCAAGGTCAATACCTTTTCTGATACCCTTTTCTTCATCCAACATTCCGCCATAGCTGTAGCCCGCTATGTTAAAGCCCAAAAATGCCACATAGTTGAGCGCAAGCGCAAGAATAACGACTAAAGAAAGTATCACAATACTTTTTTTCTTCATTCGAAAAATCATTCCTTTCGTTTTATTCCGGACCCGTCCGTATGCCGTGCGCACAGGTCCTGCCAGCCGAAGCTCCGCCGGCTGTCAATTACCACAATATTATACACCATAAACTTTGACTCGTCAAGTCTTTTTGCTTATTTTCTTTATTTTGCCCTTTATTTTTTTGTACAAAACGGATATTTTAGCAATTTCCGCTTGTATTTAACGTCGGATTGGTGTACAATAAATGTAAGCGCTTAAAAATACAAAAACGCCAAAAAAACCATATCCCGACCGGTGCGAAAGGATGATATTATTCTATGGATACCGAACTTCTTAACGAAAAGAAAACAAAAATACTTGCATATATACGCTCAAAGGAATATATCCCCCTGAAGATGAAGGAGCTTTTCGCCGTACTCGACGTCCCCGCCGACCGCGAGGAGGACTTTCTTGCGGTCATTTCATCGCTTGAGGAGGAAGGTAAGATCTTTATCACAAAAAAGGGCAGAATATTTGCCACTGAGGAGGATAACAAGCATTTGACGGGCATACTTTCCTGCAACAGGCGCGGATTTTTCGGTTTTGTCCGTCCCGATGACGGCAGCACCGAGGATATTTATGTATCCGGCGATCATATGCTTAACGCCTTGCACGGGGACAGAGTTATCGTATGTATCGACGGCTATGACCCGAACCGTTCGCGCAGCGAGGGACATATCGAAAAGATTCTTCACCGCGCCAACGAAACGGTGACCGGCATTATTATTAAGGAAAAAGAAGGCATACTGCGTCTGCGTCCCGATGATCCGCGCATTTATGCGCAGGTGCGCATACCGTCCGATCAGTCTCTCGGCGCACAGATCGGCGAAAGAGCCGCCGCCGAGATAACCGAATACAAGGACAACGGCAAGGTATTCGGCAGGCTGCTTACCGTTATGGGCGACGGCGCTTCACTTAAAAGCTGCATAGACGCTATAATTTTCTCAAACGGTATCAAAACCGAATTTGACGCGGAAACCATTGAGGATGCGGATCGCGTCCCTCTGTCCGTTGACCCCGCCGATATGCGGGGCAGGCTCGATCTTCGCGGCGAAATGGTGTTCACCATAGACGGCGACGACGCAAGAGATTTTGATGACGCGGTGTCAGTTTCGGTTCTTCCCGACGGAATTTACCGTCTGGGAGTTCATATAGCCGATGTGACGCATTATGTGCGCGAGGGCTCCGCTCTTGACAGCGAGGCGTACCGCCGCGCCACCAGCGTGTATCTTCCCGACCGCGTGATACCAATGCTGCCGGTAAAGCTTTCAAACGGCATATGCAGCCTTAATCCCGGAACGGACAGGCTTACGCTCTCGGTCATAATGGACATAAACTCTTCCGGCGAGGTGGTTTCGCATACCATTCGCGAATCGGTTATACGTTCCAAGGAAAGAATGACTTACAATAACGTGAATGAGATCCTCTCAGGCAACGAAACGCTGAGGAACAAATATTCCCACATTCTGTCCGACCTCGAAACAATGGAGGAGCTTGCGGCAATACTCCGCGAAAAACGCGACAGGCGCGGCGCTATACAGTTTGACTTTCCCGAAACGAAGATCGTCACCGATGAAAACGGTTCGCCGACCGATATTGTCAAAAATGTCCGCGGCGCATCCGAGCGCATTATAGAGGAATTTATGCTTGCCGCAAACGAAACCGTGGCGGAGTACGCATTTTGGTCCGAGCTGCCGTTTGTATACAGAATACACGAGGCGCCTTCCGCGGATAAGATAAGCTCATTCAATGCGTTCATACAGAATTTCGGACTGAAAATAAAAGGCCGCGTAGGCGGTGACGCGGGAGTGCATCCGAAAGAGCTTCAGCGCATACTTGAAGCCGTTCAGGGAACGCCCAACGAGCGCCCTATAGCCTCCACTATGCTTCGCTCTCTTATGAAAGCGGCGTATTCGCCCGAAAACAAGGGGCATTTCGGTCTTGCGGCAAAGTACTACTGTCATTTCACCTCGCCGATACGCCGTTACCCCGATCTCGCGGTGCATCGCATACTGAAAGAATTTATCTCCGGCAATATGTCCGAAAAGCGCGTGTCGGCTTTGAAAAGCTTTACCGCCCTTGCGGCGGCGCAGTCGAGCGATATGGAAGTGTCCGCCGAACACGCCGAGCGCGAAGCCGATGATCTGATGATCGCGGCATATATGTCAAGGCACGTCGGCGAGGAATTTGAGGGCGTGATCTCCTCCGTTGCCTCTTTCGGTATATTTGTGGAGCTTGAAAACGGCGCCGAGGGTCTTATACGGTTTGAAAATATGACGGACGACTTTTATATATACTCCGAAAGCAGCGCTTCGATCACCGGCGAGAAAACAAGAAAGGTATATCAGATAGGCGATACGGTCAATATCGTTGTGGCAAGCTGCGATCTTCAGACGCGCAGCATTGATTTTGTCCTTGCAAAGGATTCCTCGCTCAAGCTTTTGAAGCGCGTAATAAAGCACTCCTCAAAAAACCGCACCGGAGATATTGCAAAGAAAAACAAGGATAAAAAGAAGAAGAAAAAAGACAAAAGCAAAGACAAGGATAAGGATAAGGATAAAAATAAGAAATAATGGCTGATACTTTTGATATTATTGTTCCGGTTCTGTTCGGACTGGAGGCGTTCACGGCGCGCGAGATACGCGCTCTCGGCTATGAAACCTCCTCTGTCGAGGACGGGCGGGTAGAGTTTAAGGGCGACGCGGAGGCTGTGTACCTTGCGAATATGTGGCTTCGCACCGGCGAAAGAGTTCTTATTAAAATAGGCGAATTTAGCGCCGTCACGTTTGACGAGCTTTTTGAGGGCGCGAAAGCCTGTGACTGGGAGCGGTTTATCCGCCGTGACGATATGTTCCCCGTGACGGGATATTCCATGAGATCGCAGCTTGCAAGCGTGCGCGACTGTCAGGCAATAATAAAAAAAGCCGCCGCCGTATCACTCGGCGAAGCCTACGGCACAGAACGCCTCCCTGAAACCGGCGCCATGTGCAAAATACGCTTTTCCATACTCAAAGACCGCGTGACGCTTATGCTCGACACCACCGGAGTTCCGCTTCACAAGCGCGGCTACCGCGCGCATCATAACGCCGCTCCTCTGAAGGAAACTATCGCGGCGGCGCTTGTGTATCTGAGCCGCTGGAGATACGAGGATCCTCTTGCGGACCCGTTCGCCGGTTCAGGCACGATACCTGTCGAGGCGGCGCTTATAAAAAGAAATATCGCGCCCGGACTTTTCAGAAGCTTCGCTTTTGAGGAAATGGGCTTTTTTGACAAACACGAGTACGGTCTTGTACGCGAGGAGGCTCTTGACGCAAGGCGCATAATACCTCTCGATATTACAGCCTCCGATAAAGACCCCGCCTGCGTAAAGCTGATAAAGGAAAACGCGGACAACGCCGGCGTCGCGGACTGCATATATGTCAAGCGCCTTGACGCGCGTAATATCGCTTTTGACAAAAGCGGCGGCACGATCATCACCAATCCTCCCTACGGGGAGCGTCTCGGCGATAAAAAAGAGTGCCGGAGCATATACCGCGGTATAGGAAAAAGCTTCTCCGCCCTCGATAACTGGGCGGCGTTTATACTCACCTCCGACGAGGAATTTGAACGCGCCTACGGCAGACCCGCCGATAAAAAGCGCAAGCTGTACAACGGTATGCTCAAATGCAATGTGTACCAGTATTTCAAGAAAAGGATTTAAACGGTTTTCCGCAAGGATGTAACGATTAAAACCCGACTATGGCTTTAAGTTATTACATTGTACTGCGAAACGTCAATTTCCAAATGCGCAAAAGGACGCCCGCGTAATACGTGAGCGTCCTCTTTTAATTGCTTTTAAATTATTCCGCCGTTCCGAGAATCGCTATCTCCGAGATATGGCAGTAGTTCTTTGACAAATCCGTCGCGCCGTCGCCGCTGTAGCGGATATAACGCGCCTTTACGGTCTCGCTGAACGGATATTCCTCCATATTTTCCGTCTTGCCGGAGTTCTGGGTCTTTGCAAGAGCCTGTGTCCAGTTCTCTCCATCCGACGAATACTCTATCGTGAACGGATAAATTCTCTCCGCGCCTTTCCACATTGCGATCGCAACGCCGGTAACCTCCTGCTCGGAGCCGAGGTCAACCACAAGTGTGTTGGGGCCGTATGCCGACCAGCGCGTATCCATATCGCAGTCAACCGCTCCCGCTTCAAGATTTCCGTCGTTATCGCTTGCTGTAACCGCGAATACGTCAAGCTGGTTCGGGAAGAATTTCTCGCCCTTGTTAAGCGGCATAAGCACGGTCTTTTCAGGCACCGGACACGCTTCGAGCTTTTCCGTGATCTCCGCAAACTCCGCGTCTGTGATGTCGTCTTGGTCAATATCGCTTATCACTATAAGACCGTCCTTCCACTTGACGCTCTTGCCGAGAGCCTCCGATACGGCTCTTATCGGAACGAAGGTCCTGTCACTCACGGTCACAGGCTCAACATCCATTTCCTTAGCCTCGCCGTTTACCGTGTACGTCTTTGCGCCGAGATTCATCTTCACTTCCGTATCGAGCGATGTTATGGTAATGCCCTGAGTAGCTTCGTCCCACTTAACGCCCGCGCCGTATGCCTCCGCTATAAGTCTGAGCGGAACAAACACTCTGTCATTCTGCTGGAACGGAACAACATCGGTTGACTCGTTCTCGACTCTTGTCGGCACACCGTTTATCAGCGCTACCGGATTTTCTTCCATAAGCGTTACCTTTGTGCCGCCGTAAAGATCGTTTATGCTCCAGTTCTTCTTTGAAAGATCCGGATTCTCCGTCTTTGTACCGTTTACGCTTGTAAACATCATCGGCACGGGAACGGTTTCGGTATCGTAGCCAAGGTAATAGCTCACATGAGTGGGCTGGTTATAGCATACGTTCTGGATAGCTACATGATTCCTGTACTGAATATCGTGCATAAGAGTCGGGATCCTGTAGCCTGTGGGCGTTGTGGTCGTGTATACGCGCAGCGCCGAATAATCCTTCAGCGGATATATCGTTTCCTCTCTCCAGTCGCCGAACAGATCCGCCGTAAGCGCGGGATTTGCCTTTGTGCCGTTGATCGCGAAGGTATCTGTCGCCGTAAAGATTGTGTCCGTTCTTGAGGTTTCGGGGTTCCATTTGCTTATATAAATTCCGTCCTGCACCTCTCTGCCGAGATCTCCGTCCCACCATGCAAAGAAGTTGGCCGCCATAGTATATTTATTTGAAATGACCGTGCCGTCCGCAGCAACAAGGACTCCCATGCTTGACCACATTTCCGCGCCCTTATAACGCGGGTCTATATCGTCGGAAGCGCCTCTGCCGACGTCTCCGTGCTGGGTTTCCTCGCCTATAAGTATCTCGCCTGTTCTCGCGTCACGCATTTCATAACCGTACTTTGCTCCGCTCGATTCGTGCGGCGAGAATACCTCAAGTCCCGGGCGGTCGGGCAGAAGATCGCCTACGTGCTGAGCGTCTCCGTGGCCCAGTCCTGTCGAGTACATCGGCTTGCCGTCGTTATCAACCGCCAAAGCGCCGTATATTATCTCGTCGCACCCGTCATAATCAACATCTGCCGTTGACATGGAGTGGTTGCCCTGACCTATGTACTGATTGTTGTAATCCATTGTGTCGAATACCCATTTCTGAGTAAGCTTGCCGTCTATAAGATCATACGCCGCTATACAGGTGCGTCCGCCGGTGGGGCCGTCCGTTCCCGTATAGTAACCGCGGCAGAACAGAGCGCTCGGCTTCTCGCCGTCAAGATAGCCTATAGCCGCAAGATACCTCTCGCTTCTGTTGCCCCATGTATCTCCCCATGAGCTTATATCCCAGTTGTCGCCTATCGACTGCGGATAATAGTCCACGGTGTCTATGACAGATCCGTCCGTGCCGTTGAAAGCCGTCAAAAACAGCGGGCCCTGCAGATTCTTTCCGTCATTTCTCATGGCGTAATTCTTGGTATCATCGCCTATGACAGTTCCGTCGCCCGCAATAGTGCCGTCAGCGGTCCTGCATATCATTTCAGCCTTGCCGTCAAGGTCGAAATCGTATACCATAAACTGCGTGTCATGAGCGCCGGAACGTATATTGGGGCCCATATTTATGCGCCATAGCCTTGTTCCGTCCTTTTCGTAAGCGTCTATGATGCACTCGCCCGTGTAGCCGCTGCTCGCCGCATCTTTTGAATTGGAGGGATCCCACTTCAAAACATACTCGTACTCGCCGTCGCCGTCAAGATCTCCGACCGACATATCGTTGGGCGAATATGTGTATTTCTCTCCGTTTACCGTGTTTTCGGGAGGCTGCTTTATGGGTATATCAAAGTAGTTGTTCTCCATAACGGACACAGGATCGCACTTTTCGCCCTCCTTGCCGTCCGTCACGGGAGCTACCTGATATTGCGCTCCGTCCACGGCATTGATGTCCATATAATTTGTTACGTTAAGCGGCTCGGCGTTTAAAAGCTCGCCGTTTCGGTAAAGGTTATACTTCACATCGAGCGACTCCGTCCCAAGCCATCTCCACGACAAAAATACGGATTTTTCGGATTTGACCGCCACAAGCCCGCGCGTAAGATATTCCATCTGTCTTGTTATGTTGGGTCTATTGTCGATAAGAGCCTGTGTTTCGGCGCATGAAGCGTCCGTACCGATGAATATATTATCGCCGGGTTCGGCAGCTAAAGCCGCAGCGCCCTGCAAAAGCATCGATGCGCCGACGGCTATCGCCGTCAATTTCTTCCTGTTCATATTTTTTCCGCCTTTCAATATATAATTTATACAATAATTATACTATATCTCCGTATGAAAGTCAATACATTTGCACAAAGATTTTTCCGCAGAACAGTTCCGTAAGTTATTTTTCATATTAAGATCGCTGTTTTTTATCTCCGTTTACAATGTATTACACAAATTTTAAAAAATTTGAACTTTTTTCGTTTTTCCTCTTTTCAAACGAAATAAAATATGCTATAATGATATTGCTTTCGATAAAAATTGCAGCATTGCTGTCCTTACAGGACGGACATAATATGATTCGGGAGGTGAATTTACCAATGAAAAAGCAGTCGAAAGGCAGCGCAGCACTTGTTTTGCTCGGGTTGTTTGTGATCCTGCTGATAGCTGACATTATTCTGCATATCGTGTATCTTTCAAAGCTTTCCGGCATTGAAAGAACCGCCGCAGAAGCCGCGTCGGTGTCCGTAACCATTGACGAGCCTTCATCACCGGACGGAGGCTCGGCGGACACCGCCGCTCAGGATCCTCCCGCAGACGCTCCCGACGGCCAAAGCTCAGAAGCCGATCAGAGTCCCTACTCCAATCTCGGCAAGAAGGTTTTTATGGGCAACTCCATAATAACCGCTGTCACGGAATACGGCTATATGGAAAATGAGAAATTCATCTCCAAGATAGGCATAAACGTTGACACTATCTCCTCAAAACCAAACTTCATGACGCAGGACGGGCAAGTCGACGGCATTACCGCGCTTAAAGCCGAAAACGCCGACAGCGTATTCATTATGCTCGGCGGCAACGAGGTCGAATGGATGCCTCTTGACACCATGATCTCGAAATATAAATCTCTGCTCGCCTCCATACGGGATATAAACGCCGATATGAAGATATTTATCTATTCGATAACTCCTGTGGAGCCGAATTACATATCCGCTCATCCCCGTGTTTCAAACGAGAAAATACTCGAATGGAACGAGGCTTTAAAAGCAATGGCGCTGGAGGAAAACGTCGGATATATCGATCTTGACCCGATTTATACCGCGGAGGACGGAACTCTTATTGACGATTATGCCGAGCAGGACGGTATGCACTGGAATTCCAAGGGATGCCGCGCATTCGAGGACTTTATGCGCAGCGAGGGCATAATATAACCATATACAAAACCGGTTCTTACAAAAGGAGGAAGCATATAATGAAAAAAGTATTTAAGGCTCTTGCGGTGATCGCGGCGGCGTTTGTGCTGTGCATGGGCATGGCGGGCTGCGGCTCCTCATACAGAGAGGATCTTTCGCCGGAGGACGTTTATACAAAAATAAGCGAAGGTATTCAGACAGAGGAGCTTAACCGCATGAGAAGCAGCGCCGTCCCCGATCAGTACGGTTCGGATCTGGCGTTTGCCGACGATGTTGTCGTTTACAAGTGCGCATCGCAGGCCGCTCCGGACGAGATAGCCGTATTCAAGCTCAAAAAGGATGCAGACCCCGCTGACGCGGAGGCTATCATGCAGAAGAGGATCGACTATCAGAAGGAAGCCTTCTCCGATTATCAGCCGCAGGAGATGTACAAGTTCGATCATACCTTCGTCAAGACCTACGGTCTGTACACGATAATGATAATCGCGGATGACACCTCGGCGGCGGACAGCCTTATCGAGGGAATACTTGCAAAGTAAACGGATTGGAATAAAGCGAAATGGTTTTTTCAAGCATTGTATTTGTATTTTTCTTTCTTCCGGCGACATACCTTTTATACAGCGTTGTCGGAAAACGCTTCAAAAACCTTGTTTTGCTCACGGCAAGTCTGATATTTTATTCGTGGGGCGAGATCAAATCCCTTTGGGTCATCGCCCTTTCGTTTTGTGTGAATTATCTCGCGGCTGTGGGAATGACAAAATGGGAGCGCAAAAAACGGCTGATACTTATCGGCGATCTTGTCATAAGTCTCGGACTTTTGATGTTTTTCAAGTACGCGGATTTCTTCATAAGCATAATAAATTCCGTATCGGGCGCGGGACTGCGCGCTTTGAAGCTGACGCTTCCTCTGGGAATAAGCTTTTACACCTTCCAGATACTCTCCTATACCATAGACGTGTACCGAGGCAAGGTGGATGCGGACAAAAATCCGATAAACATAGCTCTTTACCTGACAATGTTCCCACAGCTTATCGCCGGACCCATTGTGCAGTATTCGGACGTTGACAAGGAGCTTAAAAGCCGCACGGTAACTTTTTCCGACATTACCGGCGGCATAACCGTATTTATAACGGGACTCGCGGCAAAGGTGCTGCTCGCAAACCGCATAGGCTCGCTGTGGGATACGATATCCTCCGTAAATACGGCGGCTCTTTCGTCTCCGGCGGCATGGCTCGGTCTGGGCGCGGCGGGACTGCAGCTTTACTACGATTTCTTCGGTTACTCGCTTATGGCGATAGGTCTGGGAAAAATGTTCGGCTTCCACTTCCCCAAAAACTTCGACTTCCCGTTTATCTCAAAGAGCGTTTCGGAGTTTTGGCGCAGATGGCATATAACGCTCGGCTCGTGGTTTCGCGAATATGTGTACATTCCTCTCGGCGGCAACCGCAAGGGACTCGTGCGCACTGTTATAAATACCTTTATTGTATGGTTTCTGACAGGCTTCTGGCACGGCGCCGGCTGGAACTTCATAATGTGGGGACTGTATTTCTTTGTGTTCATATCGCTTGAAAAATGGTTTATGGGCAAATTTCTGAGCCGCCATAAGGCGATAGGCTTTATATACACGACCGTTATTGTGTTGATCAGCTGGGGCATATTTTCGATCACGGATATGTCCGCAATGCTTGAATATTTCAAAGCGATGTTCACCCCCTCATGGGATCCGACGGTGCTTTACTATCTCAAGAATTACGGTGTCGTTCTGGCTCTTTGTCTGCTGTTTGCGCATCCGTTCATACCGTCAAAGATAAAGGCGCTGATGGACAGATCGGACGCGGCGCATATTATCATAATGCTCGCTCTGTTCGCGGTGTGCATCGTATTCCTCTCCTCGGAGAGCTACAACCCGTTTTTGTACTTCAGGTTTTAAGGAGGTGCCGATATGAAACGCAAAAAAAGCGATATATGCTTTGTGACTGTATTCTTTGCCGTGCTGGTATCGGCTGCGGCGGCGTTTTTTATCCTGCCGGAAAAAGAGTTCTCCGACACCGAAAACCGCTCGCTTGCAAAAGCGCCGTCTTTTTCGGTGAAATCTCTTGCCGAAAACCGATTCACCTCGGAGCTTGAAAGCTATTTAAACGATCATATGGTTCTTCGCGATCGTATGATACTTTTGAAAAACACCGCCGACATACTTACCTTCGACACCGAAAACAATGACGCGATCATAGGAAAGGACGGCTTCATCTTCGCAAGAAACAGCGCTTACACGCAAAACGTGCCGAAGGTGATAGAGGCTGTAAACTCTTTCGCGGCGGAAGGCTTTAACGTGACAATGGGCATCATCCCGTCCTCGGCGGAAATATACCCCGACAAGCTCCCGAAAAATTCCGGCACAGCCGACGAAGCCCGCGCTGTCAGAGAAATATACTCAAGGCTTGACGTCACTGCCGCGGATATAGTTACGGCGCTCAAGGACGCCTCATCGGATACCGGACTTTATTTCCGTACCGACCACCACCTCACAGCCGACGGCGCCGGCGTTCTGTACAACGCGCTTGCGCCCGTTATGGACTGGAAAGACATAGATGATAAGGACGCGTATATCCGCACAGTATCAGGCTTTAAAGGCGCTTACTACCGCAAATTTCCCAACCTTTTAACCCAACCGGAGGATTTTACCTTCTACGATTTCCCCGGTCTTGACGCCGAGATAAACGGCGTTCACTACGACACGCTTACAGACGAGGAAAAGCTTTCGTCCTTTGACAAATATGCCGCTTTGGTATACGGCAACAACCCGCTTGTGATCATCCGCAATCCCGAATGTCACAACGGCAGACGGATAGCCGTATTCAGGGACTCGTATTTTAATATGCTTGCGCCTCTTGCGGCTCAAAACTATGAGGAAATGTACCTTATAGACTTAAGAAGCTTTACGGAGCTTCCCTCCGAATATCTGCGCGGCGAGGGCATAGACGATGTGCTGATACTCTACTCCCTGTCACAGCTTCAGGCGGACGGCGGTCTTGCGCTGCTTGATGACTGAGCTGACATTTTCGAAAAAACAGTCGGGGATGTTAAAAAACTCCAGACCGCAAAAAGGCAGAAATATATAGAATGAGTAA
>CAZCZR010000028.1:0-21336 GCA_964503455.1 uncultured Lachnospiraceae bacterium | reverse complement strand
CTTGAAAATTTACTGATTTATTATCGGATAAACACTTGAATTATAGGAGAGAGTGTGGTATAATTGTTATATAAAATATTTAAGGAGTTGATTAAAATGATAACAGAAAAGGTAGCATCGCTTTTGAATGACCAGATCAATAAGGAGCTTTTCTCCGCATATCTGTATCTTGATTTTGCGAACTATTACGCCGAGGAGGGGCTTAACGGCTTCGCTAACTGGTATACCATACAAGCTCAGGAGGAGCGCGACCATGCTATGCTGTTTTTGAAGTATATGCAGAACAACGGTCTTAAGGTAACCTTTGGCGCTATCGACAAGCCTGACAAGGAGTATGCCGACAAGGCCGCGCCTCTTGCGGCGGGTCTTGAGCATGAGAAGTATGTTACGAGTCTGGTACATAATATCTATTCTGCCGCATACGAGGACAAGGACTTTAGGACAATGCAGTTCCTTGACTGGTTCGTAAAAGAGCAGGGAGAAGAGGAGACCAACGCGGAAGGTCTTATAAAGAAGATGGAGCTTTTCGGCTCTGACGCAAAAGGTCTGTATATGCTTGACTCGGAGCTTGGAACAAGAGTATACTCCGCGCCGTCGCTGGTGCTGTAATTTCACCGGTATTTTAATTGATTTCCACAGAGCGGATCCAAACAGCAAAGATCCGCCCTGTGGTTTTTTATTTCATATAATTTGTTTCGCCTTTTGATCCCGACAGCCGGCTTTCGGGACTTTTTTGGATTTTTTTAAAAAACTATTGACAAATTGTAGCTACAGGTGTAAAATATACTTGTAGCTACAATTGTAAGGAAAAGGAGGAATTTTTTATGCCGGCACCCAAACACACCATAACAGACGCGGAATACAGTATAATGAGGATATTGTGGCAATCAGACGCGCCTATGACCGTAAGCGAGGTATGCGCCGAAACGAGCGGCGAATGGTCAGCGTCAACGGTATCAACGTTTTTGCTGCGTCTTTTGAAAAAGGGCGTGATCGCGTGCGAAAAGCGCGGTAAGACAAATCTTTACTATCCGATATTGAAGCAGTCCGAATACACCGCCGATGAAACGTCGTCGCTTATGGCGCGATTGTACG
Organism: uncultured Lachnospiraceae bacterium; assembly: GCA_964503455.1. Taxonomy (GTDB): domain Bacteria; phylum Bacillota; class Clostridia; order UBA1381; family UBA1381; genus CAZCZR01. The sequence goes on along the minus strand of CAZCZR010000028.1, from coordinate 20,241 downwards.
GCGGCTCGTTCAGAAAAATGGTGGCGTCGCTTTACGAAAACAAGGCTGTCACACGCGAGGAAATTGATGAACTTAAGGACTTGTTTGATTTGGAGTAGAGTATGCGAGAATTATTCAGAAGCGTTCTCATATCAAGTGCGGTAGGCTCGGTTTTGGCGGCGGCTCTTATGATATTAAAGCCTGTGACATCAAGACTGTTTCCTGCTAAATGGCAAAAATACGCATGGCTTTTGGCGGCGTTGATAATGATTGTTCCCGTGTGGCGGCTTGTTCCGAGCAGGGAACAGGCTACCGTCGTTCAGACGGTCATATCATCGCCCGAACCGGCAGGAGAGCCGAAAATCGCCGACACATCTCCGATGCCGAAGCTTGACAGCGTACCTGTTCCGTACCGCGATGTGCGCATAGCCCAAAAGCAAGTGAGCGTGTACGACATTATGGTTTATGTATGGATCGGCGGCGCGGCGCTGTGGATTTCGGCGGCTGTGATAAGCTACATATTATTTCTTGCTAAAATGAAGAAAAACTCTGTAACTGTCGAACGGCTTCCCGCATTTGACGGCGCGGGATCGGAGCTTGGCATACGTCGGCGCATACGCGTGAGAGCATCGTCCGCAGTGAAATCGCCGATGCTTGTAGGCGCGATATTCCCCGTGATATATATCCCATGCGTCACAATAGCAGACGAGCGGCTGAGAATGGTGTTTTTGCACGAGCTGACACATTACAGACACAAGGATATTATCGCCAAACAGCTTGCCGCCATAGTCAATGCCGTTCATTGGTTCAATCCGCTTGCGTATTTCATCACGGCAAATGTCGGCGAAGCGTGCGAGGTCGCCTGCGATATGGCTGTCACGGAGAATATGAGCGATGATGAGCGGAAGCTGTATATGGCAACAATACTGGATTTACTGCAAGCCGCGCACAACTAAAAAACGATGCTTGATCAACAAATCGAGCAAATAGGAGGAATTATCATGTTTGAAAATATTTACACAACAAAAATGTCGGATGGCAAAAAAGCGCTGCAGCGGCGGTTCACGCGCATACGCCACCGGACGAGCCGCGCGTCCCGCATAGCCGCCGCAGCCGCGTCAGCTGCGCTGATATTCGGTACGGTATGCACAGCATCGGCGGTGTCGGCAATGAACAGCGGACTTGAGCATTGGGTATCCGATGAGATTTACATGGACGGCGCGATGCGCTTTTCCATAAACATCGGCGATACAGACGTACCCGACTGGATATCCGGCATAGACGATGGAGACGGTGTGATAGACGTGAATGTCATAGACTGCACTTGGCGCAATGTGAAGGGTAATCTTAGCGGCATTACCGCCGCTGTGTTCAACGGAGGAAAAGCCTCGCTTATGATGCAGGCCAATGTAGGTTTCGGCGATGATAATAATAAGAATATATACACAAAGGCTTTTGGCGGCTCTCTCGGCGCGGAGAAGAATCCGTTCGGACTTTCGGCAGATGACGGCAGACACGCGTATTTCGAGTTTGCTCTCGACAATGATCTGAACATAAGCGGCGTAAAGCTCAAGTTCTTTACAGAAGAACCGCACGGTTTTAACGGCTCGGCGGATATGAGCGGCGCCTTTGTGATAGATGATCCCGATATGACAAGCGGTTTTGAACGTATGTGCGGCGATTCGATGCGCGGCATAGGCGGCTCGGCTTTCACCGGCTATGAGCTGAACAATTATATCAAGCGTCACGCGGATGGTATTGAAATAGCTGTTGCCGCGGCAAACGAGGAAAGCATCACGGTAAGTGCGGACATATCGCTTGATGCGGCAGCGAATGTACAGTGCAGCGTATTCAACTCGGACGGCGTGAAATTGTCGTGCTTTTACGGTTATGAGTGTACGGACGGAACATATACAAATAAGTACGACAACGGTTACAGCGACATCTCATCTGACGGCAAAGCGATAACGCTATACGCTCCTCTAAAGAGGTATGAGAGTTTCAATTCCGATTTCCCCTCGGCGGAGCAAACGGAGTGCAGATTCATCGCCGGAGAAACGTACCGTGTTGAAACCGTTGTGTACGACAGCGAGCAAAATATCATCTACAGACAAATGGATTATGTAACCGTGTGACTCATAAAAAAACAAACTCCCAAGGAAACGCCTTATACGGCATCTCTTTGGGAGTGTTATTGTTTTTTTACAGAAGATGCGCTCTCAGCTCCTCGCCGCTTTGCTTGCACAAATATGCGGGAGGAATATCGAACACGGTCTTGCAGCCGTTCATGCCCTCTTTGTTCATACGGTAAGCGGCACGCGCGTATGCGATAAGAACAGAGGTGGTAAATTCAGGGTTGGAATCAAGCTTGAGGCTGTATTCGATTATATGATTATTTTCGCTGTTCCAGCCTGTTTTGCCGGAGCGTATAACAAAGCCTCCGTGGGGGATTCCGCTGTGGTTTTTCTTTAACTCCTCCTCGGAAATAAAGTTCACGGTTGTATCATAGTCGGCGAAATAATTGGGCATATTCTTAATTTCGGCTTCGATCTTAGCCTTGTCCGCGCCTTCTTCGGCTACAACGTAGCACACGCGCGTGTGCTTTTCGCGGGTGGTAAGATCGGGATTTTCACCGTTTCTTACAGCCTGAAGAGCAGCCTCAACGGGAACCGTGTACTGCTTTGCGTCTTTAACGCCCTCAACCCGTCTTATAGCGTCCGAATGACCTTGGCTGACGCCCTTGCCCCAGAATGTATAGTCCTTGCCGTCAACGAGTATGGCGTTTGCGTACAGACGGTTTAAAGAAAACAATCCCGGATCCCAGCCGACCGATATAACGGCGACCTTGCCGGCTGCCGCTGCCGCCGCGTCAACGTTTGCAAAATGCTCGGGTATTTTCGCGTGAGTATCGAAGCTGTCAACAACATTAAAGTACTTTGCGTATTCGGGAGTTTGAACGGGAAGATCGGTGGCGCTCCCGCCGCAAAGGATCATAACGTCAATTTTGCCTGTGAAGTCATAAACGTCCTTCACGGAATATACGCCGGCGGTATCGGTAAGAATCTTTACCGACGCGGGATCACGGCGCGTGAATACCGCGGCAAGCTCCATATCATCGTTTTGCTTTACGGCACATTCTATTCCTCTGCCGAGGTTACCGTAGCCCAAGATACCTATTTTAATTGTCATTTAAAATCATCTCCGTAATAAAAATTTCCGAAAACTATTTTACCACATATTTCATGGAAATACAATAGTTTTCGGAAAAATTATTTTCTGCCGGTTTTGAATTTTATTATAAATTCGCGGTATTTGTTATTTTTTTGCAAGGTTATGCCAACGCACAGCCGCCGTGACCGCTTCCTCGATTGTCATATACTCGTCCGCCGCGAAGGCGCCGCTTTCATCGCCGCGCATAATGCCCGCCGCCTTTACGTCCTCAATATCATCTCCTGTCGGATTGCCGAGCTTTGCCGCGATCATTTTCGCCGCGCCGCCGCGTGTCAGCAGTTCATCCGGCGTATCGGCTTCAGCCGAAATATATGCCGCGAACGCTCCGCGTGTGATCGCTGCCGTATAATCGCCCGGCTCAACAGTCATGCCGTCGGCACGTCCTTCAACGATAAACGGATACGCCCATTCAGACACTGTTTCCGTACCTGCGGCGTTCACCGCCTCATCGGCGTAGCCCTTAAGCGTGGCGTATGCCGCGCCGTCAACGCTTTTGTACATCGATATGGGACGGCGGCTCATATACGGCGCGTAATAATCGGCATCGCCGTCCGTACTAAGATATACCCGCTTATCGCCCGTTCGGGTGAATATCCCGCCCGTCTGCGAGTCCGTTATGCTTAGGCGCGACTGCATTTTGAGCGCGTTCATATCATTGTAAAAATCAGCATACAGACAGGTGGGAAGCACCGCACCGTCAATATTGACATACACGCCGCTTTCCGTCAAACCCATAAACTGACCGAGCGTAATAATTCCGCCCGTAACATCCGCCGCCTGTGCGCTCATACCGAACGCCGTAACCGTAGCCGCCAGTATGGCTGTTATTTTTTTGATCTTCATAGTTTTTACTCCTCATACTAAAATTGTTCCTCACAAAAACTTACGCCGTGACATATTTCATCCACCTGTACACGCAGTTGCCGTCTTTATCCTCAAATCCCAGCTCTATCCTATACGTTTTGCCCTTTTCAAATTTCACGTTCGCCTCGGCTCTTTCCATAAACAGCGTTTCAAGCGTACGGCACTTATCGGCGTGAATCGTCAGTTCGCCGGCATCCTTGTCATAGCTTACCGCATCGAAATACTCCGGACGACCGTCGGCTGCCGCTTCCTCCGCTACAATCTTGTCATACCATGCCATTCGATACATATTATCATCAAACACTGCCAGCCGCACAAAATCCGCCGTATCGTTTGTGTCGGTGATTTTCAGCTTGATCTCGTCCTCGCCGACGGATGCTACGTCAATGTCTATGCCGTCAACCTTACGGTTGCGGTAGTTATTCTCATACGGCATGAACAAATCCGACCGCGTAACCGCGCTGGAGCTGTATTTTTCGGAGTTGCGGATGTAATCATCGCCGAACTCCGTAAAATCGTATGCGTCAACGGCGCTGTCGAGGCTGACGGAATATAAGCTGATTATTGCGCCGCTATTATCCTCGAAGGTTTCGCTTATAATATCGCGGTCATAGTCCATAAACAGCACCTTAACGCCTTCCACCTGCTGCCATTTAAGCGACAGCACATACAACACATCCGTTTTGCCGCTGCCCTCATTTTCCTCAAGCGTGCGGAAACACTTCCAATTTTCGCACCCCGGTTCATTCGCAAAGCTGTCGGAACTTATCTGGTCTATTTTATTATCGTCGCCGTAGTTGAGTACGTGTTCGCCGCCAGAGCCGCTTACGGTAGTTTTGCGGTCAACAGACATATATCCGTCGGTCCGCCGCACAGCATAATCCTCCAGCCTGAACGTAAGTACGCCGTCCTCGCCTGCCGTTTCGACCGCCCATTGCGGCGGATTGGACACATCGGATATGTTGACCTTGAACTCATATCCGCCTGTCAGATATGCCTCCTGTTCGGTGAAATACTCCAATCCGTTCACCGACTCATTCACCGCCGCAGACGCGACAGCCGCCGCACCCGTCATCACCGCCGCCGTTGCCGCCGCTATTACGCGGATATACATCGGACGCTTCTTTTCGTGTACGATCGAGCGGAAACGCTCGACTATAATTTTCTTATCTCCTGTCATGCGGGTTGTGTAAAAATCATGCATTATTATTCCTCCTCGTATAATTCCTCACAGAAACCTATCGCCCTTTAATCGCTTACCACAGATAAAATCGTGTTCATATACTCCTTCTTTTCCTCATCGCTCATACCCCTTGTCGCCTCAATGTCACAGCTTATTTCACATTCGCGGTTTATCTCGCGCGTCACCAAATGCGCCGCAGGATTGAACCAATGCACGCTTGTGACAAGCATTGCCGCCCACTTGTACCATAGATCATGCCGCCTGTAATGCGTCAGCTCATGGCGCAGTATATAGTATACCGTCCGAGAGTCAAGCTCGCGGTCCGGCATGAGCAGCGTCGGACGGATAAGACCCGTCATCAGCGGAGCGTCGATCATTGGCGTACTCCGCACGCGAATTTTGCACCGTATGCCCATATCGCGGCGCATTTCCTCAAGCTCCGCACACTCCGTCAAATACGAGTTTTTCTTCATGCCGCGAAGGAATATCGCGTAGCTTATCAGCCCTGACATAAGGTATACCGCCGCGCCCGCAAGCCATGCCGCCGCTATGATGTCTGTAAAACGCACATCGTTGCCGCGCATTGTGACCGTTTTGTACTCTATCGGAACGTCGGATACGTAACGCATCGCGGGCGTCGGCGTCGGTGCGGGTATCGGCGTCGGTGCGGATGCCGCCTGCTCCGGAACGAGCGTTGCCGCAGCCGCTGTCGGCGCGGACACGTAAGCCGCAGGCGACCGGCGCGCATTATGCGGAATTACAAGCCTTATCGGAAATACCAACGCGGCAAGCACCACTATCCATGAATAGTACTGCCATCGGCTTCCGAATATTTTGCGCGTGAACGGCTTTGCCGCCGTCATGACAATAAACACCGCCGCGCCGAGCGCTGACATCATTATTGTGCTTTTGAACAGTTCAAATATCATTTGTTATCGTCCAGCCTGAACATATCGCGTATTTCCTTCGCATCGCTTTCGGACAATGATTTGTTGTCGAACAATGCCGCGACCATGTTTTTTACCGAGCCGCCGTACAGCTTGGAAAGGAATGATTTTGTCTTTATCATTTTATACTCGTTCTCATCCGCAGCCGCGCGGTAATAATACACGTTCCCGCGTTTTTCGTATTCCACCGTTCCTTTATCCCGCAGCCGTCCGATAAGCGTAGAAACCGTTGACAGCGTCCAGCCCTTGTCCGCCAGCGCCGTAAATATCTCATTCACCTTCATCTCGCTGCTTGAACCCCACAGTACCTTCATTACGTCTAACTCGGCATCCGTGATGTCAAATTTGTCTCTCTTTGACATTGTATTCTCCTCCTTTATTATTTTTACAATTGTAAATGTTATTTATATTTTACACCTGTAAATATTATTTGTCAAGTGTTTTTTAAAGAAAATTTAAAAATGTATGGATTTTTTATTTCGGTTATGTTATAATTAATTAAAACGTTTGATATGGTTTGCATTGAGTAATATATATTGAACAATGAATTTAATGAAAACCGGAAAATTGAATAAGTTCGATAAACAATATAAAAAACTTATTTAATTTCATATATTTGAAAGGTGAAATTTATGGCAGCTAAAAAGAAAACAAGGGCAAATACCGATACAAAGGCAAGAAAATCCGCACCGCAGCCGCGCGGAAAGGCGGAGGGCGGAAGCCTGTATGCTCCGGCAGGCGTGTTTATTGTGACGGGAGTACTTTTGGCGGTATTTATGTACATAGATTCCGGCGGAATGCTTGGCGGCGCGGTAAAAGCGTTTATGAAGGGATTGTTTGGGTTTGCGGCGTACTTTGTGCCGCCCGCATTTGTCGGATCGGGCATATATTCGATCTGCAAAAAAAAGGTCGGCGCATTGTGGCTCAAGCTGTTTTTGACAATGATGTTTATAATCTTTATATCAGCGATGATACATTTGTCAGGTGATGAGGTACTGCCGATAAAATACGCGTATTCGAGCGGGATGTACTCCGACGGAGGCGGTGTGTTCGGCGCGCTTATAGCCTGTCCGCTGAATACGCTCATAGACAAAATAGCTTCATATATAGTTCTTATCCTGCTTGAGATACTGCTTACAAGCCTTATTCTCGGCAGATCCGTTATAAGCGCGATCGTATCCTTTATAAGGGGCGCGGCAAGCGCTGTGCGCGATGAGGTAAAGAATGTGGAAAGCGTTGACGCGTATGACCGAGGCAGACATATGGTGGAAAACCGTCCCAGACTTCCCAAACGGCGCGGGGAGGATATACTTAATGTTGCATCGGACTTTTCGGCGGAGAACGCGCCTCGGACAGAGGAGCTTCCAACGGGCGCCGAGCCTGCGGCTGACGATCCGTTCGCGGATATGCTTATGGACAAAAAATCGAGCAAAAAGAAAAAGAGCAAGAACAAGAGTAGGAACAAGGGAAGATCATCGGACGGGGATCTGTTTGACGACAGCTTATTTGAACAGTCGAAGCGCAGGAACGAGGACATTGACCGCGAGATCGCCGGTCATAAACCGGGCAAAAACCCGTTTGTTGACGAAAGCGGGAGTGCCGGCGCGGACGCGGAGGAACCGTCCGATGACGGCATAGCGGATATTTTCTCGGAAATGGGACTGAATATATCGGACGGTGACGTCATTGCCGACCACACGCCCGACTACCGCGACGATGATTCCGTCATGCCTTCAAAGAGCCAGCTTGAGAGCAATGTACCCGACGATTTGTCGGACGAATCGCAAAGCGGCATGACAAAGAAGGAACGCCAGCAGGCGCAGAAACGCCGTGAGGAAATGGAGGAGGACGAGCTTCACCGCACAATAGACGAGGCCGCGGCTGAAACGCCTATAGAATACATCTATCCCTCAACGGATATTTTGAACAAGCCGAGCGAGGTGTCGGCGGATATGAGAAGAGAGATGTTTGAAACATCGAAAAAGCTTATCTCTGTGCTTGCTGATTTCGGAGTTTCGGCAAAGCTGTCTCAGGTCACGCAGGGGCCGTCTGTCACAAGATATGAAATACAGCCGTCAAGCGGCGTAAAGCTTTCAAAAATAGTAGGCCTTGCCAATGACATCGCCCTGAATCTTGCGGTATCGAACGTGCTGGTAGCGCCGGTGCCGGGCAAGGCTGCGGTCGGAATAGAGATACCAAACCGCGAGGTGGCGTCCGTATCAATAAAGGAAATGCTTGATTCGGAGGAGTTTTTGTCGGCGAAATCGAAGCTGTCGGTAGCTCTTGGCAAGGATATAGGCGGCAGAGTGGTCGTGGGCGATATAGCGAGGATGCCCCACGTGCTTATAGCGGGAGCTACAGGCTCCGGTAAGAGCGTGTGTATCAATACTATCATAACAAGCATTATCTACAAAGCGTCGCCAAGCGAGGTCAAGCTTATTATGGTAGACCCGAAGGTTGTCGAGCTTGGAGTTTATAACGGCATACCGCATCTGATGATACCTGTTGTGACGGAGCCGAAAAAAGCCGCCGCCGCGCTTAACTGGGCGGTTGGAGAGATGATGAGAAGATACGAGCTTTTCGCGGGGGCTTCGGTCAGGAATCTTACCGGCTACAATTCGCTTATGGAAAAACGCGGCGAACCGAAGCTTGCGCAGCTTGTCATAATTATAGACGAGCTTGCCGATCTTATGATGGTGGCGGCGAAGGAGGTAGAGGACTATATCTGTCGTCTGGCGCAGCTTGCAAGAGCGGCGGGCATACATCTTATAATTGCCACACAGCGTCCGTCGGTGGACGTTATCACCGGACTTATCAAAGCGAATATACCTTCCAGAATCGCGTTTGCCGTATCAAGTCAGGTGGACAGCCGTACCATACTTGACCGCGTGGGCGCGGAGCATCTTCTCGGCAGGGGAGATATGCTGTATTTTCCGACCGGAGAGAGAAATCCTTTAAGAGTGCAGGGAGCGTTTGTATCGGATGAGGAGATAGAGAGAATTGTTGACTTCCTGAAAGAAACGGGAGATGACAATCATTACAGCGAGGATTTGGAGGAGCATATAGAGCGCTGCGCCTTGGGCGAGAACGGGGTTACTCCCGATAAGGATGACGATGGCGATGAGCTTTTGCCGGAGGCCATAAAAGTGGCTGTAGAACTCGGACAGATCTCCACCGCCATGATACAGCGAAAGCTGAAGGTGGGTTATTCCCGCGCCGGAAGAATAATCGACCAGATGGAAGAACGCGGCATAATAAGCGGCGCCAACGGATCAAAGCCGCGTCAGGTATATATGAGCCGTGCGGAGATGATGGGTATCGACAGTATGAACGATGAGGAAAACAGTTAATGAAAAGCAAGGATTTTCTTCCGGTAAACCGCGCGGACATGGATACGCGCGGATGGAACCGTCTTGATTTTTTATACATTGTCGGCGATGCTTACGTTGATCATCCGAGCTTCGGCCACGCTATAATATCCAGAGTGCTTGAGGCCCATGGTTATAAGGTAGGCATAATCGCATTGCCCGATTGGAAAACGGCGGACGATTTTAAAAGAATGGGCAGACCGAAGCTGGGAGTCCTTGTAAGCGCCGGAAATATCGACAGTATGGTAAATCATTACACTGTCAGCAAAAAACGCCGCACCGATGACGCGTATGCTCCGGGGAACAAAGCGGGACAGCGTCCCGACAGGGCAACGATAGTGTACTGCAACCGCATACGCGAATGTTTCGGCGATATACCGATACTTATCGGCGGCGTGGAGGCAAGTCTGAGACGGTTTGCGCACTATGACTATTGGGAGGATAAGGTGCGCCGTTCCGTGCTGTTTGATTCGAGAGCGGATATACTTATGTACGGAATGGGCGAGAAGCAGATAATCGCGATCGCAGACCGTCTGCGTGACGGAGATAATGTGCATGAAATAACCGATGTTCCGGGAACGTGCTATATATCAAAGAACGGTGATGTCAAAAATTCTGTGCCGCTGCCTTCGTATGAGGAGTGCGTCCGCTCAAAGCGCAGCTATGCAGACTCATGCAGGATACAGTACCGCGAGCAGAACCCGTATCTGGGGAAAACACTCGTTCAAAAGCACGGCGACAGGTATCTTGTGCAAAATCCGCCAATGCCGCCGCTTGATACGGCGGAGCTTGACGCGGTGTATGAGCTGCCGTATATGAGGACATATCACTACTGTTATGAGCCGTTCGGCGGCATAGAGGCTATAAAAGAAGTCAAGTTCAGCCTCGTGTCAAACAGGGGCTGCTTCGGAGGATGCAATTTCTGCGCGCTGTCCTTCCATCAGGGACGCATAGTGACATCCAGAAGTCACGAATCCATAATCAGGGAAGCCGAGGAAATGGTAAAAGACCCCGACTTCAAGGGATATATCCATGACGTCGGCGGACCGACCGCCAATTTCAGAGGTCCCGCCTGTTCAAAGCAGCTTAAGGCGGGAGCCTGCGCCGACAGACAATGCCTGTTTCCGGCGCCCTGCCGCAATCTGAAGATAGATCACAGCGATTATCTGTCGCTTTTAAGGCAGCTTCGGGAAATAAAGGGCGTGAAGAAGGTCTTTATCAGGTCGGGAATACGGTTTGACTACCTTATAAACGATCCGGACGATGAATTTTTCTATGAGCTGTGTAAATATCATATAAGCGGACAGCTTAAAGTGGCGCCGGAGCATATATCGGATAATGTTTTAAAATATATGGGCAAACCGGCAAATGATGTGTTCAACCGCTTTGCGGAGAAGTTTTACAGGATAAACAAAGAAATCGGAAAAAAACAGTACTTAGTGCCGTATCTCATGTCATCGCATCCCGGCTCAACGCTTAATGACGCGGTGGATCTGGCGCTTTATCTGAGGGATCACAATATAAATCCGCAGCAGGTTCAGGATTTTTATCCGACGCCGGGGACTATAGCCACTTGTATGTTTTACACGGGTCTTGATCCGTTTACGATGAAAAGCGTGTACGTGCCGAAGTCGCCGAGGGAAAAAGCTATGCAAAGGGCGCTTTTGCAGTTTAAAAATCCCGAAAATTACACGCTTGTGTATGACGCGCTTCATCAGGCGGGGCGCTCTGACCTGATCGGCTATGACAGTCACTGTCTTATTCGTCCGCCGAAGGGCGGCGTTGCCGGCTATGCAAAAAAGCTTAAAGCAAAGAGCGGCTCAAACAAAAACAGCTTCAATAAAAATAGTTTTAATAAGAACAGCTCTGATAAAAACAAAGAGAAAGGAAGCAACGGAAATGGCAAAGCTTTTACTGGGAAAGGAAGTTTCAAAAAGAATAAAGGGAGAGCTGGCTCTGGAAACGGAGAGGCTGAAAAAGGACGGAATATATCCGGGTCTCGCCGTGGTGATCGTAGGAGATGATCCCGCCAGCAGGGTTTACGTTAACAACAAGAAAAAAGCCTGCGCCGAGTGCGGCATATATTCGGAGGAGTACGCTTTAGCGGAGGGAACCTCCGAGCAGGAGCTTTTGGAGCTTATAGAAAAGCTCAATGAAAGGGAAGACATTTCCGGAATACTCGTTCAGCTTCCCGTGCCGAAGCATATAAACGAAGAGCATATCATAAACGCGATCAACCCTAAAAAGGATGTTGACGCATTCCATCCTGTGAATGTCGGCAAAATTATGGTTGGCAATTATGACTTTGTGCCGTGTACTCCGGCGGGCGTTATGGAGCTTATAAAGGAGTCCGGCATTGACGTATCAGGCAAGGAATGTGTGGTTGTGGGAAGAAGCAACATAGTAGGCAAGCCGCAGTCGATGCTTTTGCTTCATCAAAACGGTACGGTCACCATATGCCATTCCCGCACGAAGGATCTCGCGGAAAAGACACGCCGCGCGGATATTCTGGTGGCGGCTGTTGGAATACCGAAATTTATCAGGGGCGATATGATAAAACCGGGAGCTGTGGTTATAGACGTGGGTATTAACAGGCTTGAAAACAAGAAACTGGTCGGTGACGTGGACTTTGAAGAGGCTGAAAAGGTTGCCGGAGCTATCACGCCTGTTCCGGGAGGAGTTGGCCCGATGACTATCGCTATGCTTATGAAGAATACCGTAAAAGCCGCAAGAGTGAATAAAACGAGGGAACATAAATGAAAAAGGAGATAAACCTCTCTGGTGTATGGAGATGCCGTGAATTTGATGTGCCCTTTACCGTGCCGGGCAGCGCGTGCGAAAGCAATATAGGAGAAAAGACACAGCTGCCGCAGGAGATGACAAAAGAGACCGTGCGCTCGCTTTTGCAGCATCATCGCTATCGCGGGGAGCTGACGCTTGAGCGTGAATACGACACCGGCGGCATTGATCCGGAGCTTGAGCTGTATTTGTATATGGAAAGAGTATCGCTTAAATCGGAGCTTTTCATAGACGGCGAAAAATGCGGACGCGAGAAGCTTTCTTTCTCGCTGCCGCATATATACAAGATCCCTCGCGGAAAACACACTCTTGCCGTGAAGATTGACAATTCCGACATTCTTAACATCGGCAATATGTCGAGCGGTTATTCGGAGGACACCTGCGGCTTTTGGAACGGGATCGCGGGGCGCGTGTGCATCTGTGCCGTGCCGAAGTGCCGTATAGAGCGCGCCGATATATATCCTGAGCTTGAAAGCGGGCGCGTTAAGATAAAGTTTCTTATCATATGCCCGCATCACGATCCGATGTCGCACACGACTGCGCGGCTTGAGTACGGGTTTGACGGGATGCATACGGTTTCGGAAGATATTGATATTTATACAAACAAGTCCTATATCACGAGATACTATGATCTGTCGGGAGAGAGCTATACGCTTTGGAGCGAGTTTTCACCGGCGCTGTATACGCTTCGCTCGGCGGTCGTATATAACGGCGTAAAATCGGAGCATACGGCTGTCACGGGATTTCGCGCTTTAAAAAGCGAGAACGGACGCTTTTTCCTAAACTCATCTCCCATATCCCTTCGCGGCACTGTGGACTGCGGGATATTCCCCGAAACGGGATATCCTCCGACAGACAAAGCGCATTGGCTGAAGGTAATGGGTACCGTAAAGGAATACGGCTTGAATCATGTTCGCTTTCATTCGTGGTGTCCGCCTCATGCGGCGTTTGAAGCCGCCGACGAGATCGGGGTGTATTTGCAGATAGAAATGCCCTTGTGGCTTAACCATGATGTGTCTGAGCTATCCTTTGGCGATGACGGTTGCCACGAGATGTTTTTCCGTAATGAAGCTGTGGGGATAATGCGCGAGTACGGGAATCATCCGTCATTTATGCTTTTTTCAAACGGAAACGAGATAATGGGTGATTTTGCCGCGCTTGAGGACAACATCACAATGCTTAAGGCATTGGATCCGAGACATCTTTACACGCTGACCTCTAATTTTGACCGCATACCGACAGAGGCTGATGATTTCTTCCTTGCCTTTAACTGCGGCGGTACGCGCATACGCACTCAGGGCAGGGAGGATGAAACGGCGGAGGGGACATTTCTCAACTACTCCGATGCGGTGAACCGTACCGATATTCCCATTATGTCCTTTGAAACGGGGCAGTTTTCGGTATATCCCGATGTGCGCGAGATGACGCATTACAACGGAGTCATGCTGCCGACGAATATATACGCTGTCCGCCGCGATATGGAAAAGCGCGGTATTGTGAACAGGTGCGGCGAATATGTCAGGGCGTCGGGAGAACTGGCGGCGCTTATGTACAAGGACGAGATTGAAGCTGTCCTGCGCACCGAAGGCATGGGCGGAACACAGCTTTTGGCGCTTACCGATTATCCGGGGCAGTGTCTGGCCACTGTGGGTCTTTTAAACGTGTTCTGGGAAAGCAAGGGCATAATTGAGCCGGAACGGTTTCGTGAGTTCTGTTCGCCGAGAGTGCCTCTTATGAAAGCAAAGCGTATCTTCTGCGCGGGTGATGTATTTGAAGCGGAGCTTATGCTTTACGATTTCTCCGAAAAGCCTCTCACAGCGCCGGAATACACGCTGACCTTTCTTGACGGAAACAAGGAGGTCTGCTCGGTAAAGACCGGCGAAAGCAAGGTGTCGGTAAAGCTTGATTTTATAAGAAAAAGCACGGCGTTAAAGGCGGAGCTTTCGGTTGAGGGCGCGAAAAACAGCTGGGATATATATGTGTTTGAAAATTCCGCCGCACAGGATATGAAGGTGTTTGAGTACCCTGACGAGGCATTTGAAAAAGCGTGTGAAGCGGGCGGCAGGGTGATGCTGCGAAGCACCGCGCCGGATGAAAATAGCCGCATAAAGGGAGGATTTCTGCCTGTATTCTGGAGTCCGGCGTATTTCCCGTCAAAGAATCCTTCGGGGATCATTGTAAACGACACGGAAATTCTTGACGGATTCCCGTCGGGAAGATACACGGGTTATCAATGGAAAAGACTTCTTGAGGATTCGTATTTTTCGGATATATCATCTATGGGAGAGCATTTTGAGCCGATAATAGACGCGGTGCCGAACTTTTTCGATAACACGCGTATGTCGCCGCTTTTTGTGTATGTTCATAAAAAAGCGGAGGTGCTTGTGTGCGGATTTGATCTCGATGCGGACTATCCGGAAGCGCGCGCTCTCAAAGCGGCGCTGTACCGCAATTGGTATAAAAAATAAATACATAGACCGCCGCGTTTGGCAAAGTGCGCAGTTTTGAGCATAGCCTTTAACGCGGCGGTTTTTTACGCGTCTGATTCTTGCGGATGTGCGAAATATATACTGATTATTCAAATTTTTGCATAAAACCTCAAAAACAGCTTGACTTTTTTGCCGGAAAAAGATATAATACATATATAATCATTGTAATCGGGAGCATTTTGATGAGAAAACATCATTTGAAAGGTAATCTGATGCTGCTTTTGGCAGCGGTCATTTGGGGAACTTCGTTTATTGCGCAGAGCAAGGGCGTGGAGCTTATATCGGCGGCGTGTTTTAACGGAGTGAGGTCGGTGCTTGGCGGCGTTGTGCTGCTGCCGCTTATATTTATTTTAGACGCTTCAAAGAAAAAGCGCGGCGCGCCTGTGGGGAAGATAGACAAAACGCTTATAACGGGCGGGATTTTGTGCGGAATATGTCTTTGCCTTGCAAGCACTGTGCAGACACTCGGCATGGTGTACACAAGCCCCGGCAAGTCCGGATTTATTACGGCGCTTTATATGGTGATGATACCCATTGTAAAGCTGTTTATGGGCGAGAAGCCGCGTCCGGCTGTTGCTGTGGCAGTGCTTACAGCTGTCGCGGGTATGTATCTGCTGTGTATCGACTCCGCTTTCAGTATAAACAAGGGCGATGTTCTGACGCTTATATGCGCGGTTCTGTTCACGGGCCACATCCTGCTCATAGATTACTATTCGCCCAAGGTTGACGGAGTGAAGCTTGCGTGTATGCAGTTTTTCGTATGCGGACTGCTTGATATGATATATGTATTTTTATTTGAGAAACCGAGCATAGGTCCCGTTTTGAATTGCTGGGTCGCTATCGGATATTCGGGCATATTGTCCTGCGGCGTAGGATATACGCTGCAGATCGTCGGACAAAAGTATACCGACCCGACTTCCGCGTCGATACTTATGAGCCTTGAATCGGTGTTTTCAACCTTGGCAACAGTGCTTCTTGTGGCTTGCGGCTGGGAGCTTACCGGCGGGTCGCTCAGCTTTAGGGAAATAATGGGATGTGTTTTGATGTTCGCGGCGATAATGCTTGTACAGCTGTCGGACGCAAAAAGGGACGCCGCCGAAAAGGCAGACGCAGTGCCGTAAGACACAGCCGGCAAAATCAGTACCTTTTTCCGGATATTTTTCGGAATAAATAAACCAATAATGAAAAAAAGGAGATGATTTGATATGAAACATATCAAAAAGAAACCGGTCATTGCCGTTATTGCCGCGCTTGCGCTTATGCTGATACCTCAGCTGGCATTTGCCGCAGACGGTGAGACAAGCAATTACTATGCTACATTTTGGGCGCTTATCCCGCCTCTGGTAGCGATAGGTCTTGCGCTCATAACCAAGGAGGTCTATTCATCGCTGTTTATAGGCATGGCGCTCGGAGCGCTGCTGTCGGCGAACTGGCATCCCGTCACCGCCATGGACAATCTGCTAAACGAAGGTCTTATAGCGGCGGTATCGGGTACGGCGGGAATATTTATATTCTTAGTTATACTCGGTATTATAGTTGCGCTTGTAAATAAGGCGGGCGGCTCCGCTGCCTTCGGAAAATGGGCGGAGGTACATATCAAATCGCGTATAGGCGCGATATTTGCAACGTTCATACTTGGAGTGCTGATTTTTATTGACGACTATTTCAACTGTCTTACGGTCGGCAGCGTTATGCGCCCCGTTACGGACAGGCATAAAATATCCCGCGCGAAGCTTGCGTACATAATTGACGCGACGGCTGCGCCTGTATGTATGATAGCGCCCATATCGTCATGGGCGGCGGCTGTTTCGGAGTTTACGAAGGGTACGGGATATTCGGGCATAGAGCTTTTTGTGCGCGCGATACCGTATAACTTCTATTCGCTTCTCTCGTTTGTGTTCATTATCGCTATAACGCTTATGAAGTTTGATTACGGCCCCATGAAGCTGCATGAATATAACGCAATGTACAAGGGCGACCTCTTCACAAGCGGAAAGGACACGGCAAAGGAGGCTTCGGCGGAGGAAGGCAACCCCAAAGGAAAGCTTATAGACCTGATACTTCCCATTGTAGTGCTTATTATTGCCTGCGTTATCAGCCTTATATATGTGGGCGGATTTTTCTCAGGCTCGGATTTTGTAACGGCGTTCGGAGATACGGATGCAACTGTGGGACTTCCGTGGGGCGCGGTGATCGCTCTTATTATAACTATAATTTATCTTGTTGCAAGAAGAGTGGTTACCTTTAAAGAGGCTATGGACTGTATTCCCAAGGGATTTATAGCCATGGTGCCGGCTATACTGATACTTACATTTGCCACGGCGCTTAAAAACATGACCGGACTGCTTGGCGCGGCTGACTTTGTCCACGCTTTAATGGAATCATCCGCAACCGGTCTTGCAAACTTCCTGCCCGCGATCATATTCTTGGTAGCCTGTGCGCTTGCGTTTGCCACGGGAACATCATGGGGTACATTCGGCATACTGATACCGATAGTAACCGCTATATTCGAACCGACAAGCGAGTTTTTGATCATCGGCGTATCGGCTTGCCTTGCAGGCGCCGTATGCGGCGACCACTGCTCTCCTATTTCCGACACGACGATCATGTCTTCGGCGGGAAGCCAGTCGAATCATATGAACCACGTTTCAACACAGCTGCCTTATGCGATCACAGTGGCGCTTATATCGTTTGTGGTTTATATTATTGCAGCGTTTGTGCAGAGCGCGTATGTGCTTCTGCCCATAGGCACGATCATTACGGTGCTTGTGCTGTTTGTTATAAAGAAGATAACATCAAAAAATAAAGCGCAATGATTTGTAGAATCTAAAGCTTCACGTTTCTTAGCAAACACTGTGCCGATTTTTAAATTTAACATAGCAGAAACGCTTGAACAAAATAACGCATAATAAAAGACTGCTGCGGATTATAACACAGCAGTCTTTTTATATGTGCATTTATTTGATTCGTTAGGGCTGTTCGAGCGTAAAGGTGAATTTAGTATATTTCAGATTGGAACCGTCCTTTACAAAATCGCTTTCCACCCATATGCCCTGCTTATGATGGACAATGATTTTTTTGACAAAAGACAATCCGAGACCCGCGCCGGATCTGTCGCCGGTGCGTGAGCGGTCAGTCTTATAGAACCGGTCGAATACGCTCGAAAGATCCTTGCTGTCGATGCCGTCTCCGAGATTGGTTACGCTTGTAAGCACCTTGTTATCCTGTTTCCACACCTTTATGCTTACCGCCGTGTTCGGGTAGCTGAATTTTACGGCATTGTCAAGCAGATTGATAACCACGCGCTGTATGGCGTCACGGTCTGCAAGCACAGGCATCTTGTCCGCCTCAAAGTCAACCTCAAGTCCGAGATTTTTTTCTTCTATGCGGCTTTCAAGCTGAATAATTGACAGACGGATTACTTCCGTAAGGTCAAATTCCCGTATTTTAAGCTTATATTCGCCGGAGCTGAGCTTAGACATTTCAAGCATATCGTTAGTCATGCGGCTTAATCGCTTTGACTCGTCAAGTACTATGTGCAGGTACTCGTCATGCTTTTCCGGCGGGATCGTTCCGTCGAGGATGCCCTGAACAAAGCCGGAAATGCTCGTCATCGGAGTGCGAAGCTCATGCGATACATCGGAGATGAAACGCGTTCTCATATCATCGAGCTTCCCCAAAGACGCCGCCATATAGTTGAAGCTTGAAGCGAGCTGACCTATTTCATCATTACCTGTAACCTCGACACGCTTGTCGAAGTTTCCGGCGGCAATGTCCATAGCGGCGCCGTTTATCTTCTTTACGGCGGTGGAGAATACCCTTGATTGACGGTATACTATGAAAAACGCCGCCACAATTGAAAATGCCGACGCTACTATAAATAACAGCAGCAGTTCAAACATATTGCGATACAAAAGGGGAAACCCTTGTGTAAAATATACCGCGCCTATGATTATGCCGTTATAATGCAGCGGGAGACCGAATACCATGACCGATTTCTCGTAAAAGCCGTCAAAATGATCGCGCTTCCTTATGGGTGTGTCCATATTGATTTTATCGGTAAAGCTTGCGGGGACGGATTCTATTCCTGCTGTGGAAGCAAGCACCGTGCCGGAGGTTGTTGCCACCGTTATATCCGCATCCGTAAAGCGTGACCACAGCTCCAGATTCCGCTTGTAAGCAAGCATTGCGCGTCCGTCATCGGTGTCGGCGTCGGTGTCTAAGTGCATACGGGCAGTATCGTACTCGATCATTTCACGTACATTGTCAAACAGATCAAAGCGCTGTGATATGATGTATTGATTTATAAACACCGTCATGGATACAGATACCGAAATAAACACAAGCACCAGTATCGCCACGTTGTTCCAGAACATACGCTCGAATATGGATTTGAATTTCAGCATAGCTTATCTGACCTCAAATTTATATCCGACGCCCCAGACAGTTTTGAGCTGCCAATTGCCCTCGGTACCCTCAAGCTTTTCGCGCAGACGCTTTATATGCACGTCCACCGTGCGGGAATCCCCAAAATAATCGAAGCCCCATACTTCTTCAAGAAGCTGCTCTCGTGTAAACACGCGGTTCGGATTTGACGCAAGGAAATATAAAAGCTCCAGTTCCTTAGGCGGGACTTCTATTATTTTTCCCGACAGCTTCAGCTCGTAATTTGATAGATTTATGGTCAGGTTGGGATATACAAGCTCGCGCATTGTTTTTGTGTCGCTGCTTTCGGATCGACGCAGAACAGCCTTGACTCTTGCGACAAGCTCTTTGGTTTCAAACGGTTTAACCATATAATCATCAGCGCCCAGCTCAAGACCAAGCACCTTATCAAAGGTTTCGCCCTTTGCGGTCAGCATGATAATCGGTATGTTGCTTATACGCCTGATCTCACGGCATACCTGCCAGCCGTCCATTTCGGGCATCATTATATCAAGTATAACAATAGAAGGCGCTTCTTCCTTAAACAGCTTCAGCGCCTGTGCGCCGTTATACGCGATAGCCGTTTCAAAGCCCTCCTTTTCAAGATAAAGTCTTATCAGTTCAACGATATGGGAATCATCATCGGCAATTAAAACTTTATTATTTGACATTAATATCACTCCTTTCGCCTTTAAGTATATCACAATACAAAATAATAATAAAGGGGTTTGGAAAAAATTTATAAAAAAATTTACAAAATCTTAATCTCGTTTCAATTGCCAAGGTTAATTCGGGTGTAAATTTATTCCAAATAGAATTTAGTCTGGCAAACTTAGCACTTGAATTTAGTTTGACAATTGAGAATATAAATCACGCAGAATTTTTTTGAACTTATCAAAAAAGCCGCCGCTTTTACAAAAAAGTATTTCTTCCATTTTTCATTCTCCGATTCAAAA
>CAZCZR010000027.1:10043-21761 GCA_964503455.1 uncultured Lachnospiraceae bacterium | reverse complement strand
ATTATACATTTTAATGAGTTAAAATTTCATTACATTTGTAAACTAATTGTGAACTTCATTGACAACGAAAAAAAAGTGTTGTATAATTAAGTGCATAAATGAGTTCATTGAAACAACCGCATGGGGGAGCGGAGATAAGGAAAGGGATTATTATTCGCTCCGGTGTATAATATTCGTTTCTTTGTTGTTTTCCGCACCATGCGCAACCCGCACAATGGGCGGATTTTTCCTGTTTTGTAATCTATATTTTTAGATTTATAATCTATATTTTTTTAGAAAGGACGTTTTGCACATGAAAAAAACGCCAATAATTATCGGTATTGTATGTGTGCTTGCTGCCGGAGCCGTTACGGGAGCCGTGCTGCTGAAAAGGCACAACAGCAAGAACGAGTCGCAGCTTGAGGATATAGCGGTTGAAAGGCGAACTATCACAAACATAATTGACGGTTCCGCGACCTTGCTCCCTAAGGATGAATATTCGATAACGGCTATCGTTACGGGCGATGTTATATCCGCGCCCTTTGAGGAGGGCGATATAGTCGCAAAGGATACGCTGCTTTACCAGATCGACGCCGAGGACGTGGAAACGAGTATCGAAAGCGCCGAGCTTGGCATAGAAAAGGCGCAGCGCAGCTTGAACGAGGCGGCCGAGTCAGTAAACGATTTGACCGTAACGTCTAAAGACAGCGGCACAGTAAAGACGGTGAACGTCAAAAAGGGCGATACGATCCAGTCCGGAGCTGCCATAGCCGAGTGCTATAACGACAGCACAATGGAGATACGCGTTCCGTTCAATGCGGCTGAATGTGGCGGGATATATGCCGGTCAGTCAGCGGAGCTTACCATGTCGGATACCGGCGCGGCTGTTTACGGAACCGTGAAGTCGGTGGATGCGTCCACCACGGCCCTTGAGGGGAACATGGTTGTAAAGTACGTTACCATACAGGTCTCAAATCCCGGAGCCATAAAGCAGGGCGATAAGGCAACGGCTCAAATAGGCAGTATCATGTGCAACGACGCGGGCGAATTTAAATACCTTTCGGAATTTACTATAACCGCAAAAGCAAGCGGCAAGATTGAGCAGCTCAATGTAAAAGAGGGCGGCAAGATAAGCTCTGGCGCTGTAGCGGCGGTGCTTTCAAGCGATTCCGTGACAAACCAGTACGAAAATGCCAAGAACTCTCTGCGTGATGCCGAGCTTTCTAAGGATAAAGCCGAGAAGCAGCTGGAAAACTATGAAATAAAGGCGCCTATAGCCGGAACCGTGGTAACGAAAAACACCAAAGCCGGCGATACGCTTGACACCAATAAAAGCTCCACGGAGCCTTTGGCGGTTATATACGATCTTACGAGCCTGAAATTCGATATGTCGGTAGACGAGGTAGAGATAAGTCAGGTAAGTGTGGGACAGGAGGTCACCATTACCGCCGACGCTGTTGAGGGAACGTATACCGGCATTATAGAGAAGGTCGGCATAGACGGAACCGCCACAAACGGCGTTACTACATATCCCGTTACAGTATCGCTGACGGAGTACGGCGATCTGCTGCCGGGCATGAATATAGACGCGGAAATAGTTGTCGCGAAGGCGGAGAACGTTTTGGCAGTGCCTGTTAGCGCTGTAAAGAGAAACAATGTAGTTTATGTGCGCGGCGACAAGACGGATGAGAAAGACAATGCTCCCGACGGATATAAGAGCGTCAAGGTAGAAACCGGTCTTTCCGATGATTCGTATGTTGAGATCATTTCGGGACTTACCGAGGAGGATAAAATCAAAAATGACAGCGTAGCCACCAATAACACCACCATGAACACGGAAACTCAGCAGCAGATGACCATGGGCGGCATGGGCGGCATGGCCGGCGGCGGTGGCGGTATGCCCGGCGGCGGCGGTGGCGGTATGCCCGGCGGCGGTGGCGGAGGCCCCAGGTAAGGGAGAGGCTTCAATATGAGAAAAAGACAGAAAACAGAACCAATCGACCCCAACGCGCCTTTAGTCGAATTTCGTGATGTATACAAAATATATGAAATGGGCGATAACACCGTAAATGCGCTTGACGGCATATCACTGAAGGTATACCGCGGAGAGTTTGTCGCGATAATAGGACAGTCCGGAAGCGGAAAGTCCACTTGTATGAATATTATGGGATGCCTTGATACTCCGACGAAAGGAACGTATCTGTTAAACGGCAGGGACATAAGCAAATACAGCGATGATGAGCTTGCGGCTGTGAGAAACAAGACCCTCGGATTTATATTTCAGCAGTATAATCTGATACCGAAGCTGACGGTGGAACAGAATGTGGCGCTGCCGCTTCTGTACGGAGGCTGTTCGGACAAAGAGCAGCATGAAAGGGCAATCGCCTCCCTTAAGAGGGTCGGGCTGGAATCCAAGGCGAAAAACAGGCCGGCGCAGCTTTCGGGAGGACAGCAGCAAAGAGTTTCCATAGCAAGAGCCTTGGCGGGCGATCCGTCGGTCATTCTTGCCGATGAGCCTACAGGAGCGCTCGATTCAAGAACCGGACGCGAGGTTCTGGAGTTTTTGCAAAAGCTCCATGCCGAGGGCAACACAATAGTGCTGATAACCCATGACAACTCCATAGCGGCGCAGGCGAAGCGCATAGTGCGCATTACCGACGGCCGCGTGGTCTATGACGGACCTGTCGAGGGAGACGCCATAGTGTCGAAGCAGGAGAGCGCCGGAGGACGAGAGGAGCCGCAGCTTCAATAAGGGGCGCCGCCCCGTCTGTTCAGCGTTCCGGCGGGAAGCCGCAGCTCCCGCCGAAAGGATTAAGCGGGACCCGCCGCATATAAAGGCGGGGACAGTTATATTGATTAAGGAGATCCGTTATGGGAATAAGCAAATGCTTTACCATGGCATTGTCGAGCATAGTAAACAGTAAGGTACGTTCGTTTTTGACAATGCTTGGTATTATAATAGGCGTGGGAGCCGTTATAGCGCTTACAAGCATGATGAACGGTCTGACCGGAATGATAACCGAATCCTATGAGGATATGGGTACCGAAACAATAACCGTATCCATTACATCAAGAG
Organism: uncultured Lachnospiraceae bacterium; assembly: GCA_964503455.1. GTDB lineage: Bacteria > Bacillota > Clostridia > UBA1381 > UBA1381 > CAZCZR01. Next base: position 18,706 of record CAZCZR010000027.1, on the reverse strand, counting down.
GAACGACAAGAGAAGTCACTCCGGAGCAGATGCAGCAGCTTGTAGATGATAACCCCGATTTGCTCAGAAGCGTGACGCCGAATGTTTCGGTCAGCGGGGCAATAAAGCACGGCACCGATTCGGTCACGACTGCCGCAACGGGCGTAAGCGAGGCGGAGTATGACATCGGGCGTCTTACCATCGCAAAGGGCAGATTTTTGGAATATCTTGATATGGTGAACGAATCAAAGGTATGCGTTATAGGCTCTTACGAGGCAAAGGAATTTTTCGGCACAATAGAGTGTGTAGACGAGTACATAAAAATAAACGGCGAAAAATTCAAGATAGTCGGAGTGCTTGAAGAGGGCGCCGATTCCGAACAGAGAAGCAGCGACGACTGTATATATATTCCGTATACCATAGCCAGAAAAATGGCGCGAAGCACGGTTGTAAACAGCTACACGCTTGCCGCCTTGAACGATGACACGGTCGATGAAGCCACGGACACTGTAGAGGCGCTGCTCCTGCAGGAGATAGGCGATGACGATTACTATGATGTTACCAATATGAAGGAAATCATAGAGGATCTTACCTCAATGATCGACACGATGGAGATTGCGCTTGTGTTTATTGCGGGAATATCGCTTCTGGTCGCGGGCATAGGCATTATGAATATCATGCTTGTAACCGTTACCGAGCGTACCAAAGAGATAGGCATAAGAAAATCCTTGGGCGCGCGCAAGCGCAATATTATGCAGCAGTTTGTAATAGAAGCGGGAACGATTTCAAGCGTTGGCGGAATAATCGGCATAATCTTCGGATTTGTGGGTGCCAACCTGGTGGGAAGGTTCCTTGACCTGACCGCGGTACCCAGCACCGGTTCGATAGCGCTTGCGTTCGGAGTATCGCTGTTTATAGGCGTGGCGTTTGGATTCCTGCCCGCCAACAAGGCGGCAAAGCTGAATCCGATAGACGCTCTGCGGCATGAATAAGCTAAGGTTGAATTGACGACAGTTCTTTTAGATTTGATCATAATTACGGAAGGAAGGTTAAAAAAGTGAAATTAAAGAAACTGATCTGTGCAGCGCTTGCCGTATGCATGACGATAGGAGGTATGACCGCTGTGCCGGCATCGGCGGAAAAGTTCTTCGCGGCGAATGACGATCCGTCCATGCTTGAGGATCTCGGCATATTCACCGACGGCAGGCTTGAGGATTATGTCACAAGAGCGGAATTTGCAAAGGTGACGGTTATGGTATCTCCGTACCGTGATTATGTTGCGACGGCGCTTAAGACCTCGCCTTACGCCGATGTGCCTTACGATCACTGGGCAGCCAACTATGTAAAGACAGCCGTTACAAACGGTCTGTGTTCGGGTTATCCCGACGGCACGTTCAGACCGGACGATTACGTGTCTTTTGCCGAGGCGGTCACGATGCTTTTGCGCGCGCTCGGCTACAGTGACGAGGAGTTCGGCACATCATGGCCCTACGGACAGATAGGTCTTGCGTCGAATCTGGATATAACCGACGGAGTGTATCGGGATGCTTACGACGCTATTACGCGTTCCGATGTTGTCATTTTGCTTAATCAGACTCTTGACACAAAGATGAAGGACGGCTCCAAAAAGCTGCTTGATGATTTTGACATACAGACAACGGACGACGTTATTCTTACAGCGACCTCCAACGAGGATCCCGCTGTAAACAGCGATAAGATACACACTACCGCGGGCAATTATAATATAAATCAAAGCTTTGATAAATCCCTTGCGGGCAGACGCGGAAATATAGCCGTCAAGGACGGAGATACGCTTGTTTCCTTCCGCGCAAGCGATCAGACCGTGGAAGAATATACGGTAACGTCCGTTATAGGCGGCGATCTCATTCTTGACAATTCAATAGTTGGCATTGAAAAGACGACGCCTGTGTACTACAATTCGGAAAAGATGACATATTCAACAATAATTCCCAAGGCTAAGGTAGGGGATACGTTTAAGATATTTAAAAACTCCATAGGCGAGATAGAGTACGGACTGCTTGCGCGCACCTCCGCCTCCGGCGGCGAGATCATAACAAACGCATTGGAGGAGTACACCGTGGATTCCATTGTCGGCAATACGCTCCTTGTTACGAGCGACGGCAAAAAGAGCCAGCTTGATTTGTCCGATTCGACAACGGCGTACAACGATACGACCGAAACCACCTTCTCCGCCCTGAAGCAGCGGCTTTCAAAGAACGACAAAATCTATGTAAAGTATGACGCTTCGGGAGATGTGGATTACGTATGGTTTAAAGGCACATCCGGTCAAAGCGTTGCCACAGCGGGACTTGACGAGTACTTTATATACTCTGTGCTTGAAAACGGCATAGTTACCTATAAAGACGGAAGCTTCCAAACCATAAATATGAACAGCTCGACCACGGCATATGTTAATTCCCAGGCAACGACATTCTCAAGCGCGAAGCAGCAGCTTGAGATGGGCGACGTGCTTTACTTAAAGCTTGACGACGACGGCAGCGTGGACTATATTATTGTTGAGGAAGGCAAGCTGGAGGGACCCGTTACGGTAAGAAGCAGCTCATGGTATCAGACAGTGCCTGATTTCGAGAACTTTACCATAACAAAGAACGGCAAGAATATCACAGCGGAGGATATAAATATATATGATATTGTTTACTACTCCGCCGATCTGGAGCTTGCGATAGTATACTCCAATAAGGTGACGGGCATATATGAAAGCGCTTCGCCGAATATGGCGTCGCCGAATACCGTTACTATTTCCGGCAAGACCTATGACGTTGAAAGCACCGAGGCGTTCAATGCTCTGTCCTCAAACGGAAGCTTCAGCTACGGAGATACCGTTACTGTGCTTCTCGGCATGGATAAGAAGATAGCCGGAGTAATCTCGCCCGATTCCGAGTCGGGAGCTTCGGTGACGGGATATGTGACCGCCGCGGGCAAGAAGGAATTTACCGACCCGAACACCGATGACAGCAAGGTAAGCTATTATATCGCGCTGACAGGCGCTGACGGAACGGACAATGAGTTTGAAACGGAAAGGGATATGTCGGATTATATCAATTCCGTATGCACCGTTACGGTCAACAACGGCACTACAAGCGTGCGCCGTCATGTTGTAAACAGCTCAACCGCTGACAGGGGACTTTACGGAACGGTAAGCGCGTCCGCGAGCAAGATAGGCAATTTTGAGGTTGCAGACGATGTTGCTATCATGGACGTCGGTCATACGGACAGCAGCGCTCCGGCGGCTTACTGCCAGGTTCTGCTAAAGAGAATAGACGGAGTTACCCTTAACTCGACCAATATAATCTATTATGATAAAAACGCTGCCGGAAAAGTGTCCACGCTTATACTGAACAACGTTACCGGAGATATGTACCAATACGGAATGGTTACAAGCGTGAAGTCGCAGGGTACCTCGCAGTCTGTAAAGGTTGACGTAGGAGGAACGGTATACAGTGCGGACAATTACTCGATTTCAAGAGGCGACGGAGTGCGCTGCCTGATTTCGGGCGGCTCTATCGCGAAGCTGAACGTTATTAATATGAACAGTAAGACGGTAAGCGAAATCACCGCCACAAACGTAAAAATAGGCAATGAGACCTTTGTTCTCAGCGATAAGGTTGTGGCATATACGATAAGCGAAAACGGAACGTACTCGCTCAGCAATCTTAACGAGATAAAGAATAATCAGGATAAGTATTCGTCAATATACGCGTATTACGATAAGCCGTATGCCAACGGCGGAAGAATAAGAATACTTGTCGCAAACGAAAGGTAAAGGCATCTCCAAGCAGTAAAAAATGCCGCATCGGATAAACGGACACAAGCGTGTCCCCGCGATGCGGCATTTTTGCGCGGCGAAGCCAAAAAACAAGATATCATCGAAAAAGGGGACTTTGAAAAGCCCCCTGATAATATTAAGGAATCAGTGTTTCCTTGCGTTATTCGATAGATTCAATAACAGCATACTTGCCGTCTTTGCGCTCGTACACAATATTCATTTCATTGGTTTCATGATTTTTAAAGATGAAGAATGAGTGACCGAGCAGCTTCATCTGAAGGATAGCTTCGTCAACCGACATAGGCTTTACGGTAAAACGCTTTGTTTTTACGACCTCGAACTCGGAGGTTTCCTCGCCCTCGGTGTACGTCGTGCCGCTTATGAGCTTGCTTGTCCAGTCAGCGTCCTGCTTGATGCGCTTTTGAAGCCTTGTCTTGTTCTTTCTGATCTGACGCTCTATAACATCAACGATCTTGTCAACGGCAGCCGTTGCTTCGTTGTCGGTGACTTCCGCGCGGTATATCATGCCCGCCGCCGAAATAGAAGCCTCGACATATTCCTTGTCTTTTATAGTTCCGACAACAACTCTTGCCTCGGACTCCTCTCTGAAAAACTTGTCAAGCTTTGAAAGCTTTTTCTCGATATATGCTCTGAGTTTCTCGGTGACTTCCATCTTTCTGCCGATAATTGTGAATTTCATAAAATCACTCCTTGCTTTTGTTGGTTTAGGCTGACGCCTTTCTGATATATACTTACCCCTTTTTTTAAGAATTAAACAAATTTTTCTTGATTTTTTCTCTGAAGTATAGTACAATATACTATGTAATATTATTTGTATGAGGTGATAAAATGACAGCGATATTAACAGTGCTTGTCCTTTCCGGCATATGTATGTATCTGCTTTACAGCGGTGTGATTGCGGATGACGGCAAAAGACTTAAAAGCCGGACAGAAACGCCGGGAATAATGTTTGCGCTCATGGTTTTGGCGGCGTTTATTATTAGGCTGATATGCGCCGCGAAATATTCGGGACACAAAACGGATATGCAGTGCTTCAACTCATGGTCAAGCATGATATTCAATAACGGTATAAGCAATTTTTATGCCTCCGAGTCATTCACGGATTATCCGCCGGGATATATGTATATTCTTTACGTTATCGGCGCAATAAAAAGCCTGTTCAAGCTGAGCAGCGCGACGGTGCTTTTGAAGCTCCCCGCGATCATATGCGATATACTTACGGGCGGGCTTATATGGAAGATGGCTAAAAAGAATTTCGGCGTAAACGCTTCGCTGGTAATCGCGGCGGTATACCTGTTCAATCCGGCAACGGTGGTAAATTCGGCGCTCTGGGGTCAGGTTGACGCGGTGTATACCCTTGTGATGGCTGTGATGCTTTACTTTATCGCGAACAAGAAGATGATACCGGCGTATTTTCTTTTTGCGGTGTGCATATTTATAAAGCCGCAGGCGCTTATCGTGACGCCGGTGCTTATATTCGGCATCATAGAAACGGTGTTCTTGCCGAAGCTTGACAAAAAGCTTTTTTGGAAAAATCTCGGGTTCGGTCTCGGAGCTGTGCTTTTTATGGTAATAATGGCGCTGCCGTTCGGTATCGGAAACGTTATAGAGCAGTATAAAAAGACGCTTGAATCGTATCAATATGCAACGGTAAACGCGTTCAATATGTGGGGAGCCTTCGGCATGAACTGGAACGAGCTTACCCCGCTCATAAGCTTTGTCGGGACAGCCGCGCTTGTGCTGATAGTAGCATATTCGGCATATCTGTTCTTCAAATCAAAAAATCCGGCGAAGTATTACTTTACCGCAGCGCTGCTGGTTTTCACAACGTATATGCTATCGACGAAAATGCACGACAGATACGCTTTCCCCGCAATGGTTCTTTTGCTTATGGCGTTTATAACGAAGCCGGATATTCACGGCTTCGGTATGTATTCGCTTGTTACACTGTCACAGATGTTCAATACCGCGTGGGTGCTGTTTATATACGAGCAGGACATAAATAAATATTTCAAAAGTCCGGTAATCGTTGCGGCATCGTGGATAAATATAGCGATATACATATACATTATGTATAATTCAAAGAAACGCTACATTGACTATAAAGAGCCTGTGAAGGCCGAGGCGAAGAAAGGGAAGAAGCAGCAAAAGCAGCAGCCGAAACAAATGCCTCCCGCGCCGGAGAAACGGCTATCCGCGCCGAAAATACAGACAAGCGATCTTGCGGGAAAGATGACCGCGCGCGACTGGATCATCGTCGCGGCGATAACGCTTGTATACGGGGCGGTGGCGCTGTATAATCTCGGCGACATGGACGCTCCCGAAACGCACGTGGATCTTTACAATAACCCCGTAACGATCGACTGCGGAAAAGAGGTGGAGATAAGCAGATACGGCTTCTTTAACGGAAGCAAGGAATTTGGCGAAGAAAGAGCGCTTACGATCGAGTTCCGCGACGAGTCGAAAAAGGTCATAAAAACCGAGCAGATAACCTCCGCCGCTGTATTTTACTGGACGCAAAAAAGCGTTTCCACGGTAAACGCGAGGTACGTAACGCTTTCAACCAATGCCGCGGACAGGCTTGAGCTGAACGAATTTTATATGAAGGATTCGTCCGGTCAGAAAATAGAGCCTGAAATAAAGCAGGAATACAGCGCGCTGTTTGATGAGCAGGAGCTTGTACCGGACAGAGCGACATTTAAGAACGGAACGATCTTTGATGAGATATATCACGCGCGTACAGGATATGAGTTTGTGAACCATCTGCCTGTATACGAGTGGACGCATCCGCCTTTCGGAAAGGTGCTTATAGCGCTGGGAATAAAGATATTCGGCATGAACCCGTTCGGCTGGAGAATCGCGGGAACATTCATCGGCATACTTATGGTGCCGGTAATATATCTGTTCGCAAAGTCGCTGCTTAAAAAGACATGGCTTGCGGCGCTGACGTGTCTGCTGTATACGGTGGACTTCATGCACTTCACGCAGTCGAGGATAGCGACGATAGACGTTTACGCAACGTTCTTTATAATGCTGATGTATTATCTGATGTTCCGTTACCTGTCGCTGAGCTTTTATGATACGCCGCTTAAAAAGACATTTATACCTCTGGGATTGTGCGGTATAGCAATGGGCTTCGGTATAGCGTCAAAGTGGACGGGCATATACGCGGCAATGGGACTTGCGGTGCTGTTCTTTATATCGCTTTACAAGCGTTACAAGGAATACCTTTACGCCAAGAAATTCCCGTCAAAGGAAACGAACGGCATAAAGCATAAGGACATTATCGAAAAGTTCCCCGTATACACAAGGAATACGATAATATTCTGCTGTATATTCTTTATAGTGGTACCGGCGCTTATATATGCAGGCTCGTATTTTATGTACCTGCAGGCGCCCGACTCTCACGGGCTCAAAACCATATTGGAAAATCAGTCGGCTATGTACACTTACCACTCAAAAACGGTTGTCGGCTCCGAGCATCCGTATTCTTCCAGGTGGTATGAGTGGATAGTGATGAAGAAGCCTATACTTTATTATACGGGCACCACGGCTGAAGGACTGAAAGAGGGCATAAGCGCCTTCGGAAATCCGGCGGTATGGTGGACGGGCTTTGCCGCTATGATGTATATGGCATATATGTGGCTTGCGAAAAAAGATAAAAAAGCGGGATTTTTGTTCATAGCGTATCTGGCGCAGATAGTGTCGTGGATACCGATTACAAGACTTACGTTTATATACCACTATTTCCCCTCGGTTCCGTTTTTGGCGCTTGCCATAGGATATGCGGTCAAGCTGTTTTACGACAAGGCCCGACGCAAAAAAGGCGTTATAGCGGCGTATGCGGTATATGCGGCGATAGCGGTCGGACTGTTTGTGATGTTCTATCCGGTGCTTTCCGGCTATCCGATAACCGCGGAGTACGGAAAGATGCTCAAATGGTTTGATTGGGTGCTTATAATATAGAAATGCTTGAAAGAAAAATAACAACCGTAATAACGGCCGGTATGTGTCCGATAAGGGTCAAAGAGCTTCTAAAACGCGGACTGAAGATGTCCGGCTCCTGCCTTGCCGCGCTCAAACGCGGCGAGGACGGGATCATGGTAAACGGAGAACGTGTCAAAGTGACACGTTCTCTTAATGCGGGGGACGAGATCACGCTCACTTTAAGAGATGAAATCCCTTCTGAAAATATAATACCGGAGGATATACCGGTTGATGTTGTGTACGAGGACGAGGATATTCTTGCGGTGAACAAGCCCGCCGGTATGCCGACGCATATTTCGCCAGGGCATTACAGCGGGACGCTTTCCAATGCGGTAATGGGATATTACGGAGGGGAATTTGTGTTTAGGGCGGTGAACCGCCTTGACGCTGACACATCGGGACTTATGCTTATAGCCAAAAACGCGTATGCCCACGAAAGACTGTCGTCACAGATAAAAGCCGGAAATTTTCACCGCAAATATCTTGCGATAGTGCGCGGCACGCCGGAAGAAAAGGGCGTTATCGATGCTCCGATAGCAAGGGAAGCGGGCAGCGCGATAAAGCGTATTGTGTCGCCGGAGGGAAAGCGCGCCGTCACGCGTTGGCAGCTTATTGAAAGCGCAGGAGGATATTCTCTTGCAGAGGTGGCGCCCGAAACGGGAAGAACGCATCAGATACGGGTTCATATGGCGCACATAGGTCATCCGCTTGCCGGCGATTGGCTTTACGGCACGGAAAACGACGGTATGAGCCGTCATGCCCTTCATTCATACCACGCGGAGCTTATACAGCCGGTCACAGGGGAAAGCCTGACTCTTGAAGCGCCCATGGCGGAGGATATGCGGGCATTTTGGGGGAAGTGTAAAAA
>CAZCZR010000027.1:0-9943 GCA_964503455.1 uncultured Lachnospiraceae bacterium | reverse complement strand
ATATTATTGCTGCTTTTCCAGATTTTCAAATGCCATTGCCATCATCAGCTTGATACGGTTGAGCTGATTTACCTCGCTGGCGCCGGGGTCGTAGTCAATGGGAACGATATTTGATTCGGGGAACTGACGGCGCAGCTCCTTTATCATGCCCTTGCCGGTAACATGGTTCGGCAGACACGCGAACGGCTGAACGCATATGATATTCGGAACGCCGTTTTTAATAAGCTCCACCATCTCGCCGGTAAGGAACCAGCCCTCGCCGGTGCAGTGACCGAGCTGGAGTATCTTTTTCGCGCCCTCTGCTGTCGCGGAAATATCGCGTGGTATACGGCTTGCAAAACGCGGCTTGCGCTGCATTGCCGTTATGACATGATCGCGGTTATGCTCCAGATACCATATCGCCATATTGCAAAGCGTCGCCGACATTTTCTTTGTGCCGAGGTTGTCATGCTTGAAGTTGTTGTTGTAAAGACAATACAGCATAAAATCCATAAGAGCCGGCATAACGGCTTCGCCGCCCTCGTCCTCAATGACTTTTACAACATTGTTGTTCGCGTCGGGGTGGAATTTCACAAGAATTTCCCCGACAACGCCGACCTGCGGTTTTCTGACGCTCTCGTCATACGGCACGGCGTCAAACTCATCGACTATTTCGTCAATAATATTATTCATTTTAAGATGCCTGCCCGCGAGGATGTCGCCGGCGATGCGATTGATCCACTTTTCCGTAAGAGCGTCGGTTTCGCCTTTATTTACCTCATACGGACGCACGCGCATTTGAAGCGTCATAAGCAGATCGCCGAGTATGCACGACTTGACAAGATAATTGATCATCGGCAGCGATATTTTAAAGCCGGGATTTCCTTCAAGACCGGAAACATTTAAGGATATTACCGGAACATTCGGATAACCTGCCTCTTTGAGAGCCTTTCTCAAAAACGCGATATAGTTTGTGGCTCTGCAGCCGCCGCCTGTCTGTGTTATCATTACAGAGGTGTTGTCGGGGTCGTATTTGCCGCTTATAAAAGCGTTTACCAGCTGACCCGTCACTATTATAGACGGATAGCACGCGTCGTTGTTGACGCTTTTAAGACCCGCTTCTATATCCTCGTGCGTCGCTGTTTTCAGCACGTCAACATTATATCCGCATTGGTTCAGAGCCGCCTCGAACAGCCTGAAATGTATCGGACTCATCTGCGGCACTATGATAGTGTGCTTTTTCCTGTCCTCCTTTGTGAAAAGAACACGGTCAATAGTGTATTTGTCCACTGCCTGCGGCACAAAGTTTCTCGCGTCGCGCTCGCCGATCGCGGCTTTTAATGAGCGCACGCGTATCCTTGCGGTGCCGAGGTTTGAGATCTCGTCTATTTTAAGCGTGGTGTATATCTTCTCGTGCGACTGCAATATCTCCTGCACCTGATCGGTGGTTACCGCATCAAGACCGCATCCGAAGGAATTAAGCTGTATAAGCTCAAGGTTATTGACCTTTATGACCTCCGCGGCGGCTTCGTAAAGACGCGTATGGTACGCCCATTGGTCAACAACTCTTATATCGCGCTGCAGGTGACCCAGATGCGCCACTGAATCCTCCGTGAGGACCGCAAAGCCCAGAGATGTTATCATATCCGGCATACCGTGGTTCACTTCGGGATCAATGTGGTACGGTCTGCCCGCAAGCACTATGCCCTTGATATTGTTTTTTGTTATATATGCGATGGTTTCCTCGCCCTTTTTGCGTATGTCGCCTTTAAACGCCGCAAGCTCCGCGAACGCCTTTTCCGACGCTTGAGCGACCTCGCTCTCCGACACGCCGAAGCGTTTCATGGTTTTTGTCATTTGCCGTACAAACGACGGTCTGTCGGCAAGGTTTATAAACGGATATAAAAACGTCACGCCGGGCGCCCGCACCGAATCCATGTTGTTGTGTATAACCTCCGGATATGAGGTTACCATAGGGCAGTTGAAATGATTGCCCGCATCGGAATACTCTATCTGCTCATACGGTATGCACGGATAGAATATGGTGGTTACGCCCTTGTCGAGAAGATCCTGTATATGACCGTGTACCAGCTTTGCCGGATAGCACGCGCTCTCGCTTGGGATCGAGTTTATGCCCTTTTCATACAGCTCGTGAGTGCTTCTGCCGGATATTTTCACCTCAAAGCCAAGCTCTGTAAAGAAGGTAAACCACAGGGGATAGTTCTCGTACATATTAAGAACCCTCGGCAGCCCTATAACGCCGCGCGGAGCGTCTTTCAGCGGCTTATAATCGAAGCAGCGCTTGTATTTATAGTCGTAGAGATTGGGCAGGGTGTTTTTCTTCTTTTCAATACCCGCGCCGCGCTCGCAGCGGTTGCCCGATACGAAACGGCTCCCGTCGGAAAATTCTGTTATTGTAAGCTGACAGTGATTGTTGCATTTTTGGCAGCGTGTGAGTGTGTTTGTGAAGTCAAACGTGTCAAGCTCATCCTCTTTGATTATGTCACATTCATTTGCGCTCCAGCGTTCTTTTGCTATAAGCGCGGAGCCGAACGCGCCCATTATTCCCGCAATATCGGGGCGGATGACCTCTTTGCCCGTTACAAGCTCAAAGCAGCGGAGTATGGCGTTGTTGTTAAACGTCCCGCCCTGAACGACTATCTTGTCGCCCATTAATGAGGTGTCGCGCAGCTTGATGACCTTGTAAAGAGCGTTCCTTACAACGGAGTACGAAAGTCCGGCGCTTATATCGCCGACAGTCGCGCCCTCCTTCTGGGCCTGCTTAACGCGGGAGTTCATAAATACCGTGCAGCGCGTGCCGAGATCGATCGCATTTTCGGCGGTGAGCGCCTCCTCGGCAAAGGACACGGTATCGAGTCCGAGACCTTCCGCAAAGGTCTGTATAAAGGAACCGCAGCCCGATGAACAGGCTTCGTTCAGCATGATCGAGTCGATAACGCCGTTTTTGATCCTCATGCACTTCATATCCTGACCGCCGATGTCAACAATGAAATCAACGCCCGGAGCGAAGAAGTTCGCCGCCTTGTAATGGGCGATGGTTTCTATCTCGCCTTCGGGAATACGGAACGCGGCTTTTAAAAGAAGCTCGCCGTAGCCTGTTGCGCAGGCATTGGCGATAAAGGCGTCTTTGGGAAGAAGATCGTATATCTGGCGCAGTATGGCAACGCCGCGGATAATGGGACTTCCCTCGTTTTTGTCGTAGTAGGTGTAGAGTATAACGCCGTTTTCGTCAATCAGCGCCGCCTTTATCGTGGTGGAGCCGACGTCAAGACCTAAAAATACGGGTCCGCGCGCCTTTTTTATATCTCCGCGCTGCGCTACGTCTTTGGCGTGGCGGTCGAAAAATTCCTTTTTCTCGGCTTCGTTTTCAAACAAGGCTCTCATTCGCGAAATCTCGTTGTCAACGCCTTTGGACTCGGCAAGCGCCTTTTTTAAAGCGGCAACGGTAAAGAGCTTATCATCCTTGCCGTACATAAGCGCCGCGCCGAGAGCAATATAGATCTGACCGTTTTCGGGCGTGTTGAAGGATTCGGCAACGTCCGCCAAGGTTTGCTCAAACTGCCGTCTTAACTGCGGCAAAAAGTGCAGCGGACCGCCGAGAAATACGATATTTCCCTTTATCTGCCTGCCCTGCGCCAGACCGCTTATTGTCTGCGTCACGACCGCCTGAAGTATCGAAGCGGCAACGTCCTCTTTTGAGGCTCCCTCATTGAGGAGCGGCTGCACGTCCGATTTGGCGAACACGCCGCAGCGCGCCGCTATAGGATATATAATCTTGTGCTTTTCGGCAAGAGAATTAAGACCGTCTGCGTCGGTCTTTAAAAGGATAGCCATCTGATCGATAAAAGAGCCGGTGCCGCCGGCACAGGTGCCGTTCATGCGCTGCTCGATACCGTTTGTGAGATAGAGTATTTTCGCGTCCTCGCCTCCAAGCTCGATCACAACGTCGGTTTCGGGCAGGAAAGTAAGCACAGCCTTCTTTGTCGCGATGACCTCCTGCACAAAAGAAAGTCCCAGCATTTTTGAAAGCAGCAGACCGCCCGAGCCTGTTATCACAACGGTAAACTCTCTGTCTCCCACACAGTTTCCCGCCATGGCGAAAAGCTCTGCGACGGTGCTTTTTATATCTGAAAAATGACGCTGGTATTCGGAAAATAATATTTTATTGTCATTGTCGGTGACAACGACCTTTACTGTCGTTGAGCCGACGTCTATTCCCATGTGTAATGGATCCATTGCACAGCCTCCTAAAATACGCGTCTGCAAAAAACGCAGACGCTGTTGTTTGTTCTTTTATTCCTATACACATTAATTATAAGATATTTGTCGATTACAGTCAAGAGGTAAATTGAACAATTTTAAAGATGTTAATAAAAAACAACAATTTCGGGTAAAAAATGCGCACAGAAACAACGTCTGTGCGCACTGTATAACAAGCGTTAAGATGTGACTCAGTTTTTGGGAACCGTTTCCCAGTCCTTTAAGAAACGCTCGATGCCGTTTGTTGTAAGCGGGTGATTGAGCATAGCCATTATAACGTTATAGGGAACGGTGGCAATATCGCAGCCTGCTTTTGCGGCGTCTATAACGTGAATGGGATTTCTGATGCTTGCGGCGATGATTTCCGTCGGAATATCGTGAATTGCGAAAATGTCCGCTATATCTTCGATAAGCTGCATACCTGTCGTGCCAATATCGTCGAGTCTGCCGAGGAACGGACTTACGTATGTAGCTCCCGCGCGCGCCGCCAGAAGCGCCTGCGCTGCTGAGAATATAAGCGTAACATTTGTTTTTATTCCCATAGCGGTAAGTCTTTTTGTAGCCTTAAGACCCTCCTTGCAGAAGGGGACCTTGATAACGATATTCTTGTGGATCTTTGAAAGAGGAATAGCCTCCTCCACCATTTTATCAGCCTCCAGAGAGATGACCTCCGCGCTGATGGGACCGTCAACTATAGTTGTGATCTCCTTTACGACATCTTCGAAAACTCTGCCTTCCTTTGCGATAAGCGAAGGATTTGTCGTAACGCCGCATATAACACCCATATCGTTCGCTTCTCTGATATGGTCAACATTAGCCGTGTCGATAAAAAGCTTCATAATTTACACTCCTTTAATAAAAATATTTATATCTCTGTTATCCACTATTATACAATGATTTTTTTGTTTAGTCAATAGAAATGAAAAAATTATTTTATGAAAGATAAAAATAATCGGTATTCAAGTATGCGTATAATTTTTTGCGTTTTCGGAAATAATTGTTAAAAACAGAAATGAGATGAGAAAATGCGCAATACAATAATAAAGGCGGCGGTATATGTGTTCTTTTTTGCGGCGGGAGTTTTTCTGGGACTGACGCTGCCGAGGGTGCAGACGCCCGCGGCAAACGAGGAAAAACCGGCGGTAATGCAGGGCTCAATGGCGGAGAGCGCCGCGCAGCCCTTACAGACTCCCGTACCTGCCGAGGAGTATATAGTTTCGGCAAGCAAGGGGCGGCTTTGTCTGTTTAAGGTGTCCTCGGACGAGGTGACTCTTATAAAAAGCGCCGATATTTCCGAGCAGCTGTATCCTTCGTCGGACATAAAGCGCCTTGAGGACGGCATCCGCGCCTCCACCGAGCCTGAAGCAATGGAGATATGGGAAAACTACATCGGCTGAATTACGGGGCATCTCCGAACCGTCATGGTTTTTAAAGATGCCCTGTAATAAATCTTGTTAATTTTGTGAACAAACTGTAAATTGCCTAAAAGGCTGAAAAACTGCGATAATCAAAGAAAATAAAAGGAAAACGAAGATAATAATGCCATTGACGGCATTTTCGGCATTTGCCTATTTTAGCAAAATAGCACATAATATTGTTAGCACTCAAGGAAGATGAGTGCTAACAGGCAAAATGAAGTAATAAAAAAGTCATTCTTCACGGAGAATCGCACAGTGCGTGGCGTTATATCCGTGGAAAAGCGAAAGGTAGGTTTTTTAAATGACTATACAGCCATTAGCAGACAGAGTTGTAATAAAGATGCTTGAGGCGGAGGAAACGACAAAGAGCGGTATCATTCTGACAAGCTCGGCTCAGGAGAAGCCCCAGGTTGCAGAGGTCATCGCCGTAGGTCCCGGCGGGGTCGTTGACGGCAAGGAAATTAAAATGGAGCTTGCGGTCGGCGATAAGGTGCTTATTTCAAAGTATGCCGGAACGGAAGTCAAGCTTGACGGCGAAGAGTACACGATCCTCAAACAGAGCGATGTTCTGGCAAAGGTAGCGGATTAATCGGTAAAATATAAATCATAAATATCGGAGGTAATAAAAAATGGCAAAGGACATAAAATGCGGAGAAGAAGCAAGACAGGCGCTTCAGGCAGGTATTGATAAGCTTGCCGACACAGTTAGGATAACAATGGGCCCCAAGGGCAGAAACGTTGTTCTGGCAAAGAGCTTCGGCTCGCCGCTTATCACGAATGACGGCGTTACGATAGCCAAGGAGATTGAGCTTGATGACGCGTTTGAGGACATGGGCGCTCAGCTTGTAAAAGAGGTCGCGACAAAGACAAACGACGTTGCGGGAGACGGTACTACAACAGCTACGCTTCTTGCGCAGGCGCTTGTAAGAGAGGGACTTAAAAACGTTACCGCGGGCGCTAACCCGATGATCGTAAGAAAGGGCATCCAGAAGGCTGTAGACACGGCGGTAGAGGAGCTTAAGAAAAACTCGCGCGCTGTTGCAGGCAAGAAGGATATTGCAAGAGTAGCGTCGGTATCGTCGTCAAGCGAGGAAGTGGGAGAGCTTATAGCCGAAGCAATGGAAAAGGTTACGTCGGACGGCGTTATCACCGTTGAGGAGTCAAAGACAGCTGAAACATATTCCGAGATAGTTGAAGGTATGCAGTTTGACCGCGGCTATATCTCGCCGTATATGGTAACGGACACAAGCAAAATGGAGGCCGTTATCGAGGACGCGTACATCCTTATTACAGATAAAAAGATTTCGAACATACAGGAGATCCTGCCGCTTCTGGAGCAGGTGGTTCAGGCTTCGAAGAAGCTTGTCATTATAGCGGAGGATGTAGAGGGCGAAGCTCTTACAACGCTTATACTTAACAAGCTCAGAGGCACATTTATCTGCGTTCCCGTAAAGGCTCCGGGCTTCGGCGACAGAAGAAAGGAAATGCTTAATGATATAGCAGTTCTTACGGGCGGAGAGGTTATCTCCGACGAGTTGGGACTTGATTTGAAGGAAACGACTATGGATCAGCTCGGACGCGCAAGATTGGTCAAGATAACCAAGGAGAACACGGTTATTGTTGACGGCGCGGGAGATTCTGCCGCTATCAAGGCAAGAGTTGATCAGATGAAGAACGAGTACAGCGTATCGACAAGCGATTTTGATAAGGAAAAGCTTCAGGAAAGAATAGCTAAGCTTGCCGGCGGAGTTGCCGTTATCAAAGTAGGCGCCGCTACCGAAACCGAGATGCAGGAAAAGAAGCTCAGAATCGAGGATGCTCTGGCTGCTACGAAGGCTGCCGTTGAAGAAGGTATAATCGCAGGCGGCGGAACAAGCTATGTGAACGTTATCCCTGCGGTAAAAGCTTTGCTTAACGACGTTTCGGGCGATGAAAAGACGGGCGTTCAGATCGTTATAAAGGCTCTTGAGGAGCCGGTAAGACAGATCGCGAAGAACGCGGGTCTTGAAGGCGCTGTTATCGTTGATAAGGTAATGAGCATGGAAAAAGGCATGGGCTTCAACGCTCTTACAGAGGAGTACGTTGATATGATTTCGGCGGGTATCGTAGATCCTGTCAAGGTAACAAGATGCGCTCTCCAGAACGCTGCAAGCGTAGCTTCCATGGTTCTTACGACAGAGAGTCTTGTTGCGGATAAGCCTGCTCCGGCAGCCGCTCCGGCTCCGGCAGTAGATCCCAACATGGGAATGTATTAATTTTAAGGCAAAGCAAGAACAAAACCGTCCGTTCAGCTGTAACGGGCGGTTTTTGTGTGTTTAAAGCTTATGAAAAAATGCCGGACAAGCTGACCGGCATTTCATATTCCGTTAAAATTACAGTATCGACTTAACGTATTCCGCGATCTTGTCGCACTTGCAGTTTGCGAAGAACATCTCGCTGAACTTTTCGCCCGCAACAGCGCCCTTTACGAGATCCGCGTCAAGCTTGGGAAGAATATCGAGCAAATCACGGTGTGTGATCTTTTTAACCTCGTTAAGTATTTTTGCGTTTCTCTGCTCGGGAACGGCTCTTTCCTTCGGATATCCGCCGCCCCACTCTTCTGCGAACAGCTTCTCGAAAACGTATTGGAGATTAAGCTCTGCGCCCCATCCCCAGCCCTTCGCGAAAGGCAAAGCGATACAGTTGCCGTTGTTTACCTGTGTAAACTGATAAGCGTCTGTGGGATCAACAACGTGTCCGCAAAGTACGCCAGGGAACGCGTTGCAGGCAAGGCAAGCGCCCTCGCCGGTTCCGCAGCCTGTGATAACAAGATCAGCCGCGCCTGAGTTCAGCAGAATAGCGGCAAGAATACCTATCTGAACATATGTAAGCTGAGCCTCATCGTCAGCCGAGTACATACCATAGTTAAATACCTCATGTCCAAGGGGTTCAACAACTTTTTTTAATGTGTCAGCGATAACGGAATTCTTTGCAGCCTGGCTGTTTTCGTTAATCAAAGCGATTTTCATTTTTAGTACCTCTTTCTTTTTATATTATTGAGAACATACATCTCTTAATGTACATTATATCAAATATTTTGCCCTTTTGCAATACCTTTGGGATAAAATTTTATATAAAATTACACGTAACCGAGCAGACCGCGCACCGAGACCTCGCCCGAAGATATATGATGCTTCTCGCCGTTGATCTCCGCTACTATATATCCGTCCGAGTCGATGTCCTCCGCGATGGTATCGTATGTGTTTTTCTTGTATGACAATATAACGCGCTTTCCGATTGTAATGCAGTTTTTCTTATATTCGGGAAGAATAGCGTCCGGACCGTCCGCCAGAAAGCTTTCATAAAGGGGTTCAAACTCGTTCATGACAGCCGCGATTATTTTCGCGCGTATATAGGAAACGCCTGTTTCGCGAAACATAGACGTAGCCTTCGCTGAAAGCTCCTCGTCGAAAAAGCGCGTGTTGACATTGATGCCCATGCCGCATACGGCATATTCCACACGGTCTGTTTCGGCGGACATCTCCGTAAGTATGCCGCATACTTTTTTTGTGCCGATTATTATATCGTTGGGCCATTTGATGCCGGCGCGGACCCCGCCTGTAAGAAAAGCGTTAAGCGCGTTGCATACCGCAAGTCCGGCTATAAGCGTGAGCTTGGGTATCTCCTCCGGCGATATATTCGGCTTTAAAAGCAGCGACATATATATGCCGGACATTTTTTCGCTTGACCAGCCGCGCCCGAGACGGCCCTTGCCGGACGTTTGACGGTCTGCTGTAAAAAGAGTGCCGTCCGGCATATCATGCGAGCGCTTGGCTTCGTCGTTGGTCGAGTCGGTTTCGTCAAGGCATACAATGCTTCGGGCGATGCAATGCGTTTTCAAATAGGGCGCAAGGGCGTCGGCGGAGATAATATCCGGACTTGCGTTAAGCTTATAGCCTCTGTTGGTAACGGAGGTTATTTCATAACCCTCGGTCCTCAGCTTATTAATATACTTCCATACAGCCGATCGTGTTATTCCCAGCTGCTCCGACATTGCTTCGCCGGAAATGTAATCATCCGCATTTACAAGAAGGGTCAATATTTTTTCTTTCATGTGAATCACCCCGAAATAATATTAGGTATAAAGTAGTATTTTCTTTAATTATATCAAATTACGGCTGCGGTGTCAATGAAAAATATTGTATCTGCCGTGAGGTTATCCGAATTTACTTTTGAAAAATTTTTTTACAAAAAAGCGAAAAAGTACTTGACAAAGTAGAGGAAGT
>CAZCZR010000026.1:0-22041 GCA_964503455.1 uncultured Lachnospiraceae bacterium | reverse complement strand
CCCTGCGGCAATTCGGGGGTTGCAATTTAAAGTGATTTGTGTTATAATATAATAAGGTATATTATATGGAAACGCTTTTCAGACAAGGAGAATGTTTATGTGGACCAGAGCTGACTTAAAATCCAAGGCAAAAGGAACAATGCGCAGAATGTACTGGCAGGGCTTGCTTGTGTGTCTTATCGCGGGCGTTATGTGCGGCGAGATAGGCGTCAATATGAATATCAATCCTGTTGCGCTCACCAATAAATTGGAGGCAATGTCCGAAACGGAGATCATGGGCATCATGACGGCGTCCGGCGGCATAGCGGTGATCGCGCTGCTTATAGGCATTTTTATAGGCTATCCGCTGCTTGTCGGAAAGGCTTCGTTTTTTCTGCGCTCATCGCGCGGAGAAGATGAGATAAAAGAGCTTATATTCCCCTTTAGCTGCGAATACAAAAATGTTGTCAAGACCATGTTTTTAAAAAGGCTGTTTATCAGCCTGTGGAGCATTTTGTTTGTAATACCGGGCATAGTAAAGAGCTATGACTGGTATCTTGTGGAGTATATCCTGTCGGAAAATCCTTCCATGGACGCCCGCGCCGCAAGAGAACTCAGCCGCGATATGATGTACGGCCACAAGCTGAATGTGTTTGTGCTGGATCTGTCATTTATAGGCTGGTACTTCTTGGGATATTTGGCGTTCGGCATTGGTGTAATTTTTGTAAAGCCGTATGTTGAAACGACAAGAAGCGAGCTGTACAGATACCTCCGGTTCAGGGCGGTGCAAAACGGCGTTACCACTCCGGAAAATCTCGGCGGGGTTATCGAAACCTTGAATATATGAGGTAAAGCCATGACCGAAATAAAAAAAGCCGGCGGCAAGGAATTTGTGTTTGTGCTTATATGGGCGGTGGCGATATGCACCGTGACGGCGTATATGAAATTTTGTATGCAAAGCTATAAGCTCGTTGCCGATATAACGGCGATAGTGCTTTTTGCGATACTTGCGTACTTTACACTGGTGCGCTACTCCGCGGTGTATACATATTACGCCGACAAAAGCGTTATACGCGTAAACCGCGCCATCGGCAAACACAGAAACAAGGAAGCGGAATTTGAAATAAAGGATATAAAAAACATCTCCCGCCAAAAGCCCGATGTCAGGGCGCAGTATTTCTGCATATCGGTGTTCAGCCGCAGGCAGAGAGTGTATATAACAAGCAGGTCCGATAAAAATAAGGCTGTCGCCATAGACGCGTCGCCCGAATTTTATAAACGCGCCCGAAAATACGCGGGACTTGACTGACGGAAAGGAAATATATAGATGATAAAAATAATTGGAGTGCGGTTCAAGCCGGTGGGCAAGGTTTACTACTTTGACCCCGGAGAACTGAACGTGGAGAGAGGCAGCCATGTGATAGTCGAAACGGCGCGCGGCGTTGAGTTCGGAGAGGTGGTTTTCGGCGTCAGAGAGCTTGAAGATGACAAGGTGCCGAAGCCTCTCAGGCAAGTCCTCCGTATAGCGGATGAAAACGATGTGGCAAGATACAACGAAAACCGTGAAAACGAGAAAAAGGCGTTCTCGGTCTGCCTTAATAAAATAGAGAAGCACAAGCTTGAAATGAAGCTTATAGACGTGGAATACGCCTTTGACGGGAGCAAGATACTGTTTTATTTTACCGCCGAAGGAAGAGTGGATTTCCGCGATCTGGTGAAGGATCTTGCCAACGTGTTCAGAACGAGGATAGAGCTTCGGCAGATAGGCGTGCGCGATGAGGCAAAGATGATGGGCAGCGTAGGAATGTGCGGAAAGGCGCTTTGCTGCTCGACATTTCTGGGCGAGTTCGCCCCTGTGTCGATAAAGATGGCGAAGGAGCAGGGCTTGTCGCTGAATCCCGCGAAAATATCGGGAGCCTGCGGCAGACTTATGTGCTGCCTTAAGTTTGAGCAGGACGCCTATGAGGATCTGATAAAAAGGACCCCGCGTGAAGGCTCGTTGGTAAAGACTCCCGACGGAAAGGGTACGGTCGAAAGTGTCAGCCTGCTTAAACAAAGAGTGAAGGTAAAGATAGATTCGGAGACTACCGCCGAGCTTAAGGAATATGACGTCAGCGATTTGAAGGTCTTAAAACGGATGAGAAACAATGATGACAGCGAAGATACTTCGGCGGAGGAAAAGGCGCTGAAAAATCTTGAAGATTAAAGGAACCGACGATTCCTGAATAACCGGATAAACGCGCTGCGCGCTTGCCGGACCGATAATGGAAGGACACCGTTACAATGAGTATTGCCAAGGAATGGGTTTACAAAAATAAAAAAGTCGGGAATGACAGGATAGCGGCATTGGCGGGGAAAATGCACATCCCCGTTGTAGTTGCCGCGCTGCTTCTGAACAGGGGCATCGAAAAAGAGGACGATGTCAGAATGTTTTTGACAAAATCCATGCAGGCAATGAAAAATCCCCTTGAAATGACGGATGTGGAAAAAGCAGCCGAGCGCATAATCAAAGCGATCAACTCCGGAGAGAGCATAGTGGTGTACGGCGACTACGACGTTGACGGCATCACGTCAACAACGCTTCTGTACAGCTTCTTAAAATCCGCCGGAGCCAATGTCGATTACTATATACCCGACCGCTATAAAGAGGGTTACGGGGTAAACATCAAGGCGGTGAACCGTCTGATAATCAGAGGCGCAAAGCTGATGATAACCGTTGACTGCGGCATAACCTCCATCGGAGAAATGGAGTTTGCCAAGCTTCAGGGCATGGAGGTCATCGTTACCGATCACCATACCTGCAAGGAAAAGCTGCCGAATGTTTACGCAGTCATAAATCCGAAGCGCCCCGATTGCGAGGCGGGATATGAGGGACTTGCCGGAGTAGGCGTGGCGTTCAAGCTTGTGATAGCGACGGCTATGAAAATGGGGTATTCGGCAAGGGAATACTTTGACAGATACGCCTCTCTCGCCGCCATAGGCACTATCGCGGACGTGGTTCCGCTTTTGGATGAGAACAGAGTTATTGTGGACAGGGGCTTGAAGCTGCTTGAAGAAAAAGGCATCCCCGGAGTAAGCGCGCTTATCGAGAGCGCCGGCAGCGGAACGCAGAAGAAGGATTCGTCAATGGTAGCGTTTTTGCTGTCGCCGAGGATAAACGCGGCGGGCAGGATGCTTAACGCCAAGCTTGCGGTGGAGCTTTTGATGGCAAAAACAATTGACGAGGCGCGTCCCATAGCCGAAAAGCTCAGCGAGGCGAACCGTGAGCGGCAGAGAATAGAGCAAGAGATCTTTGCCGAGGCTGTCGAGATGATAGAGTCGGATCCGGATTTTGACAAGAAAAAAGTCATAGTGCTTGCTCACGAGGATTGGCATCAGGGCGTTATAGGGATAGTGGCGTCAAGGATTTTGGAAAAATATTATAAGCCGAGTATTTTGATCTCGTATTCCGGAGATATAGGCAAGGGTTCGGGAAGAAGCGTGTCGGGATTTAACCTTTTTGACGCGCTGACTGCCTGCGAGGATAATCTTATAGGCTACGGAGGCCATGCGGCAGCCGCCGGACTGAATCTGAACATGGCGGATCTGGCGGTGTTTACCAGAAGGATAAACGAATACGCGGCGGAAAATATGAAGCCGGACGCGACAACTCCGCAGCTTGGTATCGACTGCGGTCTGAAGCTTAGGGACGTAACGGTCAAAAACGCGAAAATGCTTGAAAGGCTGGAGCCTTACGGCATGGGCAACGAAAGACCCGTATTCGCAACGGCGAATGTGCGGGTGACAAGCGTGTCTAAGATAGGCGCCGATGAAAAGCATCTGCGCATGAGGCTTACGGACGGGGCGGTATACGTAAACGCTATAGGATTCCGTATGGCGGAGATGTACGATACAATCAAGCCGGGCGATATGGTAGACGCGGCTTATCAGATAGATATAAACAATTACATGGGCAATGAGCAGGTGCAGATGATGTTAAAAGACATAAGGAAACACTAATTTAATCGGCGGATTCCCGACATCGATAAACTCAGCATCGGAAAGCACTTAAATTCAAGGGGGTGTCAGGCATGAGCAATGTAATAGCAGAACCGGCAAAGGTACCTTATATTGCCGAGGATACAGACGCGATTGTCCAAAAGATAATCCAAAACGCGAAAACACATAACGCAAGCGCTAATACCGACCTTATCGAAACAGCGTACTTTGTTGCGAAATCGGCGCATAAGGGACAGTTTAGAAAGTCCGGCGCGCCGTACATCGAGCATCCGGTGCAGATAGCGTATATCGCATCGGAAATGTCACTTGATCCGGCGGCGATAGCGGCTTGTCTGCTCCATGACGTGGTGGAGGACACGGGCTATACATCGGGCGATATTGCGGCGCTGTTCGGAAAAGACGTTGCTCAGCTGGTGGACGGAGTGACAAAGCTGAAAAAGATCCAGTACAGCACTCAGGAGGAGCAGCAGGTTGAAAACCTGCGAAAGATGTTCCTCGCTATGGCGAAGGATATACGCGTCGTCATAATCAAGCTGATCGACCGCCTGCACAATATGAGAACATTAAAGTATATGCCCAGAAGCAAGCAGCTGACAATCTCGCGGGAAACGCTTGAGGTGTACGCGCCGCTTGCGCACAGACTGGGTATGTCGAATATAAAGACGGAGCTTGAGGATCTTGCGCTGAAATACCTTGATCCCGTGGCTTTTGAGGAAATACGTTCAAGCATAAATCAGAAACGCTCCGAGCGCGAGGAATATATCGCGGGCATTATTGAGGAGCTTAGAAAAAAGCTTGCCGAGATGCACATAGACGGCGAGATAAACGGCAGGGCAAAGCACTTTTACAGTATATTCCGAAAAATGTATGAGCAGAATAAGACTATAGACGAGCTTTACGATTTGTTTGCCGTAAGAATAATAGTTAACACCGTGGCGGACTGCTATGCGGTGCTTGGCATGGTGCATGAGCTTTACACGCCGGTGCCTATGCGGTTTAAGGATTATATCGCGATGCCTAAGCCGAACGGTTATCAGTCGCTGCATACAACGGTCATCGGTAAAAATTCTACGCCGTTTGAAATACAGATACGCACGCATGAGATGCATAAGATAGCGGAAGAGGGTATCGCGGCGCATTGGAAGTATAAAGAGGGTATCTCCGGCGCGAACCCCATGGACAACAAGCTTGAATGGGTCAGAAAGCTTTTGGAAACGCAGATTGACATAATAGACACCGATGATTTCATGAACACGCTGAAAATAGACCTGTTTTCGGATGAGGTGTTCGTGTTCACGCCGCAGGGCAAGGTGATCAGCCTGCCGCTTGATGCGACGCCGATCGATTTCGCGTTCGCGATCCATACCGAGGTCGGCTATAAGATGAGCGGCGCCAAGGTCAACGGCAAGATAGTTCCGAACAACTATAAGCTGCAAAACGGCGAGATGGTGGAAATACTTACGCAAAATTCCCACGGCCCGTCCAGAGATTGGCTCAAGGTCGTAAAGACCTCGCAGGCGAAGAATAAGATAAATCTCTGGTTCAAGCGCGAATGTAGAGAGGAGAACGTGATACACGGCAAGGAGCTTATCGACAAGGAACTGAAGCGTATGGGCTTTACTTACCGTCAGCTCTTCAGACCGGAGTGGACCGAGCCGCTTTTAAAGCGCTACAGCTTTGCGACGATGGAGGATCTGTACGCCGGAGTCGGCTACGGGGCGCTTACGGCGCAGAAGGTGATAATGCGTTTGAGGGAGGAGTGGCTCAGCGAGAAAAGACGGCTTGAAAAGGAGAAGCTGCTTTTAGATGGGACCGCTTCGCAGCAGGATCCGGCAAAGAAGCAGCGCGATTCGGGTCAGCTTATAGTGGTGAAGGGCATAGACAACTGCCTTGTACGTCTTGCCAAATGCTGCAATCCCGTAGCGGGAGATGATATAATAGGATTTATCACAAACGGACGCGGAGTTTCCGTTCACAGGACCGACTGCCCGAACATAATCTCGTCACAGAAAAACGAGGAATATGCGGGAAGATTTATCGAGGTCGAATGGGGAAAGCGCAACGCGACGTATGTTACGAATATACAGGTGGAGGCTCCGGACAGGCCGGGCTTCCTTATAGAGGTTACGAAGGTGCTTATAGATATGGGCGTGACATACACGTCGGTCAATGCCTTTGTAACAAAAAAGAACATCGCTGTGGTGCAGGTGGGTCTTGAGATAACGGACACCGCCGAGCTGCAGAGGATCGTGAAAAAATTAAAACAGCTGCCCGGCGTTGATACCGTAAAGCGAGTGGCTAACTGATATGTATAAGGGCGTCTTTGGCAAAGCGCCTGATGCAAGGAATTGAGGAGGGCGGCTATGGAAGCGAAAATTAACATAACGACTGATTTTATAAAGCTGGATCAGCTTTTGAAGTTTGCCGGCGTTGCCAAAACAGGCGGAGATGCGAAGGATATGATACTTGCGGGGATAGTTGAGGTCAACGGCAGCGTGTGCGCTATGCGCGGCAAGAAGCTGAGGCCGGGGGATAAGGTGACGGTCCGATTTGAGGATGAGGACTGTCTTATAGCGGTCGAGTGATATGCACGTAAAAAAACTGACGCTTTCGGATTTCAGAAACTATGCTTCCGCGAGGGTGGATTTTTCCGAGGGTACAAACATCATATACGGCGACAACGCCCAGGGAAAGACAAATCTGCTTGAAGCGGTATATCTGTTTTCTCAAGGCAGGAGCGCCCGCGCGAAGTTTGACCGCGAGATGATACGCTTCGGCGCCGACGCCGCGACGCTGATGCTTGAATTTGAGGATTCCGAAAGGGAATATAAAATACTTATCAGGCTTTTAAAAAACGGCAAGAAGCTTATAAAAATAAATAATGTTCAGGTGAACAGGCTGTCAAGGCTGATGAGCTGCTTTAACGCGGTGATGTTCTCGCCGGAGGATTTGGGCCTTGTAAAGGGCGCGCCGGGCATGAGAAGAAAATTCCTCGACTCGGCGATAAGTCAGCTATATCCGTCGTATCTGTCGGGGCTGGCGGAGTATCATAAGATACTGGCTCAAAAAAACAGCCTTTTAAAGCAAATGGCAAAGACCGGCAGAACCTCCGATCCCACTATGGAGATATGGAACGAGGCTATGGCAAAAAGCGGCATAGGTCTTATGAAGGCGCGGCGCAGCTTTACGCTGAAGTGCGGCGAGTTTGCCGCAAAGGTGCATAAGGAAATATCCGCAGAGGAGCTGCGGCTTGAATACGCGCCCAATTCGGAAGCCGAAACCGCGGAGGAGCTGTATGAGATATTCTGCCGAGGACTTGAGCGCGAGGTGCGTATGGGCGCGGCGCAGTACGGTATTCAGCGCGATGATATACGGGTGATGATTGACGGAAAGAATGCGGCGTTTTACGGCTCGCAGGGGCAGCAGCGCACAGCGGTGCTTTCGATGAAGCTTGCTCAGGCGGACTGCATATATGAGATTCGCGGCGAACAGCCGGTAATGCTTTTGGATGATATAATGAGTGAGCTTGACAAGGGCAGACGGGCGTATCTTGCGGAGCGGATTCGCGGCAAGCAGGTCATAATAACCTGTACCGACCGCGAGGATGTGGCAGATACGGGGCGGCTGTACTATGTAAAGGGCGGCACTGTAAAGGAGAGATAGCTATGTTTCTTCATATAGGCGGAGATATAGTCGTGCCGGAGGCGGACATAATAGGAGTGTTTGACCTTGAAAACACAACGATAAACAGGCACGGAAGAAAATTTTTAAATATGGCGCAGAAAAACGGCGAGGTCATAACCGCTGTCGCGGAGGAGATACCGAAGTCTTATATAATATCCTCGGACGGCGAAAACCACAGAGTGTATCTGTCGCCTATATATACACAGGCGCTTAAAAGGCGCTCGGACGCCAAGGCGCGGACGGAGGATACTCGCAGAAAGGATCACAGATAAAAATGAGCATGGAAAAAATAGAAACCAAGTATGACGAAAGTCAGATCCAAGTCCTTGAAGGATTGGAGGCTGTCAGGAAAAGACCGGGAATGTACATCGGCTCAACGTCGTCGGCGGGGCTGCATCATCTTGTATACGAGATTGTGGACAACTCGATTGATGAGGCTTTGGCAGGCTACTGCACACAGATAGACGTTGAAATAAACCAGGATAATTCCGTTACCGTTACCGATAACGGCAGAGGCATACCCGTGGGGATCCATCCGCAGCAGGGAATACCGACGGTGACGGTCGTGCTTACAATACTTCATGCCGGAGGAAAATTCGGCGGCGGCGGATATAAGGTGTCGGGCGGATTGCACGGCGTCGGATCATCTGTCGTAAACGCGCTGTCGGAGCGTCTTGAGGTGGAGGTATCCAACGGAGAGCACGTGTATTACCAGAGCTTTGAGCGCGGAGATCCCACCTGTGATTTGAAGATCATAGGCGACACCGACAAGACCGGCACCAAGATAACCTTCAAGCCGGATCCGGATATTTTTGAGGTGCTTGAATTTGACTATGACACGCTTTTGAAGCGTTTGAGAGAGCAGGCGTTTTTAAACAAGGGCGTTAGGATCGTCCTTACCGACAAGCGCGCGGAGGAGCCGAAGCCGAAGGTGCTTTATGCCGAGGGCGGAATCAAGGAATTTGTCACCTACATCAACCGAAGCAAGGACGCAATACATGACAATGTAATCTATATAGAGTCCTCGCGCGATGATATGATGGTGGAGATCGCTATGCAGTACACCACCGCCTACAGCGAAACGCTGTTGTCTTTCGCCAACAATATTCATACCATGGACGGCGGAACCCATGAAACGGGCTTCAAATCGGGACTTACAAGAGTGCTGAAGGATTACGCGAAAAAGTACAATCTTATAAAGGAAAAGGATCCAGAGCTTCAGGGCGACGATACGAGAGAGGGACTTACGGCGGTAGTCAGCGTCAAGGTCATGGAGGCTCAGTTCGAGGGTCAGACCAAGACCAAGCTCGGCAATTCCGAGGTAAGATACCTTGTGGAAAACGCCGTAAATGACAAGTTCGGAGCGTTTTTGGAGGAAAATCCGAAGGTCGCAAGAGCGATTATAGACAAGATACTCACGGCGTCGCGCGCAAGAGAGGCGGCAAGAAAGGCACGAGAGGCAACCAGAAACAAGGGCGCTGCCGCAAACTCGTCGCTTTTGGGAAAGCTCGCCCGCTGCACAAGAGAGGATCCGACAATATCGGAGCTGTATATAGTCGAGGGAGATTCGGCGGGCGGCTCGGCAAAGCAGGGCAGGAACCGTCAGTTCCAGGCGATACTTCCCTTGTGGGGAAAGATGCTTAACGTTGAAAAGTCGAGGATCGACAAGGTATATTCAAACGAAAAGCTTCTTCCGGTCATACAGGCGCTCGGAGTCGGCATAGGCGATGAGTTTGATATAGAAAAGCTGAAATACGACAAGATAATCATAATGGCGGATGCCGATGTGGACGGCTCGCATATAAGGACGCTGCTTCTGACGTTTTTCTTCCGTTATATGCGTCCGCTTGTGGAGCAGGGACATATATATCTGGCGCAGCCGCCGCTGTTCAAGGTGTCGAAGGGCAAAAACAAAAGCCTTGTTGAGCGGTACGCTTACGATGATCTTGAGCGCGACAGGCTGATACAGGAAATGGGACCCGGATGCAACGTTCAGCGTTATAAGGGTCTTGGAGAGATGGACCCGTCGGAGCTGTGGGAAACGACAATGGACCCCGAAAAGCGCACCATGCTCAGAGTCGAGATGGAGGACGCTATCGCCGCCGACGAGATATTCACCATACTTATGGGCGACAAGGTGGAGCCGAGAAGAGAGTTTATAGAGCAGAACGCGAAGCTTGTCGCGAATCTGGATATATAAGGAAGTGCTTTTATGGCTTCGTCAAACTGCGAAAGCTGTATGAATTATTATTACGATGACGAGTACGAATGTATGACGTGCGCGGTTGATCTTGACGAGGACGAGATGCGTCTTTTTATCACGGACAGCTTCAGGACTTGCCCGTACTATCGCTTCGGCGACGATTACAGCATAGTCAGAAAACAGAATTAAGACACGGGATATTAAAAAATGACTTTTAAAATCCCCGCGTAAGCGCGAAAAGGATCTCAAACGAGGTCCTTTTCGTAATTTGGGGCATTTTAAACATCATCCTGCTCCGTTTCGATTCCGGCGGCGGCCTTTGCCAGATGGTCGGCAAGGTCGTTGTATTTGTCGCCGGAGTGGCCCTTTACCTTTATAAATCGCAGCCTGACGCGCTCCGCTGCCGAAGCGCAGTACTCGTAATAGCTTTGTGTAGCGGGGAGATTGCGTTTCCATTCGCCCGTTGCCCAGCGCTCTATGCCAAGGTAATCGTAGTAGATGTCGATGCTTTTGCACGAGTGCGAAACGGCGTAGTCTATCGCGAAGCGGCTTGCGGCTATCTCGCCGGCGACGTTGCGCATTTTCGCGAGGGTATCGTCCGAAAAAGCGCCGCTGAACGTAAGAACCTCGCCTTCGGGCGTAAGTATCACAACCCCGTATGAAAAAATTTTTCTTCCTATATTATAGCTGCCGTCCACGTAAGCCGTAAGCTCGGCGGGATCGGTGTCCGCCTCCGGCGCGCTGCCGCCCAGATACGCAAGCGCCTCTTCACGGGTGTCGAAGCCCTTGAATTTCGCGCCCTTGTACCCCGTCACCTGACGCTTACATTCGTCCCAATCGGTAAACAGTCCGGTCTGTCTGCCGCTTAAAACGGCGTATATCTTTTTTGCCATGAGCTTTACCTCCGATGCGTTTGTTTTCTCCTTCAAGTATACCATATATCCGAGTATATGGCAAGAAAAAATATTTTTTAAAAAAATGTTAAAAAAATCATAAAAATACGGAACTTTTTTAAAAAACAGCGCGTCTAAAATAATGTAAGCTTATTTTATATACTCTTTAACAATGGGTAAAGACATATTGCACAAAAATGCTTTGTCTTAGCAGGTAAGGACGATACATTTTGCTGAAAACAATATGCGTTTTTGATTTATCTATTGACATACAGCCGAAAGAATAGTAAAATAAGTTATAGCAGTGACTTTAGCTTGGGTAGAAGCAGGCAGGGGATACTGTTACCGTAATTGCCGCCGGATTCGCACGGAAAGCTGAGCAGGTTAGAGCCGGATGTCCGGTCGGACGGCATCGCATCTTTAAAATTCTTGCGTTTTTATTTTAGGGATGTATTTATACGGCCGCGCTGCATTGAAGAAGCGGCGGCGCAGGTTTTTAAAAAGGGCTTCTTCATCAGGTAAAATATACAAGGGAGGATTTGAGACATGAACAAGAATCTCAAAAAAGTAATTTCATCAGTTGCTGCTCTTGCTTTGTCGTTGACATCAATCTCAGCTTTTGCCTTGGACTTCTCTGATGTACCTACAACAGCCGACTATTATCAGGCTGTACAGAACCTTACGGCTCTGGGTATAATCAAGGGTTATGATGACGGCACATTCAAACCGGATGACGCCGTAACAAGAGCTGAATTCGCCACAATAGTTGCTAAGGCGCGTCATGGCGGAGATGCTGACTACGGCACAAGCGTAAGCCCCTTCACTGACGTTACTGCAGGTCACTGGGCAGCAGGCTTTGTTGCTACAGCTGTAAGCGACGGCATTATATCGGGCTACGGCGACGGCACATTCGGTCCGGACGATCAGGTAACATATGAGCAGGCTCTGAAGATGCTCGTATGCGCTACGGGTTACGGCACATATATTGATCCGAGCAACTATCCTGCGGCTTATATAACCCAGGCTAACACTCTCGGCATCAAGGACGGCGTTTCGATCTCCGACACAACAGCTCCGGCAACAAGAAAAGACATTGCTATGCTGGTTAACAACACATTGAAGAGCTCGATCGTTACTATCGACGGATATTATCCGAACGGTATGCCGAAATATGTAACAAGAGACAATCTGACAGGCGATGACGCAAACTTTGCAACACTGCTTTCAGAGTACTCTAATATATATTGGGTAAACGGTCGTGTTACAGGCACAAGAGAGTCAACCTCGGGAAGCCTTAAAGAGGGCGAGGTTAACTTCAAGATTGAGTATTCAAAGAACTTCGATCAGGAATACTATTCAAGAAGCGGTGACTATTCAGACATCACAATGCTCGTAGGCGACTCGGGCGCTGACAAGTACCTCAACTCATACGGCGAGGCTCTGGTTCAGAAGACAGAGGATGACGATTATGTAATCCTTTCATTCTTCGAGTCGGGCAAGAACTCATATGCTGAATTCAAGTCGGATGATTTCGCTGACGATTACAAGGGCTATGACGGCGTAGCTTCGGCGAATATCGCTTCGGAAAAGATCCTGAAGGACGGTAAGATTTATGTTTACCAGTCAGGTTCAACATCAAAGGTTGATACATACACACTCGCTAAGGACGATGACAACAATGTTGACGTAGATCTCTATGTAAACGGCGTTGAGTACACAGGCGACCTTGCAGAGGGTATCACAAAGTATCTTGTTGAAAATGCGACAGGCGACGTTCAGCTGGTTGACACACCGGAATACGGCAAGACCTCGGCTGACGGCAAGTACGACATAATCAACGTAACATACGCAGGCGTTGGTAAGGTTTCAAGCGTTACTAACAGAAATGACGTAGTAAGAATCAACATCGGCGCTAAGGACGGTCTTGATAACAGACTTGAAATAGACACAACCGATGATGATATTTCATACACAGTTACAATGAACGGCGAAACAGTTGATCTGACTGACATTCAGGCGGACGATGTAATCGCTGTAGAGTACGATGTAAATGAAGGTGTTAGCAACTCAGGTTTCTACAACATCGACATTACAAGAGGTACTGTAACAGGTAAGCTGACAAGATACTCAAATCCGTCAACAGGCGCTGAGTACACATTCAACGGCGTAGTTTACACAGCTGTAAACTCAAGCATTGGTATCGACCCGTCAGACAATACAACAGAGTATGAACTGTGGGTAGATAAGTTCGGCAGAATCCTCTACGCTGAGGAAGGCGCAACTTCGGATACATACGCTATCCTCGAAGCTGTATATCTGCCGTCAGGCAGCGACACTTACTCTGTAAGAATCATCACTTCAACAGGCGAGTCAAAGACTTACTCACTGAAGTCGACAGAAGACAGAGAAGCTATCCAGAAGATCTGCTATTCGGATGTTGATACTTCGACAAAGAATCCTATCAATGAAAGAATTATCAGCTACAGCGTAAACAGCTCGAATGAGATCAAGGGTATCAGCGATGTAAGTGTTCAGGAAGGTATCGGCGAGTACAAGGCTTCATCACTGAAGATCGGTTCGGTAAGAATGTCTGAAACAACAGCTATCCTGAATGCTGACGATGCATTTGATTATGACGAAGCAACAGGCACATATACAAACAAGTCGGGTTACTCGGCAAGCGACATTAAGGCTGGATCGCTTTCATCGTTCACAGACGGTGACGATTATGTAGCACTTGGTGTTGGCAAGAGCACAAACGACAGCACATATAAGCTGGTAATACTTGTAGACGGTAACGGCGGATTCTCGGCTGATACAGTAGTTGCAGTATTCGACACATACAGTGTTGAAACATACAACGATGAGAGCGTATATGCTATCACAGCTTATGAGAGCGGTTCGGACGATACAGTAACTGTATATGTAGACAAGAGCGTATCAGACTTTGATAAGCTTGGCCGCGGTATTCCTTTCATGTACGCATACAACAAGGACGGTATCGTAGACAACAACGATGACCTGCTTGTACTTGGTATGGAAGGAACGAAGGTTCTTTCGGACAGCTTTGACAGCTACTCAACAACTCAGGAGTCGGCTCTTAAGACAATCTATAACGCTAACAAGATGACAACAAACAAGGAGAAGGATCTTAACGGATTCTCAATCGCAACAGGCGATTCGGATCTTGATGGAAACGACACGGACGATCAGGTAAGATTCGTTTATGCTCCGGTTGTTAAGGTAAGCGGCAAGAGCGTTACACTGGGTAAGGTTCAGTACGACAACGGAGTATACTACTCAACAGATGATGATCAGGTAACATTCTCTGTAGACAGCGATGCAGGCGTATTCGTATATGACTACTCGTCATCGGCTTCGTACAGACTGGATGTTTACAATGCAGAGAGTATTCCTCCTGTAGACGTTACTTCACCGGTTAAGCTTGACGCTTCAACAATCAGAGACGGTATTGAGCTTATAGACGGTACACAGATTTCCGGTTCAACAAACGATGACGGCGAGGATTGCCTCTCAACCGTTAAGGATGCTGTAGCAGGAACAATTATCTGGAATATGGACGTACAGGAAGGCGCTACAAACTATGTATACGCTGAGACTGTAGACGGTACCATCACGAATCTCGTATTCTACCAGGCTAACTAATCTGTAAAAGCAACATTTAAGGATCTCCCTTCGGGGAGGTCCTTTTTTGGTATAACGCGCGGCGAATCGCAAGACCGCGCTTAATTTATTGTATAAAAAAACCGCATATCGCAGCCTGATAACGGGAGCAATATGCGGGGAGTTTTAGATGTGTTAAATATACTTTAGGACTGTTACAGAGTGCCAAGCTCCTTTCTGTAATCTCTGCACAGAGCAATAACGTCGGAGGAATTAAGACGCGATATATAGCGCGTGTTCAAATACTTTGCCCTGCTTCTGTAACGGGCGTTCAGCTCGGAAAAGCTGTCGTAGCCGATGACGGCTATGCACATTGCAAAATCATCGGCGGATATTCTTGACAGCTCGCCGTAGATATTATTGTGCCACTGGGTAATGCTTGAAGAACGCGCCAGTGTTTCAAGCAGCATATACTCAAATTCCATCGGAGTGGAGAAGCATGAGAAGCATCCGTCGGAGGCGGTTATAAGCACCACGGGCAAATCGCTTGTGACGATCTCGCAATTCAGATGAAAATCTCCGTCCGCAGAAAGTACATTTGTCCTCCGCGCGCCTAAGGAGGGGGAGGTATTGTCAATATCATCCTCGCTCACCTGCATCAGAACGTCTGTCAGGATATAACCTCTGGAATTGCCCGCCCATATAAACGCGGCGTCAATACCGTCTTTGCAGGTATTGAACACAGATGATACGACCGAAGCGGGCATCTCTCTTAGTCCCGGAGCGTAGGAGCGCGGCAGCTTCGTATCACATTCGGCAAGCCTTGCCCCGATTTCCTCCGTAAGATCGGCGCACAGCTCGTCGGTAAAGTCAAAATCAATGCTGAGGTTGCGCACCTCCGTATACTCGCCGAAAATGTCAAAAACAGTCATAGCGGCACACCGCGCCGCGGCATAGGTGTCGGGCATATCAGAGTTCGTGCAGGCGTTGATACTTGCGTCGATGTCGGTGCATCCGCCAGCCGTGCATATCATACCGCCCTTTGGGGTGATGTTATAGGATATACTGTCCGTTCCGCCGTTGTTTGCGGCTTCTCCGCATACGCTGAAAACCGCATTTGTCAGTTCGCTTATTTTCTTTCGTCCCATATCGTAGATCCGTCCTTTTTCGATAGAGTTTTAATATTACTTACAGTAGTTTTGTATAGCGCGGACCGCCATGGCTGAAGCTTCGGCGCGTGTCGCGGTATTGCTTCCTCCGAAGGATCCGTCCTCATAACCTGTTATAAGTCCCTTTTCAACAACGTCTGTCACATAAGGCGTAAATTCGGCGTAATCGGTGAATTTCATCGACTTCTCCGTAGCGGTAAGCGGCTTATCGCCGGTCTTTCTTTCAAGCAGACGCGAGATAACCAAAGCGATCTCGTTTCGGGTAATATCCTTTT
Organism: uncultured Lachnospiraceae bacterium; assembly: GCA_964503455.1. Classification (GTDB taxonomy): domain Bacteria; phylum Bacillota; class Clostridia; order UBA1381; family UBA1381; genus CAZCZR01. The sequence continues at coordinate 6,215 of CAZCZR010000026.1, read as the reverse complement.
CCCAGTCGGTGTCAAAGGAGGCTTTTCCTATATTAACACGGTTGTACAGGTAAGAGAAGTACCCCGAATACCACTCGTTTGAAACAGGCTGTTTTTCGCCGTCTGTTGCAATAACCATGATTTTCACAAATTCAGCCTTTGAGATAGGTTCCTCCGGCCTGAAGGTTCCGTCCTCATAGCCGTTTATAATACCCATGCGCACAAGGCTTTTAATGTCATCCTCCGCCCAGTGACCGAATATATCATACAGCATAAAATCCTTGGGGTCGCCGTCAATAACTTCTATGTTCCACATTTGTGCGTAATTTCTTATCGGCGCGCCCTGAAGGCATACTATCCGAGCCGAAGGCGAACCGTAGAATATATACGTTCCCACGTTTACCAGCGTTGAGGGCAGATACACCTTTTCAAGGGCGGGGCAGCTGTCAAACGCCCAGTCGCCAAGCGTTACAACGGGAGAGGTTATACGCGCCTCTTTAAGAGATGCGCAGCCTGAAAATGCCAGACCTTCTATGGTTTCGATATTCTCCCCGAACTTTATCTCGCTGAGATTTTCGCACCACATAAACGCCGAGGAGCCTATTTTTTTAAGCGATGACGGAAGCGTTACCTTTACAAGGTTCTTAGCTCCCGAAAACGCGAACTCGTTTATTTCCTCAACGCCCTCAGGAATGGTATATTCCGTTGCGTCCTTTGCCTGCGGATACCAGACAAGCCGCTTCATATCACGCGAATACAGTACGCCGTCCAAAGTCACAAAAGCCGAGTTATTCCTGCCGGCGTTTATCTCTTTAAGACTCTGACAATTCAGAAATGGACGACGGTATATGGTATTTATCATGTCGCCGAGATTCACCTTAACAAGTCCTGTGCAGTTATAAAACGCGCTCTCCTGAAGTACTATAGTCTGATTTGAAAAGGTTATCTCTGTTATTCCCTTTTGCCAACCGAACGCTGTGTTGTTGACTATCTTGACCGGTACGCCGTTAATGGTTTCGGGTACGTACACCGCCCCTCCGGGTCCGTAGTACCCGTTTAAGAAGCCGTAGGTATCATCAAAGATAAAATATTCTTCGGGTGATGCGGGGTACGGTGTTGCCGCAGGGTTTTTAGTGGGTTCCGGAGTGGGCGCGACCGTCGGTTCGGGCGATGGCGAAGCCGTCGGAACAGGTGTCGGAGGCGGCGCCGTCGGCAGGACCGGTATATTGAAGTCCGCCGCATATGCCGTGGCGGAAGCAAACAGTGTCAGTATAAGTGCTATCAGTAGTTTTTTCAACACAATAAAACCTTTCTAAAAAATGTATTTATACCAGTATAACGGGTCTGGTAATTCCCCCGCTGCTGTCTTTTTCGGTGAAAATAACGACGTCGGCTGTAATATCGCCTTCGGGAACGTCCGCTTCAAACGGACTGCCCGGCTGAACATTGTCCTCCTCCGCCGCAAGAACGCCGTTTATATATACCCACACTTTATCGCCGCGTATCTCTTTAAAGATCAGCCGCGCGTCTGATTTGCCTTCGGGAACATTCAGCAAAGTCTTATAGTGCATATAGCCCTCTTTGCCTTCGCATAAAGCGTCCGCGCCGTTTCCGACGGCGGTTATGCCCCATGTATTCATATCGTGGTCGGCTATTTTTACGGTAACATCGGGCATTTCCGCCGATAATTCAACCGTCTGCCGCCATGAGCTTATATATTTTCCGCTCACGCTTTCAATGACGGGCAAAGCCGTGCCGCTGTCGTGTACATTTACCGTAATCTCTGCCCTGATGCCGCTATCGGTTTCGGCTGTCACGGTGACGTACCCGCAATCTTCTCCTGCCTGCACGATACATTGGCACAGACCGTTGAACAGGCGCCTTTCCTGCGCCTTGTCCGCTTCGTGAGAGTTGGGATCTCCGTTTCCCACGCCTATAACCGTGCCTCCTGTGACGGAGAAGCGTACAAGCTCGTCCGCGCAAGGAACGAAAGTACCGTCCGCATCCGCTGCCTTTACATTAATTGGGAACCCGTCCGAGGGATCGACTGTTTCAAAGGGCGCTTCAAGCTCTAAAGCCGCAATAGCTCCCGCGGTTTTTTGTATGTCGGTGTATTCCGCGCCGTCCTTATAGCCGACAGCTTTAAGCTCTCCGGCTTCAAAGACAACGCTCCATTCAGCCATATCATACTTATCAACGCTCTTTCTGCCGCAGGACACGCCGTTTATAAACACCTCCGCCTCCGGACAGCTGGTGCATACCATGACCTTTACATTTTCGCCCGCGTCAAAATTCCAGTGCGGAAGAACGTGCATGAACGGTTCTTCGGTGAAAAACGCTTTATTCAGCCAGAACGCGTCTTTTTTGAAGCCGCAGGTGTCCATTATGCCGAATTGTGTGCTTACGGAGGGCCATTCAAACGGCGTCGGTTCGCCCCTGTAATCAAAACCCGTCCAGATGAAAAGCCCCAGAATATGCGGTCTTTCGGCAACCTGCTTAAAGCCGTCGCGGTAGGTGTTGCCCCACGGAGCCGCCTCGGAATCGTAGCAGTCTATCACATGAGCGCCGTAATCCGTTTTATACACGCCGCGCGTCTGAAACGCGCTGTCATTTTCGCTGCCGAGCATCGGCATATGAGGATATTTTTCGCGGAAATCGTCATAGGTGCGGGTTATATAATTAAAGCCGGTCATATCAAGCGCGTCGCAGGCGCCGCCATCGGCTGTAACGCCGGTGTTCATAGCTCCGACGGTAAAGCGGTCGGGATCGAGCGACTTTATCACGCTTTGAAGTCTTAAGGCAAGCTTTCTTCCCGTGGGCGTTCCCTGAAGCGGTTCCTCATTAAAGATCGAATACATTACCACCGAGGGATGATTTCTGTCGCGAAGCACCATGCTTGTCACCTGTGCAATGCCGTCGGGCGATGAGTTGAAGTTTCTGTTCTCGTCCATTACAAGCAGACCGTATTTATCACAGAAGTCAAGTATTTCCGGCGAGGGATTGCCGTGGGCGCAGCGATAGGCATTGGAGCCTAACTCCTTTAAAAGCCTTATCCTGTATTCGTTTATTTTATCCGGCACCGCAACGCCGACGCCGGCGTGATCCTGATGATTGCAGGTGCCGTACAGATTAACGCGTCTGCCGTTCAGGAAAAATCCGTCATCCGCCGATACGGATATCGTGCGGTAGCCGAAGCGCGTAATATCACGGTTTAAAAGCCTTTCGCCGTCATATATTTCCGTTGCGAGCGAGTACATATTCGGCGAGTCAATATCCCACAGAAGTGGACTGTAGGTGAGCAAAGAAAGCTTTACGACCCTTTCCTCACATGGGGCAAGCGTGATCTCTTTCTCGTCCTTGCCGACGGTGTTGTTTTCCGGATTTATGATATATGCCTTGACGCGGCAGGTTTTAGGCTCATATGCCGCGTTTTTGACAGTAACGTCCGTAAGAGTGTCCCATATATCGGCGGAGATCTTTTTCGGATGAACATACACACCCCAAGGGATAATATGTACCTTTTCTTTTTTTATGAGCTTCACATGGCGGTAGATGCCCGCGCCCTCGTACCACCAGCCCTCGATGGGAGAAGCGTCGGCAAATACGGTAACATCGTTGAGCGCGTCGCCGTATAAAGCCATGTCGGTAATATTTACGATAAAGGAATTATAGCCGCCGAAATTGCGTCCGGCAACGGAGCCGTTGATCCATACCGTTGCGTGAGAAGCCACGCCGTCAAACTGAAGATACAGTTCTTTTTCGCGGTCTGACTCGTCCAGACGAAAAAGCTTCTTGTACCAGCCTTTTCCGCGCGGTTTATAGCCTTGTGCGGGGCCGTATTTCGGATCGAACTCTCCGTATACCGCCCAGTCATGAGGCAGATCCACCGTTTCCCAATCATCGGCAGAGGTATCGACCGATGCGGCGCCTATTGCTCCTCCGGCTTTTGCCGCCATATAACATTCCGTATGCGTATGAACACCGGTATCCTCGAAATCGCCGAGGTGAAATTTCCATTGCTTATCGAAGTTATAAACAGCCATAAAAATGATCTCCAATAATTATTTATATTTACTCTTGATATTATAACATACGGGACACAAAATCTCAAGTGTTTTTTAAAACTTTATAGGCAAAAGTGCAGGCTTTGATGTATTTTGGGAAATATGTAAAAGCAAAAGCCGCTCTCTTATGAAAGCGGCTCATATACTGTCTTTGAAAAAGATACGATCAATCCTCGACCTTTATAACCTCTTTGCCGTTGTAATATCCGCAGGACTTACAAACCTTATGAGGCATTTTAAACTCATGGCATTGAGGACATTCAACCATATTAGGCTTTGTCAATTTCCAATTGGCGCGTCTTTTGTCACGTCTTGCTTTTGAAACCTTACCCTTAGGTACAGCCATTGTTCAAACCTCCTTGATCAACTTAAATTTATTCTTCCGCCGAATTGTTCATAATATCCAATAATCCGGCCCATCTCGGATCGATGTCGTCTTTGATGCAGCCGCAATCGCCTTTGTTCAAATTCTTTCCGCATTTCCCGCACAATCCCTTACAGTCGGGTGAGCAGAGATACCTGGCGGATACGTTCATAAGGAAATTCTCGGCGATGACTTCGCCGACGTCTATGGTATGACCGGTATAAACACGCACATCTTCGCCGTCCGAAGAAAGCTCGTCCTCGCGGACAAATACCTCCTCGGCGTCAAACTCCGCCGACGCCGCGGTGTCCTCCATGCAGCGCGCACATTCCGTGATGAACTCAGCCTTCACATGAAGCGAAACGAACAGATTCTTTCCGTTGTTTGCGACCGTGCCCGTGACAGACAAGGGCTTTGTAAATCTATAGCCGCTGCCCCGGTATACAATATCGTCAAGCTTCGCTTCTCCCGAAACGCTGCGGCTGACGCCGCTTTCCTTCAAGATATTTGAAACGTCGATAATCATAATAAAATATCCCTGTAATAAATTCAGTCGGTTTGAATTATCGGTAAACTTACTTAAGTTCTACCTTTGCTCCAGCTTCTTCGAGCTTAGCCTTTACAGACTCCGCTTCGTCCTTGCCTACGCCTTCCTTGATCTTGTTGGGAGCGCCGTCAACAAGAGCCTTTGCTTCCTTAAGACCAAGACCCGTGATTTCTCTTACTACCTTGATAACGCCCAGCTTCGATGCGCCTACTTCCGCAAGAACTACATCAAACTCTGTCTTTTCTTCGGCAGCAGCGCCGCCTTCAGCAGCGCCTGCAACAACTACGGGAGCAGCCGCCGATACGCCGAACTCTTCTTCCATCATCTTAACAAGCTCAGCAACTTCCAATAACTTTAATTCCTTGATTGAATCAAGAATTGCATTTAAATCTGCCATTTTAAATTTCCTCCGATTTCTAAAAAATTAAATATAACCGTTTTGTGATTACTCAGCGGCGGGAGCTTCCTCTGCGGGAGTTTCCTCTGCGGGAGCCTCCTCTGCGGGAGCTTCGGCCTGCTTCTTTGCGATAAGGTCGGAGATCTCCACTCCGCCCTCCGCGATTGTGCTTAACAATCTTACAAGACCCGATACGGGAGCGTTCAGGCTTCCCATTATCTTTGCTATCAGAGTCTCGAACGACGGTGTTGCAGCCAATGTCTTTATTTCATCCATTGACATTATGCTTCCGTCCATAAAGCCTGTTTTGATTTCAAGCTTTTCATTTTTTTTGGCAAAATCGGCAAGCACCTTTGCCGGAGCTACCGGATCCTCCGCCGAAACAGCCAGAGCCGACGGACCGTTTAAAGCCTCGTCAAGACCCTCTATGCCGGCATCCTTTGCGGCGAGCCGTATAAGAGTGTTCTTAGCAACGAAGTAAGTAACACCTGCTTTTCTCAGCTCGTTTCTGAGGTCGGTATCCTCTGCGACGTTAAGACCTCTGTAGTCAACGAGTATACCGGTCTGAGCGCTTTTGAGAGCTTCCGCAATAGCTGCAACCTGAGCCTTTTTTGCCTCCAAAACCTTTGCACTGGGCATTTTATAATTCACCTCCGCGAAACTTAATGAATCCTTTTCCTTAAAAGAAAAAGACCTTTCCGCGACAATACGAAAAGAGCCTTAGTATACGATTACTAATGCACCCTCGGCCGGACTTACGGATCGCTCCGCCGGCTGTCTACGGACTGCTTGTTTTTCAACCTCTTAATAATATCATACAAAATCCGGTTTGTCAAGTGCTTTTTAACAAATTTATGCCGAAAA
>CAZCZR010000025.1:0-22098 GCA_964503455.1 uncultured Lachnospiraceae bacterium | reverse complement strand
CCTGTATTCCGGAGCCGGAGCCTGTGGGATTGTATGTAACCTTTACGTTCGTGTTGTCCGCCATATACGCTTCGCTAAGATAGCCTATGACCTTTTCCATTGACGTTGAACCGTCCGTTGAAACCGTCTGCGCCGATGCTGTATTGCCGTTTGAAGCCGCCTCCTGCGGCGCGGTGTTTGATGTGCCGCTTCCGCAGCCTGTCATAACTGCCGCGGCTAAAATCGCCGCCGTAAATACTCCTGTGATTTTTTTCATGTTAATCTCCATTCTGCCGCCTTTGGGCGGCTCAAATCCATAACGCTTCTTAAAAAGCTGTGCTTGTTTTTTGTGTTTTCCACGGTTTTTATTATAGCGTTTCGTATGTAAACTCCGAAAGCGCGTTTGTGTAAATTGTATGTAAATCTTCAAATGCGGCATATAAAAAGACCGCCGCGTATTAAACGCGGCAGCCATGATGTCTGTATATATCGATATTTTGTTGTTTTTTTAGCTGTATACGAATGGTGTGTCATCTCATAAAGCCAGCATATCATTTACAAGCTCGTCAACGACCGCAAGCGCGTTATCTATCTTATCCGCATCCTTGCCGCCGCCTTGAGCCATATCGGGTTTTCCGCCGCCCGAACCTCCGGCTATCGCCGTGACGGACTTTATAAGCTTACCCGAATGTATACCCTTTGCGACCGCTTCTTTTGTAGCCATTGATACAAACGTGATCTTTCCCGCCGTATTCGAGGCAAGCACCGATACGGAGCAGGCGGATTTCTCCTTAATGCTGTCAGCCATAGTCTTAAGATCCGCCGCAGACGCGCCGTCGAGCTGTCCAATAAACACTTCCACGCCGCCTATATTCTTAACTCCCGCCATAAGACCGCTTACCTTCGCATTGGCAAGCTTCGCCTTCAGCGACTCAACATTCTTCTGGACAGATTTCAACTCGTCCGTTACGCTCTTCGCCTTCACGACAACATCGTGCGTGTTTGTTCTGAGTGCTTCCGCTGTTTCCGCTATTATTCTGTCTTTTTCATACATATAGTTGAGTACGTTCCAACCCGTAACAGCCTCGATACGTCTTACTCCGGCAGCAACGCCGCTTTCGGAAACGATCTTTACCATTCCGGCAAGACCTGTGTTCTTCATATGCGTGCCGCCGCAAAATTCAGTCGAGTATTTACCCATCTGAACAACTCTTACCACATCTCCGTACTTTTCTCCGAACTGCGCCTCGGCTCCAAGCTTTTTCGCCTCGTCTATAGGCAGCTCCTGAACCGTTATAGGCGTGCATGACATTATCGCCTCGTTTGTAAGACGTTCAACATTCTTTATCTGTTCGTCCGTCAGCGCCTCAAAATGAGAGAAGTCAAATCGAAGCATATCCTTCGTTACAAGCGAACCCGCCTGGGCCACATGGTCGCCAAGGGTTGTCTTAAGCGCTCTGTGCAGCAGATGCGTTACGGAATGGTTGCGGCAGATATACTCCCGCACTTCCCTGTCTACCGAGAGCGTTACCGTATCGCCGAGCTTCACCTCGCCCGACTTTACCTCTACCTCGTGCATATATAATCCGTCGCCTGTCTTTGTGGTGTTTATAACCTCGGCTTCAAAGCCGTTTGCAGTGATCTTTCCCACATCTCCGACCTGACCGCCCATTTCAGCGTAAAACGGCGTCTTTTCCGTGACGATTATTCCTTTTTCGCCTTTGGATATAACAGCCGAGACCTCGCCCTCGGCGGCTATTCCGGCTATCTCGGAGGTGTCCGTCAGAGTATCGTAGCCGGTAAATACCGTGGCGGGCGCGTTTTCAAACTCATATGAAACGCCTCCGTCCCAGCTTGAGCCGTCATCTCTGCTTCTGCGCGCGCGTTCCTTCTGCTCCTTCATGCAGATGTTGAACGCGTCAACGTCAACCTCAAGGCCGGATTCCTCCGCTATCTCTATCGTAAGGTCGAGCGGGAACCCATAGGTGTCGTGAAGCTTAAACGCTTCCTCTCCCTTTAAAACGGAGCTGCCCGAAGCCTTTTCCTCCGCGATATATTTATTGAGGATGTCAAGTCCGCTTTCGATTGTCTGAGCAAACTTGCCTTCCTCCATCTCTATTATCTTTTTGATGTATTCGCGCTTTTCGTCAAGCTCCGGATATCCCTGCATCGACTCGTTTATAACGGTATCGGCAACGATATAAAGGAACTTGTCGGTTATGCCGAGGAGTCTGCCGTGACGGGCCGCGCGTCTGAGCAGACGGCGCAGCACATAGCCGCGTCCCTCGTTTGAGGGGATGACTCCGTCCGAGACCATCATTACCGTGGAACGAATGTGATCGGTGATAACTCTTAACGACACATCTGTCTTTTCGTCCCGTTTGTAAGCAACGCCCGCAATATCGGAAATGTGCTTCATCACGTTTTGCACGGTATCGACCTCAAAAAGGTTGTTTACGCCCTGCATAACAACACCGAGACGCTCAAGTCCCATACCGGTATCAATGTTCGGATTGGGCAGAGGATTGTAATTGCCCTCGTCATCCTTGTCAAACTGCGTGAATACGAGGTTCCATACCTCCATAAATCTGTCGCAGTCACAGCCGAGATGACAGTCCGGACCGCATGAAAATTCCTCGCCTCGGTCATAGTGTATCTCCGAGCAGGGGCCGCACGGACCTGTGCCATGCTCCCAGAAATTGTCCTCCTTGCCCATCTTCACTATTCTTTCAGCCGGAACGCCTACGACATTTCTCCATATATCGCCGGCTTCATCATCCTCCTCGTATATGGTTATCCAAAGTCTGTCGGCGGGAAGCCCCATTACTTCCGTTAAAAATTCCCACGCCCATGTTATAGCTTCTTTTTTGAAATAATCTCCGAAGGAAAAGTTCCCAAGCATCTCGAAAAACGTGCCGTGACGGGCAGTCTTTCCCACGCGCTCTATATCCGGCGTGCGTATGCATTTCTGGCAGGTGGTGACTCTCCTGCGCGGAGGCGCCTCCGTTCCCTTAAACCACGCCTTCATCGGCGCCATTCCTGAATTTATCAATAATAAGCTCGCGTCGTTTCTCGGTACAAGCGAAAAACTCGGCAGTCTCAGACATCCCTTTGATTCAAAAAAGCTCAAGAATTTCTCCCTGATCTCATTGATTCCGGGTCCCTGCATGACAAACACTTCCTTTCTGTTGTTTAAACGCTATGGTCTATTATATCATATAAACATCGATTAATCAATAACAAAACCGCAATTTTTTCCGAAAATTTTGTATTATCAATTTTTGTGCGGCCGATATTACGGTTCTCCGTTTACACCGTTACCGTGTCGGAGCCGCCCCTGTTTGAGTAAAAATAACTCCACGGATCGGTGTAGTAATAATAGTAATCATCATAATCATCATAATCATCGTAATCGTCGTAGTCGTCATAGTCGTCATAGTCGTCATAACGATCTTTGTAATGATCATAGGAACGGATATATCTTTGTATACTCCATCCAAGGCGGTCTCCCCGTCCGCCGGCGGCATAGCCCGCGATTGCCGACACTCCGCCTATAACGACTGCCGCCGCGCATATTACCGCCGCTGTTTTATTGATCCTTTTCATCCTCTGCCGCCTCCTCTGTGAAACGCTCTGCTTAGCAAATCCGTAATGCCGCGTATAAGCATAATAAGTCCTTTTATTATAAGCTGCGGAATGAACCATATCGCCGCAGCGCCTGCTCCCGCCATAAGAAGTCCGATTCCTCCGTTATAAAGCATATCCGCCGCCGGCATAGACACGCACTGCGTAACGCCATACACCCCCACGCCGAAAACCGCTATCGCGCCGCCGATTATGATCGCCGCGGCTACTATCGCCGCGCATACAAGCGCAAGCGCAAACACTCCCGCCGCAAGCGCGAATGGCAGGCATACTATCACGGCAAGCACTGTCAGAACCGTTTTCAGCGCACTGCCGCTGTTTCTGTCCGTATCGGGACGGTTCGGGCGGTTGGGATGGCCGCTGTAATTGGTATGCCCCTCGCCCGAACGGGTGTCCGTCCGGCTTTGAGCGCCGCTGAACGCGTCGGTTTTTGGTGCGCTTTGATCCGCATTCTCACGTGCGCGGCGGTTGAATACTTTTTCGGCGGCTTCTTGCGGTGTGCCGAATAAAGCTTCAAGCTCCTCCTCGGCAACGCTGTCAAGCCGCGCGGCAAAATACCGTATCTGCTCACCGCGTTCCTCCGGCGGAAGAAAGCTGAGTTCATTGTAAAGTGTATCAAGATATTCCCGTTTAGTCATTCTGATCCTCCATGCCGCTGAACGCGGCTTATTTCCGGCAAGCTCTAAGCGACAAGCAGATACGCCTCATGCCCGTATATCAGCCTTGCCGGCACTCTCCACGCTTTGCCGAAGCTGAAGAAATCGGCGGCAAGCTCTCCATCGCTGTAAAGCTGAAAATTATCGGCTTCCATGGTTATATTCACAAATCCCTCCGGCTTTGAGGCCGTAAGGCGATAGCAGACAATATTATCCGACTTCATGTTGCCGATATATTTCGCGTCAAACGGTATACCGTCCACGATCTCCGCGCTAAGCTCCGCATCCTGAACGGGCGGCTGCCCGTCAAGTCCGAAACGCATTGCCTCCTCCATGGTAAGAGTTCTTACGGCGGCGTTTCCTATCTTGAAGCTTTTTTCGGATACCGCATCTTTTCCCGCAAATTTATATTCTGGCTTTATGCCCGGTATCTCAAAGAAATAATACACGCCGTCTTTGTATGTAAGCGGCTGAACGGACGCGTACTCAAGCGTTTCGCCCGCTATCTCAAGTCCGAAGGGGAGTATAAAGCATATATCTCCCGTCACATTGATGCGCATATCGGGTACAGGCTCAAAGGACACTCCGTATATATCATCAAGCTTATGTTCTCCGTCATGGTGATTGACGAAAATGAAGCCCGTCTTGTCATTTCTGCGCGCCGCGTATCTGAGCGACGAAGCATCTCCCGTATCAGCCTTCTTTTCCGGCATATACACATCCATCGGCGCAAGCATACTGCCGTAGCTTTCTATGAACATATGCAAAAGCCTGAGCAGATAATAATGCCGCCTAAGCTCGCCATACTCCGACACAGGCGCCTGAAAGTCGTAGGAAAGTATCGGGTAGTCATTCGGATAGCCCGTTTCCGTAGACTCCTGAAAGGTCGAGAGCTTTCCTATTTTATTTGTGCCGCCGCGGTACATATAATATCCGACAAAGTTGTTTCCCGAACCGAGCTTTACAAGCGACAGCGCGTATATATCCATGGGATCGACCTCAGGGCGGCGATGCCGCGTTACCTGTATACCGCCGCCAAGCTCACAGGTGGCAAAGGGGTATCTGTCATACTCAAGGACGTGTCTGTCGGCAGAGCCGCCGGATATAATATCCGCGCCTATAGCGGCGTCGTTTCGCATAGGATCGAAGCGGTAATGCGGACACGGCTGCGGTTCTTCGTCGATAGACGTCCACGGAGTAACGGTGTAGCCGCCGAATACGGGCAGCACCTCTCCTTCGGGGATCTCGGCGCCGTAGGCGCTGTTCCAGCCGGTCACGGTATACAGCGGAGCATCGAATCCGACTTCCTTGGCAAGCTCCTTTAACCGCAGCAGATGCGCACTGTTGTCAACAAGCTCGTTTTCAAGCTGTATTGCCATTATATGCTCATCAAGTCCCGTTACCTGCTCATATATCTTCTCGTACCAGCGGCGCGCGTAATATATATACCCGTCATTATTGTCACGCAGCTTAAAGGGCTTTTTCAAAAGCCAGTCGGGGAAACCTCCGTTTCTGCACTCTCCGTGCGCCCACGGGCCTATGCGCAGGACAACATCAAGTCCCGCGTCTGCCGCCGCTTCTATGAAAGCGCGTATATCAAGGTCGCCCGTAAAATCAAACCTGCCCTCTTCCTCCTCGTGATATATCCACAGCATATATGTAGACACCGCCGTTATGCCCCCGCGCCTGAGCTTTTCAAGCTCCGTGCGCCACATATCGCGGCTGCATCTTGAAAAATGGAACTCGCCGGATACCGGTATGACCGGAACACCGTTTTTTGAAATATATCGGCTGTTTACCGTAATGCCGCGTCCCCCAAGATTTATGCGCCCTTCCTCGACCGGAGCCGATGAAGTCTGTGCAAATCCATATATCATGCCTGTTCTCCTTTTTTTCATGAATTTTGAACAAGGTCATTATAACACACGAAAAAACGAATTGCAATAGGCAATCTCTAAAAATATAAGATCAAATAATAATATCGTCACGTACAGGTCTTATCCGCGTTAAGCAAGCTCCATTTCGGCGTCTTTGCCTATTCGCAAAGCTCCCGCAGCCCGTTGCGGCTATATGGCAATACCAAAAAAATCGGCGCCGGCACACATTCGGGGGTGTACCGGCTCCGATTTAAAGCGGGTCATTGCTTTTTTAAAATTTTTCTTATCCTGCCTTCGGGGTCTTTAACAAGCAGCACCGCAAGCCATATTACAAGTCCCAGTGCGACTGCGGAAAAACCGAGGTACGCATCATTTAACATATCCGCCGGCGCCGGATTGAAATATTCCGCGCCAAGCTTTATGTATTCGGCGACCGCGTCAACAAGCCACATCAGCGACGCGCCCCAGTATATAAGGCACAAAGAGCCGAGCTTTAGCTCTCTTTCCTCATTATACCACGCAACAGTCGCGGCAATGGCGGCAAATACAGTTATAAGCAGCGTCATCTTGCCTGCCCCCTATTTACAGCCGCATCGGAGTCCGAGCGCTTTTCCATGGAATTTGTCCAAGCGGTCATCGCCGCCCAGACAGCCGTCACCAAGACCGCCATGCCTACGCCGGAAGTCGCCATTTCGAAAAGCATTTGAGCCGCGTCAGCGGGATTCGCCGCATTCGTCAGAAAGGGAAACCACGGCGTGACCTCGCCGTGCCATATATGCTCAAACGCCAAAAGCGCCGAGCCGCCCCACAGCATATTATTGAGCCGTCCCATTCCCTTTATGAACGGATTGGCACTCTCGCCGCGTTTGTCCGCTTTCTTTTTTATAATCGTTGTTACCGCAGCCTCCGCAGCGGGTACAATAAAACAAGCCATCGTTATTACCTCCCAAAATAATGAGTTATCGGTTGCCGAAATAAACTTTTCGAACAATTACATTTTACCATCTTTACGATGTTTTGTCAATATATGTTTTTTTAAATCATTGTGAGGATATTTTCGGAAATTATTCCGGCATATGCCGCGGCGCGGGCGCATATACATTACGGATCCCATTCTGAAAGGAAGATGTATATGCAGGAAAAACACACAGCCGCGCCTTCTCTGTCACACTCGCTAACGCTGACGGCGCGCCGTGACTTCGCGCTTGAGGGCGTTCAGGACGTGGAGTCCTTTTCTCCGTCACAGATAGCTTTGAAAACCAACATGGGCAAGCTTGTCATACGCGGCAAAAATCTCAATATAACCAAGCTTGACACCACAGGCGGCAGTATGCTCGCCGAAGGCAGCGTCGATTCGCTGGTGTACTCGCCAATGAAAAAAAGCGGCGGCATGATGAGAGCGCTGTTTAAGTAATATGAACGCGGGCTTTTCGTATGAGTGCATCTCGTTTTTGCAGGCGGCGGCGACAGGCGCGATATCGGCGGCGGTATATATTTTTCTGCGCTCGGTAAGACGCACCGGCGGGAAAGCTCTTGCCGCAGTATGCGACGCGCTTTTCTGGGCGGTGTTTCTTACCGTATGGTCGTTTATGACTTTCGTTTTTACAAAGGGTCTGTTCAGAGCATATGAGCTGCTCGGTCTGATTTTGGGCGGTTTTATATGTTTTTCCGTTTTCGGCGCCACTTTGAATGTGATTTTTGATAAAATTATTAAAATTTTTTCACTAATTTTAAAATACCTATTGACGGCGGGGCGTTTTTTGTATAAAATGATAGTAAGTGTATTTTCACGAATTTTTAAGCGAAAGGATTGATATAATGTCAGCCGTCAAAGACGTTTTCTCGGCGTTTTTCAAAAAGCACCGCTTCGGCATAGGTTTTGCCGCTCTTATCATAGTGTTGTCCGCTATGGTATTTAAGGGGCTTATGCAGATCCCGCAGATAGAAGAAAACCGCGACACCATTGCGAAGCTTAAAGATGAGGTTGCCTATGAGCAGCAGCGGATAGAAGAAATCAAGGAACTCAAGGACAATGTAAACTCCGACGAATACATAGAAAAAGTCGCGCGCGAAAAGCTCGGCTATATAAAACAGGATGAAAAGGTATTTATCGACGTTTCCAAGCAGGATTCGTCAAACTGACAGCACCTGTCATACACACAATTTTACGGAAGGAATTTTTACACTTTATGGAAATAGGAGAAATCTTATCCGGCACTGTGGCTTCGATAACGCCCTTCGGGGCTTTCGTCCAGATTGCCGGCGAAAAAGCAACGGGACTTGTACATATATCCGAGATCGACAGCGGATACGTCAACAAGGTAGAGGACTATCTTAAGATTGGCGATAAGGTGAAGGTTAAGGTGGTAAAAATTGACGAAAGGGGCAAGATAAGTCTGTCTATCAAGCGCGCGCACGACGAGCAGGCGCAAAAGCGCGCGGAAAAAAAGGCTGCAAAGCCTCATCCTCCCGTAAATCACCGTCCCGACAATTCGCCTTTTTCGGCGCAGTACTCAACGGGCGAGCTTTCCTTTGAGGATAAGCTTTCACGCTTTAAAAAAGACAGCGACGAAAATATGCAGGCTCTGAGGAAAAGCCGCGACTCAAAACGTTCCGGCGGCTACAAGCGCGGCAGATAAACCGCATACGATTAAAGGGCGCACCCTAAGAAACAGAGGTTTTTAAATTGGCTTTTTTAACGTTTAATTTCCGCCCCTATTCCCTTAAAAAGGATGTGGCGGTAAACATCATACTTCCGACACGATATAACTCTGACGCCACGCTGAAGCGCGATCCGATACCCGTGCTTTATCTTCTGCACGGTCTTAACCAGAATCATACCTCGTGGATGCGTATGTCATCAATTGAAAGATACACAAGAGAAAGAAATCTCGCCGTTGTAATGCCCGACGGCGACAGAGTGTTCTATTCAAACACCTCTGACGGACGAATGTTTTTTGATTACGTGACCAAGGAGCTTCCCGAAGTTATGGAGGCTCTGTTTAATGTATCCTCCGAGCGTGAGCATCGATTTGTGGCGGGACTTTCCATGGGCGGCTACGGCGCTTTCAAGTGCGCGCTCACATATCCCGAACGCTACGGAGCCTGCGCGTCGTTTTCCGGCGCCGTGGATATATACAGAGTACACAACGACGAGGAGGAAAAAGAAGCCGTGCGCATCGCTTTGGGCGATACGGTAAAGCCTTCCAACGACTTGAAAAAGCTTGCCGAAAAGGCGGCGGGCCGCATACCGCCGGTATACCACGTCTGCGGCAAGGAGGATTTTCTCTACGGCGACAACATCGATTTCCGTGATTTTTTGGCTCCTATTTGCGAAAATTACCATTTTGAGGACGGGCACGGCACACACGACTGGTCCTACTGGGATATGCATATTGAAAAAATGCTTTTCTGGCTTGACGGCATAGATCCGACAATAACGGAAGGAGTAACTTTACCGATATGAACACAGCAACAGTAAACAATCTTAACCTTACCATGCTTACCGACTTTTACGAGTTCACAATGGCAAACGGTTTCTTTGTTGAGGGGATAGGCGAGAAACAGGTCTACTTTGATATGTTTTTCAGAAAGATCCCCGACAACGGCGGCTTTGCAATAATGGCGGGCGTTGAGCAGGTTATAGATTATCTGAAAAACCTTGCTTTTACGGATGACGACATAGAATATCTCAAAAGCAAGAATATTTTTGACGAGCGCTTTTTACGGTATCTCGCCGACTTTAAATTCGAGTGCGACGTATGGGCTATCCCCGAAGGGACTCCCATATTCCCCGGCGAACCGCTTATAACCGTAAAAGGTCCCGCGGTGCAGGCGCAGTTTATCGAAACAATGATACTGCTTTCGATAAATCATCAGAGCCTTATCGCCACGAAGGCGAACCGCATCGTCCGCGCAGCTGACGGCCGTCCCGTCATGGAGTTCGGTTCCCGCCGCTCACAGGGCGCTCATGCCGCGATGCTCGGCGCGAGAGCGGCATATATAGGCGGCTGCGTGGGTACCGCCTGCGCGATCACCGACCGCGATTTCGGCGTTCCGGCGCTTGGCACCATGGCGCACAGCTGGGTGCAGCTTTTTGACAGCGAGTATGAGGCGTTTGAAGCGTATGCAAGAACCTATCCCGATTCCTGCACGCTTTTGATCGACACCTACAACGTCCTCAATTCCGGACTTCCCAACGCTATAAAGGTGTTTGACGAGGTTTTAAAGCCTATGGGAAAGCGTCCCAAGGGCGTGAGAATAGATTCGGGCGACATCACCTATCTTTCAAAGAAATGCCGCAAGCTTCTCGACTCCGCCGGCTATCCCGACTGCACCATCGTAGCGTCAAACTCTCTTGATGAGAATATCATCCGCGACATACAGATCCAAGGCGCTAAAATCGATTCCTACGGCGTAGGCGAGCGTCTTATAACCTCGCGTTCCGAGCCTGTTTTCGGAGGAGTGTACAAGCTTGTGGCGGCAGAGGATGACAAGGGCAATATAATACCGAAAATAAAAGTGAGCGAGAATGTTTCCAAGATAACCACGCCCGGCTTCAAGCAGGTCTACCGTCTTTATTCAAAGGACACCTCCGCCGCAATAGCCGATGTGGTCACACTGCATGACGAGGTGATCGACAATTTCAAGCCTTATCTGCTCTTTGATCCCGAGCATACATGGAAGCACAAGAAGGTGACCGATTTCTATGCGCGCCCGCTTATGAAGCAGATCTTCAAGCACGGCGAATGTGTTTATGAAACGCCTCCCCTCAATGTTATACAGGAGTACTGCAAAATGGAGATCGACGGCTTGTGGGAGGAGGTCAAGCGTTTTGAAAATCCCCACAGATATTATGTGGATCTGTCAAAATCGCTGTGGCAGATAAAGTATGATCTTTTAAGCAAGTATCAGGATGATTGATAATGGATAATATACAAACGGAAATATATCATCTGACAGGCTCCGAAAGCGATGCGGAAAAAATATCGCGCGCGGCTCGGATCATAGCCGGAGGCGGTATCGCGGCGTTCCCGACCGAAACGGTCTACGGACTCGGCGCGAACGCGTTTGACCCGAAAGCTGTCGAAAAGATCTTCGCGGCAAAGGGCAGACCGTCGGATAATCCTCTTATAGTGCATATCGCCTCGGCCGATATGCTGCCGGAGCTTACATCGGAGCTGTCCGAAACGGCGAAAAGGCTTATTCGCGCTTTTATGCCGGGGCCGTTTACGGCTGTGCTGAAAAAATCTGACCGCGTACCATACGCGGTAACGGCGGGACTTGATACCGTGGCGGTGCGTTTTCCGTCGCATCCGGCGGCGCAGGCGCTTATAAAAGCCGCAGGGGTTCCTATAGCCGCTCCAAGCGCCAATCTTTCCGGCAAGCCGAGTCCCACTACCGCGAAGCACGTCATAGACGATCTGTCCGGCAGAGCGGACGCTATTCTTGCCGGAGGCGACTGCGATATAGGCGTGGAATCCACTGTCGCGGATCTTACGGGGGATGTTCCCGTTATTCTCCGCCCCGGCGGAGTCACGCTTGATATGATGAGAGAGATCGTCCCCGAAACCAAGGTCGATCCCCATGTGCTTAAATCGGTAGCTGACGGCGAAACGCCCAGATCTCCCGGCATGAAGTACAAGCACTACGCCCCGAACGCAGACGTTACCGTTGTGGAGGGCCGTCAAAAAGAGGTCTTTAGGAAAATAAACGAGCTTCTTTCAAAAACAAAAGCGGAAAATCCGGCGCTTAAAACAGGGGTTCTCAGAATGTATCCCGAAAACGAGTACGATGTCAACTGCATCCTTGACGGCGGAAGCGGCGGAAAGGAATACGCGAAAAATCTTTTCCGGCTGCTGCGCACCTTTGACGAATTTGGCATAGATGTTGTGTTTGCGGAATTTGCCGACACGGACGGCTACGGTCTCGCCGTGAAGAACAGGCTTTACAAATCAGCCGGAAACAAAGTAATACGGGTGTAATTATTATGGATATTTTATTTGTATGCACAGGAAATACCTGCCGCAGTCCCATGGCGGCGGCAATTATGAACAAGATCGCTATGGAAAACGATCTTAATATATTCGCGGAATCCGCCGGCGTATTCGCAACCGACGGCGCAAGCGCCTCCGAGAATGCGGTCGAGGCGCTGAAACGGTACAATATTGACATATCGGGGCATACCTCGCAGCCTATCACGGCGGATCTTCTGGCGCAGAGCGATCTGATCCTGACGATGACCTCCGCGCATAAGCAGCTGCTTGAGCGCTACGCTCCGGGCAGAGTGTTCACGCTGTTTGAGTATATAGGCGAGGAGGGCGAGATCCCCGATCCCTACGGCGGCGATCTTGAGGAATACTCGGAAACAGCCGAGGCTATCTATGACGCGCTGACGGCTCTTGCGGAAAAGCTCGCCGATGAAACGCTTCTTCCCCTTGCGGACGAGGACGCTCCGCCAAAAGACGATGAAGCTTGAATTTGAACCGCTCACACGCGAAAACGCCAAAAGATTTTACGCCCTTGAGAAAGAGTGCTTTTCCGATCCATGGTCGGAAGCCGCGTTTTTCGAGGAGGCGGACAATCCTCTCGGCGTATATTTTTTAGCGAAAGCGGACGGCGAGGACGCGGGATACGCGGGATTTCTCGATATTTTCGGGGAAGGGCAGATAACGAGCATCTGCACGGCGCAAAAGCATCGCCGACGCGGGATCGCGCAGGCGCTCATGGATCTTATAACCGCACAAGCCCGCGGGCGCGGGATCGGCGTGATCACGCTTGAAGTGCGGGAGTCGAACGCGGCGGCAAGGACATTTTATAAAAAAAACGGCTTTTACGAGGTCGGACGCCGGCGCGGCTACTACCAAAATCCTTCAGAGGACGCTGTCTTAATGGATATGGAATTACAATAATGGAAGATATACTTATTCTCGGCATTGAAAGCTCCTGCGACGAAACAGCCGCGGCTGTCGTAAAAAACGGCAGGGAACCTCTTTCCAATGTCATAAACACACAAATAGAGATACACCGTCAATACGGAGGCGTCGTCCCCGAAATTGCATCGCGCAGACATATCGAGAACATCGACTCCGTTATTGACGAGGCCTTGAAGCGTTCGGGCGTATTGCTTGATGATATAACGGCTGTCGCTGTGACGGCGGGGCCGGGGCTTATAGGGGCGCTGCTTGTCGGAGTGTCGGCGGCGAAGGCTATAGCATACGCCGCAAAAAAACCGCTTGTGCCGGTACATCATATAAAAGGACATATAACCGCCAATTTTGCGGCGCATAAGGAACTGGAGCCGCCGTTTGTATCGCTGGTGGCATCCGGCGGTCACAGTCATATCGTACTTGTAAAGGACTACACTGATTTTGAGACGCTTGCGCGTACGCGCGATGACGCCGCCGGAGAAGCCTTCGACAAGATCGCGAGAGTTCTCGGTCTCGGATATCCGGGCGGTCCGCTTATAGACAAGCTTGCAAAGGAGGGCGACCCGAACGCGATAGAGTTCCCCCGCGTTAAAATGGCGGAGGGAAGTCTTGATTTCAGCTTCAGCGGCGTGAAAACCGCTGTGATAAACTATCTTCACAAGGCCGCGCAGCGCGGCGAAGAAATCAATAAGGCTGATGTGGCGGCAAGCTTTCAGGCCGCTGTGGTTGACGCGCTTTGCTCGCATACTCTTGCGGCGGCGCTTAAAACGGGAGTCGATACCGTTACCATAGCCGGAGGGGTGGCTGCCAACTCCGCGCTCCGCAAAAAAATGACCGAGGAGTGCGCGGCTCATGATATAAAGGTTTTATACCCTCCCCCTGTGCTTTGTACTGACAACGCCGTTATGATAGCGGCGGCGGGATATTACGAATACTTAAAAGGCACGCGCGGCGGTCTTGACCTCAACGCGTGCGCCAACGCAAAACTGTAAAAAAGGATATTGACAATGAAAACTCTGCATCTGAATCTCGGCGAAAATTCATATGATATAATAATAGATAAGGATTTCGGCGGTCTTGCAAAGGCTCTTGCCGGTATAGGCGCGCCGAAGAGGATCCTTATCGTTACCGACACCAACGTTGAAAAGCTGTATGCCGGCGAAGCGGCTGACATTCTCCGCTTGGCAGGCTATGATACGGCTGTCACGGCATTTCCGGCGGGCGAGGAGCATAAAAGCATGGAGTCGATACTTTCGATCTGCTCCGCCATGCTTGATTTCGGCATGGACAGAAAAAGCATGGTTCTGGCTCTTGGCGGAGGAGTGGTCGGAGATATGGCCGGCTTCGCGGCGGCAATATATATGCGCGGAATACGCTTTGTGCAGGTCCCGACAACGCTTTTAAGTCAGTCCGACAGCTCTGTCGGGGGAAAAACAGGCATTGATTTCGGCGGCGCGAAAAACATCCTCGGCGCGTTTCATCAGCCGTCGCTCGTATATATAAACGTTTCAACGCTTAGAACTCTTCCCGAAAAGGAATTTGTTTCCGGCATGGGCGAGGTCATAAAGCACGGCATTATCAGAAACGCGGATTTCTTCGATTATCTCGAAAAAAATATTTCCTCCGTCAAGTCTCTCGACCCTGAAACGCTTATAGCTTTGAGCTTTGAAAACTGCTCCGTCAAGGCGGACGTTGTCGAGAAGGACGAAAAGGAAAACGGTCTGCGCGCCATACTCAATTTCGGTCATACCATCGGTCACGCCGCGGAGGGCGCGTTCGATTTCGCTCTCACTCACGGCGCGTGTGTGGGTCTCGGAATGTCGGCGGCTTCATATATAGCCGTACAGCGCGGCATGATAAGCTGCGCCGAGCTTGACCGTATCAACGCGCTTATGACGGCTTACGGCTTTGACATAAAGGCCGATATTAAAAACGCCGATGAAATAATCGCCCTCATGGGCAAGGATAAAAAGAAAACCGCCGGAAAATTAAAATTCGTGCTGCCGGTGCGTATCGGGGATGTCATAATAACCGATGATGTGACGGAGGACGAAATTCGCGCGGCGGTAGACTATATTTCAAGGAAGTGACCGCTATGCTGATATACTCCCTGACAGCGCTTCTGATTATTATTCTGGATCAGCTGACAAAATACTTTACGGTATCGTCCTTAGCACCCGGCGAAGGCTTTGCGCTCATACCGCATATAATCGATATATACTACGTAAAAAACACCGGCGCGGCATTCAGTATACTCGAAGAGCATACAGTGCTTCTTGGCATAGTTTCCTTTGTGTTCTGCGCCGCAGTGATCGTGTACGCGATATGCAAAAAACCGAAGCACCCTTTGCTGCGAATATCCCTGACAATGATATTTGCCGGAGCGCTCGGAAACGGTATTGACCGTGTCATGCGGCATTTTGTGGTCGATATGCTCAAAACGGTTTTTATAAGCTTTCCCGTGTTCAACGTCGCGGATATTGCTGTGACCGTGGGCGCGGCGCTGCTTATAATATATGTGATATTTTTTGATAAAAGCGGTAAATAAATATATGTGAAGGATCTTTTAATGTCTACGCTTCATCTGACGATCCCTCCCGAATATGACGGCGAACGCATCGACAAGGTGCTTCCGCAGCTGGATGAACGGCTGTCGCGGTCTTTGACCGCAAAGCTCTGCGACGATATGCGTGTCGAGGTGCGATACCGTCCGGGATATCTTAATAAAAACTACAAGGTAAAAACAGGCGAGGTGATCGTGGTCGAGATACCGGAGCCGGTGGTAACTGAAGCAATGCCGGAGGATATACCTCTTGACATCGTGTACGAGGACTTTGACGTTATTGTCATAAACAAGCCCAAGGGCATGGTAGTGCATCCCGGAGTCGGCAACGCCACGGGTACTCTTGTCAACGCGCTTATGTACCACTGCGGCGATCATCTGTCGGCTATAAACGGCGTGATCCGCCCCGGAATAGTGCATCGTATAGACAAAGACACCTCCGGACTTTTGGTCATAGCCAAAAACAACGAGGCGCATCTGTGTCTTGCCGCACAGCTTAAGGAGCGCAAGGCTTTGAGGAAATATTACGCCCTTGTAAACGACAATATAAAAGAGGATTTTGGCACTGTTGACAAGCCTATCGGCAGACATCCGTACGACCGTATGAAAATGGCTGTTATAGAAGGCGGCAGAGAGTCGGTCACTCACTACAGGGTGCTTGAGCGCTTCGGACTCTACACGCTTGTGGAATGTACTCTTGAAACCGGACGCACCCACCAGATACGCGTCCATATGAACTACATTAACCACAGCATCGTCGGCGACAAGACCTATGGCATAAAAAATGAACGCTTCGACCTTACAGGTCAGCTCCTTCACGCCAAGACGCTCGGCTTTCTGCACCCGAGAACGGGCGAGCTTATGGAGTTTACCTCAGAGCTGCCAGATGATTTCTCATCGGTGCTTGAAATATTGCGCCGCGAAAAAGCGGCGAGAAGCAATAATTATTAACATTTTATTAAATATTTTTACAAGCTATTGATTATTGCACTAAACGATTGTATAATAACTGTTATGGGAAGGAGTTAATATGACTAAACTTTCTTTGTGCGTGATTTTCGGCGGCAGATCGCCGGAACACGATATTTCAAGAAAATCCGTTACATCTATCCTTGAAAATCTTAACAAGGATAACTATGATATAACCGTCATAGGCATTACCAAGGACGGCAGATGGCTTTTGTACGAGGGCGACTACAGCCTTATCGAGGACGGTTCATGGGAAAAGCTTGCCCGCAAAAAGGCGTTCATATCACCCGACACCGGCGACGGCGGCATTATCGTCTTTGATGGCGATAAAACCGAAAAAATACATATAGACGTCATTTTTCCGGTGCTTCACGGCGAATACGGAGAGGACGGTACCATACAGGGACTTTTTGAGCTTTCCGGCATAAAATACGTCGGTATGGGCGTGCTTTCGTCAGCGGCGGCAATGGATAAAACATACACGAAAATAGTAATGCACGACGCGGGCATACCACAGGCGGACTGGGTAACGGTCCGGTCGGGCGACAGCATAGATGAGAAATGCCGCGAAATTGAATCACGGCTGGGTTATCCCTGCTTTGTCAAGCCCGCAAGCACAGGCTCCTCCGTGGGCGTGGGCAAGGCGTACAACAGAGACTCTCTTATAAGCGCGCTGTCGAATGCGCTTACCTTCGGACGCAAGGTATTGGTAGAGGAGTTTATAGACGGGCACGAGGTCGAATGTTCCGTTCTCGGAAACGATCTTCCCCGCGCGGGCGAGGTCGGAGAGATACTTCCGACAGTGGATTTCTATGACTTTGACGCAAAGTACAACGACAGCTCGACACAGCTGGCTATACCCGCCGCGATAAGCGAGGAGCTTCGTGAAGAAGTGCGCGCGATGGCTGTAAAAGCGTTTACCGCGCTTGACGGAGCGGGACTTTCGCGCGTGGATTTCTTTGTCAGGAGGTCAGATAACAAAGTCATCCTTAACGAGGTAAACACACTTCCCGGATTTACGAATATAAGTATGTACCCCAAGCTCTGGGAAGCGAGGGGACTGGGATATTCCGAGCTTCTGGACGAGCTTATCGCTCTTGCGCAGAAGCGTGTAAAATAAGGAGGTCCCTATGGATAACAGATATATAGGCGTTTTCGATTCCGGTCTCGGCGGGCTTACCGCCGTGAAGGAAATAATGAAGGAGCTGCCGGAGGAAAGGATCATATATTTCGGTGATACGGGCAGGGTCCCTTACGGCACACGCTCAAGCTCCACCGTTATGAAATACGTCCGTGACGATATACGCTTTCTGATGAGCTTTGATGTGAAAATGATTGTCATCGCCTGCGGCACGGCAAGCTGCGTGGCAATGCCCGCAATAAAAAGCGAGTTTGACGTTCCTATCGTCGGCGTTATAGACGCGACCGTATATGAGGCGGTACGCTCTACACGCAATAAGCGCATCGGTGTTATAGGCACTCCGCGCACCATTAAAAGCGGCGCGTATACAAAGCAGATAAAGGAATACGACCCGTCTATCGAGGTTGTTGAGCAGTCATGCCCCCTGTTTGTGCCGCTTGTGGAAAACGGTCACTCCGATACGCAGGTAACGCGCCTTATAGCGGAGGAATATCTTGAAAACATTAAAAACGCCGGAGCCGATACCCTTATCCTCGGCTGTACGCACTATCCGCACTTGAAAAAAGTCATCTCGGAATATATGGGCAGCGAAGTCGCCCTGATAGAGCCGGGAGTCGAGGTCACAAAGTATCTCAAAAAGAAATGCGGCGCGGGTATGCAGCACGGCGGAGATAACCCACCGGGACAGTATCAGTTTTATGTCAGTGATGACGTTGACAACTTCGCGGAGCTGGGCGGGATGTTTCTGGGCAGGCAGATCGATGAGCAGGTGACGAAAATTGATATCGAACACTTCCAAAGCAAATGATTTTATAATAACGGTGGAAAACTCTCAATCAGGCGAGGGTCTTAAAGACACCGTGGCGACAGAAGCGCGCGGCAGGATGCGCTGCTCGAACGGGAAGTATCACATACTTTATTCCGAGACCTCTCCCGATGACGGCTCGGTCGCATCCACTATCATAACCGCGGAAAACGACAGCGTAAAAATCAAACGCTCCGGCTCTGTAAGTTCAGTCATGATATATAAGGAGCATTTGACACATAAATTCATGTACACTCTTCCCTTTGGAGCTATACCGATGACGCTTTATACCGACAAGCTTCTTACGGCTCTTTCTCCGGAAGGAGGATTTATATCACTCAAGTACCGGCTTGACTGCGGCAGCGGGAACGAGATAATAAACAAAATGAGAATATCGGTCAAAAAAGAGGAATTATTATGAAACTAAAAAAAGTACTATCGGCAATAGCGGCAGCGGCTGTTCTTATTCAGACAGCATCCTCCGTATGCGCCTACGACACAACGCTCAGCCCCGAATATCAGGTGTTTGAGAAGATAGCGAACTACGCATCCGAATATTACATAGACGACAGCCTGTCCCCTGAGGACATAATGCAAATGGGTCTTTCAAAAACACTTGAGGAAAATCCGGATATATTTATAAAGGTGCTGAAAGATATGTTTGCGGGTCTGGATCCGTACTGCGAGTATTTCACGGCGGAGGAATATGAGTCCTTTAAGCAAAGTCTTGACAAGTATTCCTACGGAATAGGCGCGACACTTCAAAAAATCGGCAGCTATATAACCGTAATGTCGTTCACGGATGAAAGCTACGCTCCCGCATCGGGAGTGCAGATAGGCGATAAAATAGTCAAGGTGGAGGACCGCGATGTAGTGGGTTCCTCGCTCAACAGTGTTGCGTCGCTGCTTCTGTCCGAGGTCACCACCCCTGTAAACCTGACTCTTCTGCGCGGTTCGGAATACGTTACCGTATCGGTCCCGCGTTCTGAAGTACAGTCAAAGACCGTGTTTTACAACTTCCCCGATGAAAACACCGCATACATAAAAATATCCAATATGTCCGTGAACACCTCCGAGGAGTTTTCCGAGGCGCTTGCGGCGGCGGACGCGCACCACATAACAAATATAATTCTTGATCTGCGCGGAAATCCCGGCGGATATGTGAACGCGGCTGTGCAAATAGCGGCGCAGATAACGCCGAAGGGCAAGATCGCGGATACCATATACCGTATTGAAGAATACAACGCCTCGTATTACTCCGAGCAGGAGGATCCGAAATATAAGTTCAATGTGCTGGTAAACGGCAGTACGGCAAGCGCGTCGGAGCTTTTGGCGGCGGCGCTGCATGATTCGGGGGTCGGATACCTTATAGGCGAAACCACCTACGGCAAAGCGCTGATGCAGGTAACGATCTCGCTTAACAACGGCTCCGCCTTCAAGATAACCACCGGCAGATACCTTACCCGCAACGGCGAGGATATTAACGGCGTGGGAATAATGCCCGACGATGTTATACAAAACACAAAACGCGCCATAACCACCTCGGATTACGGCGAGCTTGATTACCGCACAAAGTGGCACGTCGGCATGAGCGGTCCTGAGGTAGTAGCGGCAAAAAACCGTCTTACGATACTCGGCTACTTTGACGGCGCGATAAACGAGCTGTATGACGCGGAAATCGCGGCGGCTGTCATGGATTTCCAAGCCGATCAGGATCTGTTCCCTTATGGCGAGCTTGACATAACCACACAGGTGCGTCTTGAAAACGTATTCGCCGAGATCAATGTGACGGTAGACAATCAGCTCAACCGCGCATATGAGCTTTTCGGAGTGAACACCTCCCCGTACATAGATGAGGATGCTAACGAATAAAGCCGTGGGGAGGTTAAAAAACTACGGGCCGCAAGACGGAAATATATGAAATGAGCAATAAAAAAGCCTTCTGCTGTACTTGTTATCAATCTGCAGCAGAAGGCTTAATATTTGCGGTTTTTTCGCAGGCTTGGCTAAGCCGCTTGCTATAAAAACCTAATTTTGATATATTATTTTACAAGATTGAACGCATCCTCTATCTCGTCTATCTCACTGTCGTTGATAGCAACAACATCGCCAAGATCCTTTGCCGCAATGATAGCCTTTGCGCTGTATTCGGCGACTTCAAGACGGTCAAACGCGTTTAAAAGGTCGGAGCCGGTCACGATAACACAGTCGTTCTGGATAATCGCGATAGGCGTGTTCTCCTTGAATACGGCGGCTGTTTCCTTGGGGTGTATATAGTTATCGCCAAAATTCAGCTTGGGTATGGTGCGCATCAGTATGTAGCTTTCCGGTATGGTGCGCGAATCAAGCGGGGTGTCCGTTACGGCAAACGCCATGATGCATGGCGGATGCGCTATGATTATTGAATTTATGTGCGGATGCTGTCTGTATATCTCACGGTGAAGCTCAACACTCTTTGACGGATTTTTGCCCAGCTCTTTAAAATCGCCGTTTATTTTTACTATGTCCTCAGGCTCAAGATATTTTCTGTCGGAGCCGGTCGGGGTTATTATAAAGCTGTCATCGGAAAGACGCTGCGAAAAGGTACCCTGTGTGCTTGTGAAAAGCTGCTGGTTGTACGCGCGCTTTATCAGGCTGCACATTTTGGAGCGCGCTTCTTTTTCCTCGCTGCTGATGCTGTTCGCAACAAACTCGTCCATAACTACGTTCTGGCGCGATTTGTACCAGTCGATCTGTTCGGGCGAAAGCGGCTTTGGCGTGCCTATATTGTTGGCGTCGATCTCAAGACGCGCGCTGAAATCAAGTGTTTCAAAGGACTTGAAAGCATCGAACATCGATTTCGCGCCTATAACAACGCCGTGGTTTTCAAGAATGACTGTATTAAATCCCTTTTCAAACTCATGGCTTATCTTGTCGCCGAGATCCGTGCTGCCGGGGAGACCGTATTTTGCCATGCCGATCTCTCCGCAGGAGAACTTGACTGTCGGGATAAGACTTGTGCTTGGGAGCTGTCTTACGATAGAAAACGCTACCAAAGCCGGCGGATGCGCGTGAAGCACCGCCTTGATATCGGGGCGCGTTTTGTAAATGTGCTGGTGGAACGGATACTCGCTTGAGGGCTTATGGTTGCCTATTATCTCGCCGTCGGGAGTGATTCTTACCATATCGGCGCGGGTAAGACTGCCCTTGTCAACAGAGCCGGGCGTGATCCATATATCGCCGTTGTCGTCAAGGATGGACAGATTTCCGCCCGAGGTGGTGGTCATGCCGTAGCCGTATATTCTTTCCATGAACATAACAAGCTGATCGGCAGGGTGAAGCATATCCAAATTCATAAAAATATCTCCTCTCTCTTTGTATAAACTTAATAAGTATATTGTATAACAAATACTTTCATTTGTCAATAGCGTACAGAAAAATTGCATGGCAAAAGCACGTACTTTTTAAAAAGGAAAGCAGAAAAATATGCAAATAAGAATATGCCGGAATGTGCGAGATCCGCGCTTGTCTATCCGTTGGAAATGACCCCGCCGC